>NZ_JBIAGC010000006.1:0-217243 GCF_042869595.1 Streptomyces sp. NPDC006879
CCCGGTCCTGACCTCGATGCCCGGCGTCGGCGTCAGGACCGCAGCCGTCCTGCTGGTCACCGTCGGCGACGGCACCAGCTTCCCCACCGCCGCCCACCTCGCCTCCTACGCCGGCCTCGCCCCCACCACGAAGCAGTCCGGGACCTCGATCCATGGCGAACACACACCCCGAGGCGGCAACCGGCAGCTCAAACGCGCGATGTTCCTGTCCGCCTTCGCCTGCATGAACGCCGACCCGGCCTCCCGCACCTACTACGACAAACAACGAGCCCGCGGCAAGACCCACACCCAAGCCCTCCTCCGCCTCGCCCGCCAACGCATCAGCGTCCTGTTCGCCATGCTCCGCGACGGCACCTTCTACGAACCCCGGACACCGAAAGACGTCGAACTCGCCGCATAACCCCAGCAACCCCGAACCACCCCAAACCCCACACAGGCGCCTTGACGAAAGACATAGAGGCACCCCCCGGGCGGGTGGAAGTCGACGAGGAAACGGGGCCGCTCGCCGCGGCGTACCCGTTCAGCGGCGGAGCGCCGGCCCTCGCCCGGGAAGCCCGTCAGGCTTCCGGGCACCCGCCGAAGCGCTCCCGGTAGGACTCCAGGTCCTCCTCCGTGATCTTCGCGAAGAGCACCGGCGGCACGGTGAACGCGGTGCCAGCCGGGACGGTGTCCAGAGCCTTGGCCTGGTCGGCGGTCACCCAGGTCGCGGTGTCGTTCTCCAGGGTTGGCCACGGATGACCGCCTCAGCCAACGCGATCGAGCCCGAGCCCGTCTCTGGGTGGGCACGGCGCTCAGCAAGCACGTCAACAACGAGTACGCCACAAAGGTCATGCGCTCCGCGATCAGGGGCTTCGAGGAGCTGGGCGAGCCCAAGGACTGGTCCGTCGCCCACCAGAAGCTCGCCCTCGCGCATCGCGGTGCCGGGGAGCTCGGCCAGGCGCTCCACTACATCGACATCGCCCGCTCAACCGGATCCGTCGACTCCCCCATGCAGCGCGTCCGGTTGGACACCGCGTACGCGCACATCCTTCTGTCCGACCCGGCCACCCGCGATGATGGATTGACCGTCCCCGGCGACGCGGCGCGCATGGCCTCCCACCACAGCCTGAGCCACCAGCTCCGCAGCATCGAGGGAATCCGGCGGTCGTACGACGACCTGCGGACCCTCGTGTCGAGGTGAAGGCAGCGATGATCGAGGGAGTCCCCGTGACGGACCGCGCAGAGCGCACCATCACCGACGAGCGGTGGAACGACGCCGTGCTGATCTGGCGCTATCACCAGATGGGCCACGAGGTGCGCCGCTGTTCGGCGGCCAGCGGCCTTGGCAGTCACGATCTCGGTGCCGCTACTACCTCCGCCGACCTCTACAGCGCCGGTCTCTTCCCCTTCATCGTCTTCAGCGGCGGGAACAGCCCGACCACCGCTGCCCGCTTCCCTCGCGGCGAAGCGGTCCACTACCGCGAGCACGCTCTCGACCTGGGCGTCCCCGACGAGGCGATCCTGCTGGAGACCAAGGCCGGGAACACCGGCCAGAACATCACGCTGTCCCGAGACGTACTGCGCGGGGCCGGCGTGGATGTCGAGTCGCTGCTCCTGATCTCCAAGCCGTACATGGAGCGCCGCTCGTACGCCACATGCCGCAAGCTCTAGCCCGAGGTCGAGGTCGTCTGCGCCTCCGAGCCGGTGGAGTTCGACGACTACATCAAGTCCTTCGGCGACGAGAAGCTCGTCGCCGACATGCTCGTGGGGGACCTGCAACGGGTGATCGAGTACCCGGCGCTCGGCTTCGCCGTCGAGCAGCACGTACCGGGGGATGTCCATGACGCGTACGAGCGCCTCCTGGGCACTGGCTTCGACAGCAAGCTCATCAGTTCCTGACGCCAGCGCCGTCCCTTCGGGGGCGGTGTGCGCGATCCACCAGCCGAACTTCTTCCCTCGGCTGTCCACGCTGGCGAAGCTGTTCGCCGTGGACGTGTGGGTGGTCCTGGACGAAGTGCAGTTCGCCCGCCGGGACTACCAGCACCGGGCCAGGCTGGCAGACCTTGGCGACAGGCGGTGGCTGTCTCTGGCCACTCATCTGCCGCAGGGCCGCAGGGCCGCAGGGCCGCAGCACGCTGATCCGCGATGCGCGCCTCGCGGATTCCGCACGTTGCCTTCGTCGGACCCAGGGCCTGACACGTCAGTTGTACGGGCAAAGCCCCTACTGGCCTGCGGTGAAGCAGGCCGTGCAGCGAGTGCTGGAGACGATCAGCACGACCAAGTCGACGGCCGTGGTTGCTGAGGCATCTACCGCACGCCGAGTTCCGTGGCGGGGAACATCACCGTGTGGAACGGCACGTTGTCCTTCGCCATGAGCTGGGTGTAGCGAACGGTGTCGTCGGCCTCGTACCACCACGACTTCCAGTCGCGAACCTCGCCGTCACCGGCGCCGCCCGCCCACTCCTTCGTCGCACCGATGTACTCGATCGGGGCATCGAACCAGACGTAGAAGGCGGCCGTCACCGGCGGGTGGGCGGGCGGATCCGGGACGGGCGAGGCTATCGCCGGGTCGAAGCCGGCACCATCGGGCACTTCACCCACCACCCTTCAGCGACCCGTGATCCCCACTCCGGCCAGCACGCGGCGTTGCAGCGGTGTCGGGCGGGCGGGCCAGAAGATGTAGCAGACACCCCCCGTACCGCCTCTGACCTTGCCGTTTGCGTCATAACGCTTGGTGCGGAGCCAGATGTTCTCCCACTCTCGGCGCCGGTAGACCCTGCGCACATCGGAGTTCGTGTGGGCTGCCGGGTCGTTGGCGATCACGTCTCCGCTGGGAGTGAACCCGACCACGGTCATGAGGTGGCCGGCCGTGCCGTAGCCCGCGCCGGTGAGCTCCTCGGCCATGAAGGACTGCGAGGTGATCGCCGGAATCCCGGCGTGGACGAGCCTCTCCAGCTCGGTCAGCGAGACGAGACGGGTGACGACCGCGGCAAGCCCCCGGTAGGTGGCCGCGTAGGCGGTGTTGAACGGCCAGTTGCCGCAGCCTTCGTACTGGTAGTCGTAGGTGTGGCGAGCGGCGTGGCAGACCTGGGGGTCCTCGAAGGCCGGATCGACCCAGGCCAGGTCGGCCGCCTTGGGACGACGCCCCCAGTACTCGACCACCATCTGGCTGGAGGTGGGGCTGCACCAGGCTTCACCGCCGTTGTCGTACTCGGGGTACTGCCCGATATGTGTGTGCTGGGAGTAGCGCGGGACGTGCAGCTCCCGGGTCGGCCCGATGGGGCTCGCCGGCACCTCGAAGCGGTCGGGCAGGTCGGAGGTGACGGCGCCCACCAGCCAGACGGTGGGCGTTCGGGAGCTGCCGGGAGTGCGGTAGAGGGTCAGACGCAGCCGGTAGGAGACGAGCCTGAGCCCGGTCGTGGCCTCGTCAATGGCGAGCGTGTCGGTCCAGACGCTGGTCTTGCCGTCGCGCTGGCCGTCCACGGAGGTACGTCGGATGTCGGTGTCGCCGGACGCCCAGCGCCCCATCACGTACCAGGGGCTGCGAGTGCCGTCGGAGTAGGTCGCGCGGAGTTCGACCTGGATCCAGCTGCCGGTCGGGGTGCGCGCGTTCCAGGAGACGATCGCCTCGGTAGCCGGTACGGCCGGTCGGTGCTCGGGCGAAGTCCAGGTGGCGTACTCCCAGGTCGTGGTGCGTCCGGTGCGCGGATCGGTGTAGTGGGTGCGCCCAAGCGGGCGGGAGATGCGTACCGCGGGCCGCGCGCTGATGGGGGTCTCGGTGCCCCGGTGGGTTCCGGTGCGCCAGTGCTCACGGGAGGTCCACAGACGGTGCTCCACCGGCCTACGGCCGGGCCGGCGGGCAGCCCGCGCCGGGCCCTGGGATGCCGAGGCCGGCCCCGCGATTGTGGTGCTTGCTGCGGCCACGGCAAGCGCCGCGGCCAGCACGGTCCTACGGGGTGTGGGTGCGGTCATGGGCGGGATCCCCCCGGTCGGTCCGGTCTGGAGGGCCGGCAGGGTGGTCCCTGGCCGGCCGTGCGCCAACTATCCCCGCTCCTGTTCCGCTTCGACCAGCCCGCGCTCCGTGTCGGCGCGGGTCGTAGGCTGGGCGGGTGGAACATCCGCATGTGGGGACGCCCGCGCCGACGCCCGACGGCAGAGGGCTGGGGGGGGTGGCCGCCGAACTGGGTGGGCTGGCGCCTTCCTGCGGGCCGGTACGGCTGATCGGGGTGGACGGGCATGCCGGGTCCGGCAAGTCCACCTTCGCCGGGTCGGTGGCCGCGGCGCTGGGTGGGGCTCCGGTCGTCCACCTGGACGATGTGGCCTGTCACGGGGAGCTGTTCGAGTGGACGGAGCGCTTGCGGGTCGAGGTGCTGGAACCGCTGGCCGCCGGGCGGGCCGCCCACTACGCGGCGTACGACTGGGTGGCCCGGCGGTTCGGGCCGGCGCGGGTCCTCAAACCGGCTCCGGTGGTACTCGTCGAGGGGGTGGGCGCCGGTAGGCGCGCGTTGCGCTCCTACCTGGCCCGCCTGTTCTGGATGGATGTGCCGCAGCAGGAGTCCTGGGAGCGGGGGCGTCGCCGGGACGGCCGGGAACTGGCCGACTTCTGGGACGGGTGGGAGCGCGCGGAGCGCGCGCACTTCGCGGATGACCCTTCGCGCCCCTTTGCGGACATCCTGGTACGTCAGTGCGCTTCGGGGTATCGGTGGACTTCTGGGGCTGATGAGGCGCACCAAACCCATCCTTCGGTAACCGAGAGTCACGAGCGGAAGAGCGGCGGCGGCAACCTCGTCGAGGGGCCCACCTAGGGCCCCGAAGGCGCCTTG
This sequence comes from Streptomyces sp. NPDC006879, assembly GCF_042869595.1. NCBI lineage: Bacteria > Bacillati > Actinomycetota > Actinomycetes > Kitasatosporales > Streptomycetaceae > Streptomyces > Streptomyces sp. NPDC006879. The sequence continues at coordinate 4,803 of NZ_JBIAGC010000006.1, forward strand.
ACCGGCACCCGCAGAGGTCTTACGTTCTCAATGCGCGGTTTTTCTTGACCGCCGCGGATGCGGAGCCCCCGATTGTTCCCCCGTGATCGGGGGCTCCGTCACGCTCCCGCCACCTCGCCGGCCCCTCACAGCGGGCGGGCATCAGGTTCTCAGCTACTCTCAGTGACCTTGGCTGGAAGCGTTCGGGAGCCCGGGCTGACGCCGCGCCCTTCGGCGGGCCCGTTCCCGCAGGTACGATGCGAGCTGGGTCTTCGGCGCAACTCCCGCCAACTCTGGGGTGGTTGGGTCATCCGGCGGTAGGGCAGGACGCTCTGGCCGCACACCACGGGGGCAGGCTTGTGGGGGACGTGATGGACTTCGGTTCGCAGGGCGGGCATGCCCCGGCCGAACTGGCCTGGCTACGCGGCATGGATGCCTACACCATGGGCGCATATCCGCAAGCCGAGGAGGAGTTCAAGGCCGCCGTACAGCTCGACACGGGGATGGCCGACGCCTGGCTCGGCCTCCATGCGCTGCGCATCGACACCACCAACGCGCTGCTGCACATGCACCAGAACCGGCACCGCTTCGGCGAGCAGCGCGCCCGTCATCGGCGCGGCCTCAATTCCTGGTACTGGCTGGGATGGTGGGTTCAACCCGTTCTGGAGAACCCGCGCGATCTTCTACTCGCATACGCCTCGCACCTCCTCGACGGCCGTCACGTGCCGGAGCTCGACCGGGCGTTGGCCGGGCTCCCGCCGGTGGACACCGATCCTCAGGTCCGCTTCCTGCACGCCTGCCGGGCGTACCTGGCGAAGGACTGGGAGGCGCTGGTCCAGCACACCGAGGCCCTGGTGGACGATCCGCTGCTGGGCATAGAGTCGGGTCTGTTCGCCGGGATGGCACGGGTGCGCCTGGAGATGTACGGGCAGGCCGAGCCGATCCTCGCCACCGCTCTGATGCGCTGTCGCAGCGAACAGCCGCAGCGCAAGGAGCTGCGCTACTGGCTGGCCCGGGCGCGCGAAGGTACCGGTCGCAGCGCCTCGGCGCTCCCGTTGTACCGCGCGGTGCACCGGGTGGACCCGGCCTTCATGGACACCGCGGCCCGGCTCGCCGCGATCGCGGAGGGCGACGGTTTCGAGGACTCGGGCGACTACGCCTCTGTGACCTTGGGTGGGCTCGGTCTCGACACCGTCGACGGGCAGGTCGAAGTGGACCAGGTGCCGGCCGAGCCGCTGACCGGTCCGGACCTACTGGAGGGGCGGGAGGTGTGGATGGGAACCGGCGCACCCAGCGACCCGGGCATCCCCCTAGCCGACCCGCCCGACCTCTCCACGGAGTCCCACGCACGGCGCAAGAAGCCTTCGGCAGGGCGGAGTTCACCGCTGCCGTCCGGGCCCGCCGATGCCGCGCTCCTGGCCGAAGCGCTGGAAGAGCTGGAGCGGATGGTCGGTCTGGAGCCGGTCAAACGACAGGTGAAGGCTCTGTCCGCGCAGCTGCACATGGCACGACTGCGAGCGGAACTGGGATTGCCCGTACAACCGCCCAAGCGACACTTCGTCTTCTCCGGGCCGTCCGGAACCGGAAAGACAACCGTCGCCCGGATCCTGGGACGTGTCTTCTACGCCCTGGGCCTGCTCGGTGGCGACCACCTCGTTGAGGCGCAACGCTCGGATCTCGTGGGCGAGTTCCTCGGACAGACCGCGGTCAAGGCGAATGAGCTCATCGACTCCGCGATCGGCGGGGTGCTCTTCGTCGACGAGGCGTACAGCCTGTCCAACTCCGGCTACAGCAAGGGAGACGCGTACGGGGACGAAGCCCTCCAGGTCCTCCTCAAACGTGCCGAGGACAACCGGGACCGGCTGGTGGTGATCCTGGCCGGCTACCCGGAGGGCATGGACCGGCTGCTTGCCACCAACCCGGGGCTGTCCTCCCGCTTCACCACCCGGGTGGATTTCCCCAGCTACCGACCGCTGGAACTGACCGCCATCGGCCGGGTGCTGGCCGGGGCGAACGGCGACGGCTGGGACGAGGAGGCGCTGGAGGAGTTGCGCAGCATCAGTGGGCACGTGGTCGACCAGGGCTGGATCGACGAGCTCGGCAACGGCCGCTTCCTGCGGACCCTGTACGAGAAGAGCTGCGCCTACCGCGACCTGCGCCTGGCCGGCTATCCCGGGACCCCGACCCGGGAGGACCTCGCCACCTTGCGGCTGCCCGACCTGATGCAGGCCTACGGCGAGGTGCTCTCCGGACGGGGCCCCCACGACCAGCGACGCACGGACCCGGGTCCGTGACCACCCGGCGGTGGGTCTCGCCGACCCCGTCTTCGGGGCGGAGCCGGACGGACCCGTACTCCTCAGTGCGCCAGCGCACCGTCAGCGGGCTCCGGGCGCGGCTCGGTGAGCCGCACACCCGTGGCACCTGGCGTCACGCGCCGATGGGCGGGATCACGCACCTCGCCCACCAGCACCTCCAACACGTCCTCCAAGGCGACCAGCCCGAGCACCCGACCGGAGGCGTCCGCGACCTGAGCCAGATGGGTCGCGGCCCGGCGCATCACGGTCAGCGCGTCATCCAGCGGCAGGTCGGCGGAGAGGACCGTCATCCGACGCCACACGTGCTGGGGCACGGCACGGTCCCGTTCCTCCAGGTCCAGCACGTCCTTGACGTGCAGGTAACCCATGAACGCGCCGCTGTCGGCCCGCACCGGGAAGCGTGAGTACCCGGTGCGCACCGTGAGTTCCTCGATCCGGCGGGGGGTGACCGACGTTCCCACGGTGACCAGCGAAGCCCGGTCCAACAGCACGTCGGTGATCGGACGGCTACCGAGCTCCAGGGCGTCCTCCAGCCGTTGCTGCTCGACCGGCTCCAGCAGCCCCGCCTGACGGGAATCCTGGACCAGACGGCCCAGTTGGGCGCTGGTGTACACGGCCTCGACCTCGTCCTTGGGCTCGACCTTGAACAGGCGCAGCACCAGTCCGGCGCAGGCACCGAGTGCCGAAGTGATCGGACCGCACAACCGCGCGAAGCCGACCAACGCCGGGCTGAGCCACAGTGCGGTGCGCTCGGGAGCCGCCATGGCGAGGTTCTTCGGCAGCATCTCCCCGATCACCAGGTGCAGGAAGACCACCGCGGCCAGGGCCAGGACGTACCCGAGGGGGTGGACCAGGCCCTCCGGCAGGTGCACGGCGTGGAAGATCGGCTCCAGCAGCCTGGCCACGGTCGGCTCGGCCACCGCTCCGAGGGTCAGGGAGCAGACCGTGATCCCGAACTGGGCCGCCGCCATCATCCGGGGCAGGTTCTCCAAGCCGTGCAGGACCTGACGGGCCCGGGCCGATTTGCCGGCCAACGGCTCGATCTGGCTGCGCCGAACCGACACCAGAGCGAACTCGGCGCCGACGAAGAAGCCGTTCGCCAGGACCAGTAGCAGGGCGAAGAGGAGTTGCAGGGCGTTCATCGCACGGCCTCCAGCGCCTCGACGTGCAGGCGCTCAGCAGGCGCGGAGCCGAGCTGGACCGGATGGGCCACCGTGCGCACCAACCGGACGCGAGCGGCCCGGTAGCGGTCCACACTGCGGACGGTCAGACCCCACCCCGGCAGCTCCGCCCGGTCGCCGGGAACGGGGATGCGGCCGAGCAGGTCGGCGACCAGACCAGCGACCGTCTCGTAGGGGCCCTCGGGTACCTCAAGGCCTATCCGGCGCAGGCTGAGCACTCGACAGCTCCCGTCAGCCTCCCAGGAGGGACGACCGTCCTCGGCGCTGACGGCGTGCAGTTCGGGCGCCGCGTCCTCGACGGTGTCGTGCTCGTCGCGCACCTCACCGACGAGTTCCTCGATGATGTCCTCCAGGGTGACCACGCCCGCGGTACCGCCGTACTCGTCGACGACCACCGCCATCGGCTGTTCCTTACGCAACTGTTCGAGCAGCGGCTGGACCGGCAGGGTCCCCGGGACCAGGAGGGGGGTGACGCAGATGCGAGCGGCTGTGGTGTACAGCCGCTCGTGTTCGGGGACGGCGAGCGCGTCCTTCAGGTGGACGACGCCGATGACCTCGTCGATGCGCTCGCGGTAGACCGGGAAGCGGGAGAGGCCGGTGGCGCGGGTCAGGTTCAAGACGTCGGCGGCCGTCGCGGAGGAGTGCAGGGCACTCAGCTTCACCCGCGGGGTCATGACGTGCTGGGCGGTCAGGCCGCCCAGGGACAGGGTCCGCACGAAGAGGTCGGCGGTGTCCTGCTCCAGGGCTCCGGCCTGGGCCGAATAGCGCACCAGGGAGACCAGTTCGCCGGGCGTGCGGGCGGATGCCAGCTCCTCCGCGGGCTCCACTCCAAAGGCGCGCACCAACCGGTTGGCGACCGTGTTGAGGCCGGAGATCACCGGGCGCAGCAGTCGGGAGAAGGCGTACTGCGGTCCGGCGACGAAACGAGCCACTTGGAGGGGGCGGGAGACCGCCCAGTTCTTGGGCACGAGCTCTCCCACGACCATCTGCACGGCCGAAGCGAGCAGCATGCCGAGGGCGACGGCCACGCCGGGGACCATGCCGGCGGGGATGCCGGCGGCGGTCAGCGGGGCGGCCAGCAGCGTGGCGAGGGCCGGCTCGGCCAGCATCCCGACCACCAGCGAGGTGATGGTGATGCCGAGCTGAGTGCCGGACAGTTGGAAGGACAGCTCGCGCAAGGCCGTGACGACCGTGCGAGCCCTCTTGTCTCCTTCGGCCGCGGCGCGCTCGGCGTCCGGCCGGTCGACGGTGACGAGGCCGAACTCAGCGGCCACGAAGAACCCGTTGGCGAGGATGAGCGCGAAGGCCGCGCCGAGCAGGAGTAGCGGGATGGTCATGCCGCCGCCTCACGGGAGGCGACGGCGCAGGTACTGCCGGGGGTACTGCCGGATGATCCGTCCATTGCTGGAAGGAGTCACTCCTCAAGTCGTCGGTGCCCGCAGGCCACAGGGTCCCGGGGCCGGGGGCGGGACGCGCCTGCGCCCCGCCACCAGGTTAGTCATTGAGATGCACGCCGCAATGGGACTCAGGCCCCCGGTGCGCTCGTTCCCCTGGATTCCGTCAGCGCGCGCAGGGCCCGGGCGTCGGCGACGGCCTGCTCCCGGGCCAGGCCCGGCTGGATTCCAAGGACCGGGAGGCTGGTGCCGTCACTGAGGTCGAGGAAGACCCAGGGGTCACCCGGGCGGAGGTTGACCCGCAGGATCTGGGCCCAGGCGAGCCGTCGGGTGGTGGTGAGGTTGGTGACCGTGATGCCGTCCTCGTCGGCGACCACGCGGGGCCGGCTGAGCAGGACCGGGACGCCGGCCATCAAGGCCGCGGTGAAGACGAACGCGATCCGCTCTCCGAGGCTCAGTTGGTCCAGCACCAACGCGAGGGCGGTGACCGTCACGAACAACGCCGAGGCCAGGGTCAGCAGGATGGCCCTGGTCCGGGTGGGCCGGAAAGTGACGGGTAGGGCGGGCGGATGCACGAGGTGCGGGGCCCTATCGTCCGTGCTCATCACAGCCGGCAGGCGTGGATGGAGGTCGTCAGGATGGCGCGGGCGCCGAGCTCGTACAGATCGTCCATGATCCTCTGGGCCTCCTTGGCCGGCACCATGGCACGGACCGCGACCCAACCCTCGTTGTGGAGCGGCGAGACCGTCGGGGACTCCAGACCGGGGGTCAGGGCCACGGCGCGCTCCAGGTGCTCGGCGCGGCAGTCGTAGTCCATCATCACGTAGGTACGGGCCACCAGGACGCCCTGGAGGCGGCGCAGGAACTGCTGTACCTGCGGCGCCTCGGGGTCAGCTCCGTGCCGGCGGATGACCACGGCCTCCGACTTCAAGATCGGCTCGCCGATGACCTCCAGGCCTGCGTTGCGCAGGCTGGTGCCCGTTTCGACGACATCGGCGATGATCTCGGCCACGCCGAGTTGGATGGCCGTTTCCACCGCTCCGTCGAGGTGCACCACGGAGGCGTCGATGCCCTGGTCGGCAAGGTGCTTGGCGACGATGCCCTCGTAGGAGGTGGCGATCGTCATGCCGGTGAAGTCCTCCGGTCCGCTCGCGGTGCCGGGCTTGGTGGCGTACCGGAAGGTCGAGCGGGCGAAGCCCAGCGGCAGGATCTCCTCGGCGTTGGCGCCGGAATCCAGCAGCAGGTCCCGTCCGGTGATGCCGATGTCCAACCGCCCGGAGCTCACGTAGATCGCGATGTCCCGGGGGCGGAGGTAGAAGAACTCGACCTCGTTCTCCGGGTCGACCAGGACGAGCTCCTTGGACTCCTTGCGCTGCTGGTAGCCGGCCTCATGGAGCATCGCCGACGCAGGTCCGGACAGTGAACCCTTGTTGGGGACGGCGATGCGCAGCATGGGGTCGATTCCTTTGTTCGTGTGCGAGAGGTGCTGTGCGGAGCGGGAACGGGGCCGGTTCAGAGGTGGGCGTAGACATCGTCCAGGGAAATGCCCCGGGCCACCATCATCACCTGAACGTGGTACAGCAGCTGGGAGATCTCCTCGGCCGCTGCCTCCTTGCCCTCGTGCTCGGCGGCCATCCAGACCTCGGCGGCCTCCTCGACGACCTTCTTGCCGATGGCATGGACACCCTTGCCGACCAGCTCGGCGGTACGCGAGGTGCTGGGGTCGCCGGTGGCGGCCTTGTGCTGGAGCTCGGTGAAGAGCTCTTCGAAGGTTTTGTTCGCCATGATGGTCCTTAGAGTACGGGGTCCCCCACCGCCGCTAGCGCCAGGGTTCGCTGACCGTCCGCAGGGTCATGGCGGTGGCGACGGCGGCGGTGACCGCTTCGTGCCCCTTGTCCTCGCTCGACCCCTCGATGCCGGCGCGGTCCAGCGCCTGCTCATCGTTGTCGCAGGTCAAGACACCGAAGCCGACGGGAACTCCGGTGTCGACGGATACCTGCACCAGGCCTTGGGTGACGCCCTGGCACACGTAGTCGAAATGAGGGGTGCCACCACGGATGACCACGCCGAGGGCGACGATGGCATCGTATCCACGCCCGGCGAGTACCTTCGCCACCACGGGGAGCTCGAAGCTGCCGGGCACCCGGAGCAGGGTCGGCTCGTCGATGCCCAGCTCGTGCAGGGCGCGCAGGGCGCCGTCGACGAGTCCGTCCATGACCTTTTCGTGCCACTGGGCGGCGATGACCGCGACCCGCAGGTCGCCGCAGTTCTTCACGCTCAGTTCGGGTGCGCCCTTGCCGCTCACAACTCTCCTCGATGGTGCGTGCCGGCCCATGCCGGTACTTGTCGGTTGACGGTGGCCGGTCGCCGGAGGCGGTCGGCCAGGTGGTCGGGACTTGCTACCGGCTCACTGGTTTCCACAGGCGGAGGCCGCGGGAACTTCCAGCCAGGGCAGGTCGTGCCCCATCCGATCGCGTTTGGTCCGTAGGTAGCGCAGGTTGTGCTCGCCGGCGGCGACCGGCATCGCTTCCCGGCCGGTGACCTCGATGCCGTGGCGGACGAGGGCGGCGGACTTGTCGGGGTTGTTGGTGAGGAGCCGGACGCTGGCCACGCCGAGGTCGGCGAGGATCTGGGCACCGGCCCCGTAGTCCCTGGCATCGGCCGGGAGGCCGAGCTCCAGGTTGGCGTCCAGGGTGTCCCGGCCACGCTCTTGCAGCTCGTACGCGCGCAGCTTGGAGACGAGGCCGATACCACGACCCTCGTGGCCGCGCAGGTAGACGACGACTCCCCGGCCGGCTTCCTTGATCCGCTCCATGGAGGCTTGCAGCTGGGGACCGCAGTCGCAACGCAGGGACTGGAAGATGTCACCGGTCAGGCACTCGGAGTGCATCCGGACCAGGACGTCGGCACCCGCGCCGATCTCGCCGTGGACGAGGGCCACGTGCTCGACCCCGTCGACGGTGGAGCGGTAACCGTAGGCGGTGAAGTCACCGACGGCGGTGGGCAGGGCGACCTCGGCTTCCCGCCGCACGGTGGGCTCGGCCGAGCGACGGTAGGCGACCAGGTCCTCGATGGAGATGATCGTCAGGCCGTGCTTGCGGGCGAAGGGGATCAGCTCGGGCAGGCGCAGCATCACTCCGTCCTCGCCGGCGATCTCCACGATCGCGCCCGCCGGGCGCAGGCCGGCGAGGCGGGCCAGGTCCACGGCGGCCTCGGTGTGCCCGTTGCGGACCAGGACGCCACCGGGGCGGGCGCGCAGCGGGAAGACGTGGCCCGGGCGAACGAAGTCCCCGGCGGTGGAGCGACCGTCGGCCAGCAGCCGCAAGGTGGTGGCCCGGTCGGCGGCCGAGATGCCGGTGCTGACGCCGTGCTCGGCCGTTGCGTCCACCGAGACGGTGAAGGCCGTGCGCATGGACTCGGTGTTGTGCTCGACCATCTGCGGCAGTTCGAGCCGGTCGAGTTCCGGTCCCTCCATCGGTGCGCAGATCAGCCCCCGGCATTCGCTCATCATGAAGGCGACGATCTCGGGCGTTGCCTTCTGCGCGGCGATGACGAGGTCTCCCTCGTTCTCCCGGTTCTCGTCGTCGACGACCACGACGGGCCGGCCGGCGGCGATCTCCCGGATCGCCTGCTCGACGGGGTCGAGAACGTAGCTCTCGCCCCCGTCGGTCACGTCCGGTACGGACTTCAGCTCGGGCTTGGGGTTCATGCCTTCGCTCCTTCCAGGACCTCGGGGTGTGCCTGCGGGCGGATGTGGTTGGTGCGGGAGCGCTGCCACCAGTCGTAGGCGCCCCAGACGACCAGGCCGAAGTACACGATGTACACCAGGGCCGAGAACGCCAGTCCGCCGTTGAACGCCAGTGGCACTCCGACGAGGTCGACCAGCAACCAGGCGAACCAGAACTCAACCAGTCCGCGAGCCTGGGCGATCATCGCGACGAGCGTCCCGACGAAGATGTATGCGTCTGCCCAGGGGCTCCAGGACAGCGAGGGGTAGAGGGTGAAGAGGCCACCGACGGCGAGGGTCCCGAGGACCGCGCCACCGAAGAGGAGGCCGCGCTCGGTCCAGGAGGCGGTGCGCACCGCGAGGGTGCCGTCCTGGGCCCGCTGCCGGCCGCGCTGCCACTGGCGCCAACCCCAGCACGCCACCGCGATCACCAGCAGTTGTTTGCCGACCCCGCCGCTGAGGTGGGCCGAGGCATAGGCCGCGACCAGGATCAGGCCGGACAGCAACTGTGCGGGCCAGGTCCATATGGAACGGCGCCAACCAAGGGCCAGGGCCACCAGCCCCAGGGTGTTGCCGATCAGATCGGACCAGATGACCGTCTGGTGGAAGACCTCGAAGGCCGGCGAACCGAGCCAGTCCAGTGCGCTCATCGGGCGTCCCCGCTCTGAGCGGTGGGAACGACGCCGGCGCCCAGGAGGCGTTCCACGTACTTGGCGAGGACGTCCACTTCCAAGTTGACCGGGTCGCCGATCTCTTTGAGACCGAGGGTGGTCAGCGCCAGGGTCGTGGGGATGAGGCTCACGGTGAGGTGTGTCTCGGCGGCCTCGACCACGGTGAGGCTCACTCCGTCGATGGTGATCGACCCCTTCTCGACCACGTAGCGGGAGAGGTCGGCGGGCAAGGCCACCTCGACGAGCTCCCAGTGCTCGGAGGGGGTGCGAGAGAGGATCTCTCCGGTGCCGTCCACGTGCCCCTGCACCAGGTGGCCACCGAGCCGGCCGCCGAGGGCCATGGGGCGCTCCAGGTTGACGCGGGAACCGACACGGAGGGCGCCGAGGCTGGAGCGCCGCAGCGTTTCGGCCATGACGTCGGCGGTGAACTCGCCGTCCGCGCTCTCCACGACGGTCAGGCACACGCCGTTGACGGCGATGGAGTCACCGTGCTTGGCCCCTTCGGTCACGAGGGGGCCTCGCAGGCGGAAGCGGGAGGCGTCCGCAAGCTGCTCGACTGCGGTGACCTCGCCCAGTTCTTCGACGATTCCGGTGAACACTCAGTGCTCCTTGGGGGCTTCGGTGGGAACGGCGGCCGGGACCGCGGTGATGCGCAGGTCGGTGCCGAAGGGGACGACCTCGGTGACGTCCAGGCGCAATGCCTGCGCGAGCGTGGTGATTTCGGCGTCTGCGAGAGCGGCCGGGCCCGCGCCGAGCAGGACCGGGGCGAGGTAGCCGACGATACGGTCCACCACCCCATCGGCGAGGAAGGCTCCGGCCAGCGTGGGGCCGCCTTCCAGAAGGACGGAACGCACCCCGCGCGCGTACAGCCGCTCCAGCAGCTCGCGGACGTCGATGCGCCCCGCGTGCAGCGGCAGGCGCAGCAGTTCCACGCCGGGCAGGTGGCGGGTGTCGGCTGCGTCGCCGACCACGAGTACGGTGGGCGCCGCGCCGTCCAGGACCCGGGCGGTGGCAAGGACCTCGGCGCGGGCGTCGACGGCCACCCGCAGCGGTTGGACGACGTCCTCGATGCCGCGCACCGCGAGGTGCGGGTCGTCGGTGCGCAGGGTCCCGGAGCCCACCACGACCGCATCGGACTCGGCCCGCAGCCGGTGCACGTCGGCGCGGGAGGCGGCGGAGCTGATCCAGCGGCTGGTGCCGTCGGCGGCAGCGCTGCGCCCGTCGAGGCTGGCGGCGTACTTCCAGGTCACGAAGGGGCGCCCGCGCCGTACGGCGGTGAGCCAGGCGGTGTTGCCCGCCTCGGCCTCGGCGGCGAGGAACCCGCCCTCGACCTCGACGCCGGCCGCGCGCAGGGTGGCACCACCACCGGTGGCCCGGGGGTCGGGGTCGGCCACGGCGTAGACGACACGGCTGATTCCGGCGTCGACCAGGGCTCGGGCGCAGGGCCCGGTGCGTCCGGTGTGGTTGCAGGGTTCGAGGGTGACGTAGGCCGTGGCGCCGCGGGCCCGTTCGCCGGCCGCGCGCAGCGCGTGGACCTCGGCGTGGGGGCCTCCGGCGCGTTGGTGGTAGCCCTCGCCGAGGACGGTCCCGTCAGGGGCGGCGATGACACAGCCAACCACCGGGTTGGGGCTGGTCGCACCCAGACCGCGGGCCGCGAGCGCGATGGCGCGTCGCATGGAGCGTGCGTCGACTGTGGTGTCGGCCACCGGATCCTCCTGCCACATGGGGGCACGGACTCCGGGGCCTGTCGGTGACGACAGAGGAGCGGAACCAGCTGTACAGGTGGTCGCCGAAGCCCGGTGGTTCGGTGGATCCGTCACGCGAGGTGGCGTACGGACGACGAACCGCCGAAGGCGGCGTACCTATCACTGGCCCGCCGCGCACTGCCTCCCATCCGGACTTTCACCGTCGGTCCAGGAATTTCACCTGGTCAACCGACCGCTGGCTGCGGACGGGTCGCGGACTATAACCGCCGGTTCGGAATTACACCGACCCCGGAGTGCGCTGCTTCTGGTACAGAGCCAGTGTGCCACGACTGATCGCCGCTCATGCGAGCGGGCGACTGTGGCCTGACTCACAGGCGGACCCCCTTCCCTTCTGCCCCCTTCCCGACGGTAACCGGCCCCCCATCACGGAGGGGTTCAATGGTCCAGACCTATTGACGCTCTGGTCTAGTCCTCTTAATGTCTGCGTCACCCCATGGAGCCGAAAGCCCGCCAGATGTGCGCACATCTCGGGCCATCACGCGTCATCCCTCTGTCAGTTGTGCTACCGCCAACCTCCCAGGAGGCACGATCGTGCTGTCCCCCACGCGCACGAGGGCGATGCTCACGGCTGCCGGCGCCGCCATCGCCGGAATGCTGATCGCATCGCTCTCGGGCGGCGTCTCGCACGCCGCAGACAACGAGTCCTGTCGCCCAGACGGCTTGTACAAGACCCCCGGTGTCGACGTTCCCTACTGCTCCGTCTACGACGCCGACGGCCGCGAGGACATGGGCGGCGACCACCAGCGCCGCGTCATCGGATACTTCACAGGCTGGCGCACCGGCAAGGACGGCACGCCTGCCTACCTCGCCAGCGACATCCCGTGGAAGAAGGTCACGCACCTCAACTACGCCTTCGCACACGTCGGCTCCGACAACAAGATCTCGGTCGGCAGCGACGGCCCGAACAACGCGGCGACCGGCATGACCTGGCCCGGGGTGGCCGGCGCCGAAATGGACCCGACGCTGCCCTACCAAGGCCACTTCAACCTGCTGACCAAGTACAAGAAGCAGTACCCGCAGGTGAAGACGCTGGTGTCGGTCGGCGGCTGGGCCGAGACCGGCGGCTACTTCGCCGACAACGGGGACCGAGTGGACTCGGGCGGCTTCTACTCGATGGCCACCAACGCCGACGGCTCGGTGAACCAGGCGGGCATCAACACCTTTGCGGACTCCGCGGTCTCCTTCATCAAGAAGTACGGGTTCAACGGAGTCGACATCGACTACGAGTACCCGACCACCATGAAGGACGCCGGCAACCCGCTGGACTGGAGCCTCGCCAACGCCCGGCGCGCCGGCCTGGTCAAGGGCTACGCGGCCCTGATGAAGACGCTCCGCGAGAAGCTCGACCGTGCCGGCGCCGCCGACGGCAAGCACTACCTGCTGACCGTCGCCGCGCCCTCCTCCGGCTACCTGCTGCGCGGCATGGAGACGTTCCAGATGCAGAAGTACCTGGACTACGTCAACATCATGTCCTACGACCTGCACGGTGCCTGGAACGAGCACGTCGGCCCGAACGCCTCGCTCTTCGATGACGGCAAGGACAGCGAACTGGCCGCCGCGGGCGTGTACTCCACCTCCCAGTACGGCGGCATCGGCTACCTGAACACCGACTGGGCCTACCACTACTTCCGCGGCTCGATGCCGGCCGGCCGCATCAACATCGGCCTGCCCTACTACACCCGCGGCTTCAAGAACGTCACCGGAGGCACGGACGGCCTGTGGGGCAAGGCCTCGGCGACCTCCTGCCCGGCCGGAGCCGGCCTGACCAAGTGCGGGGACGGGGCCGTCGGCATCGACAACCTCTGGCACGACAAGGACACCAACGGCAAGGAGTCCCCGGCCGGCTCCAACCCGATGTGGCACGCCAAGAACCTGGAGAAGGGCGTGGTCGGCGACTACGTCACCCAGTACGGCTTCCCGGCGAACACGACGCTGACCGGCACCTACGCCCGCAAGTACGATGCGACGTTGGTCGCCCCGTGGCTGTGGAACGCGCAGAAGAAGGTCTTCCTTTCCACCGAGGACGAGCAGTCCGTCAAGGCCAAGGCCGACTATGTGGTGGACAAGGGCATCGGCGGCACCATGGTGTGGGAGCTGGCCGGCGACTACGGCTGGAACGCGGCCAAGGGCCAGTACGAGATGGGTGACACGCTCACCACGGCGATGTACGAGAAGTTCAAGAACGCAACGCCCTACGGGGCCGAGCGGGCCACCATCGAGATGCCGACCGAGGCCATCAACGTGGACGTGGACTTCGGCCAGTTCCCGCTCGGTGACTCCAACTACCCGATCAGCCCCAAACTAAAGATCACCAACAACACCGGTACCGCGCTGCCCGGCGGCACCGAGTTCCAGTTCGACTACTCTTCCTCCGCACCGAGCAACGCCAAGGACCAGTCCGGCTGGAACACCACGGTCCTGCGCAGCGACCACACAGGCACCAACGTGGGCGGCCTCAAGGGCGACTACAACCGCGTCTCCCTGAAGTTGCCGGCCTGGCAGAGCCTGGCCCCGGGTGCCTCGGTGGAGCTGGACTTCGTCTACTACCTGCCGACCTCCACCCCGTCCAACTGGACCGTCACCTTCGGCGGCAAGACGTACGGAATCGCCGGCGACCTGGCGCGCGGTGTGACGGTCGTCGAACCCGGAACGTCGACGACTCCGCCCACCACTCCCCCGACCACCCCGCCCACCACTCCGCCCACGACTCCGCCCACCACTCCGCCCACGACTCCGCCCACGACTCCCCCGACCACCCCGCCCGGCGGCACCTGCACCAACGCGGCGTACGTGGCGGGCGACATCTACCAGGGCGGCTCCGTCATCTCCCACAACGGCCACAACTGGAAGGCCAAGTGGTGGACCCAGAACGAGGCCCCCGGCAGCACCGGCGAGTGGGGCGTCTGGCAGGACCTCGGCGCCTGCTGACCGCCCGGTCGTGACGACCCGCAGTTGAACCAGGGCCCGGCGGCCACCAACCGCCGGGCCCTCTGGCACGCTCGGACAGTGACCGGTTCAGCGATCGATGAGTTCGAGGCCCACCGCCCCCGCATGTTCGGCATCGCCTACCGCATGCTCGGCTCCGCCCAGGAGGCGCAGGACACCGTGCAGGACGCCTACCTGCGATGGCACGCCACCGACCGGGAGTCCGTGGAACATCCCTCGGCCTGGCTGGCGAAAGCCACCACCCATCTGTGCCTGAACCGCCTCACCTCCGCCCGTGCCCAGCGCGAGGAGTACCTCGGCCCATGGCTCCCCGAACCGGTGCTCACCGCTGACGGAGCACTCGGCCCCCTGGAGAGCGCAGAACAGCGCGAACAGGTCTCCCTGGCGCTGCTCCTCCTCCTGGAACGACTGAGCCCGGTGGAACGCGCGGTCTACGTGCTGCGGGAGGCCTTCTCCTACAGCCATCGGGAAATCGCCGGCCTGCTCGACCTCACCGAGGCGAACTGCCGCCAGCGCTACCGGCGGGCTGCCCAGCGGATCACGGCCGCGGGCCCCCGGTTCCAAGCGGACCCGGACCAGCTGCGCGACCTGGTGGATCGCTTCACGAAGGCGGCGCAGGGGGGCGACCTGGCCGGACTGGAGCAACTGCTGGCGGACGAGGTGGTCTACACCGCGGACGGCGGACGGGGCGTCAACGCCGCCAGGCGCCCGGTCCACGGCCGCGACAAGGTCGCCCGGCTGCTGGCGGGACTCGCACAGCGCTACACCGCCGGGCTGGACTTCTGCCCCGCCGAAGTGAACGGGGCGCCGGCCCTGCTCATCGGACGCCCGGCAGCCGCCGTACTGGTATTCGAAAGCAGCGGCGGGCAGGTCAGCAGCCTGCGCGTGGTGGTCAACCCGGAGAAGCTACGGTTCCTGTCGTCCCAGGCGGCCTGAGTGTCACATTCCCGACCGCTGCCCAATCCCAGCGGGTGAAGGCCGGTCGCACGACCGGACAGCAGCGAGAGTCAGGAGCATCCTCATGGGCACCATCCTGGTCACCGGAGGCACCGGAACGCTGGGCAGCCTGGTCTGCGCGCGGTTGCGCTCCGCCGGGCACGAAGTGCGGGTACTGAGCCGCCACGCCCAGCCGTACGCGGTGGACCTCCGCGACGGCAGCGGACTGGACACGGCGGTGGCCTCGGTGGACACGATCGTCCACTGTGCCAGCAGTCCCTCAGGAGGCGACGAGAAGGCCGCCGCACACCTCATCGACGCCGCCAGAGCCCACGGCGTCAGGCACCTGGTGTACATCTCCATCGTGGGCGTGGACCGCATCCCGTTGGGCTACTACCGCACGAAGCACCACGTCGAGCAGCTGGTCGAAGGCTCCGGTCTGGGCTGGACGGTACTGCGCACCACCCAGTTCCACGAACTGGTGCACCAACTGGTCTCAACGGCAGCGAAGTTGCCGGTGATGATGCTGCCGGCGGGCCTACGGATCCAGCCAGTGGAAGTGGCGGAGGTCGCCGACCGGCTCGCGGGGCTCGCCGCCGCCGCTCCCGCCGGCAGGGTGCCCGACATGGGCGGACCGCAGGTGCGGACGCTGCCCGAGCTGGCCCGCGCCTACCTGAGGGCCACCGGCCGCCGCCGCCCGGTGCTCCAGGTCCCGATCCCCGGCAAGACCATGGCCGCGTTCCGAAACGGCGACAATCTCACCCCCACCCACGCCGAGGGCAGCGGCACCTGGGAGGACTTCCTGCACCGCAGGTACCCGAGCGGCCAACGGCGGCGGTCCGGCGCCGGCAGCTGAGTCGCGTACCGCCACGCCCCGGCCCACCGGCGCGCGCCCTCAACTCGGTTCAAAAGCCGCCACCACTGCCCGGGCGGGCGTTCCGTCCGGCCAGGTCCACCCGGCCACGAGGTGTGCGGGCGCCGCCGGTACGGCCACCGCCGGCTGTAGGACCCGGTTGACCCGCACGTGAAGCCCGTCCGACGGTCCGGCGCCGGACACGGTGACGGTCGGGTCGGCGGTGTGGCTCTCGCTCTGGTGCTGGGCTGTCGTGCTGCCCAGCAAGAGCGCACCCAACTGCTCCATCACCACAGGGTCTTGCACCCCGTCGTAGATCCAGCGGGTACCGAGCACCCCGTGCTCGGCCGTACCGATCAACGCCTCGGCCGGGGCGTTCGGCAACGCCGCGCCGCGGTAGGCCAGCGGCACCAGGTAGGCCACCGGCTCCGGCCACGCGGTGTCCGCCACGACCATCAGCTCGATGCCCACCTCTCCCAACGGATCGTCTAGGCGGAAACCACCGGCCCTGGCCAGCTCCGGCTCCGCAGGTCCGCTCTGGTACCAGTTCTGCTTCGGTATCCACTCGGCGAGCAGTTCCAGCTTGGTGGGCGTCAGGGTGGTGCGGTGGATCACGGCCACGAATGCTCCCTCAGATGTGGTTCACCGGTCACCGCCCGTCCTTCGACGGGCGGTGTCAGAAATCTACCCGCGGCACCGCAAGCGTGCTTCTGCGCGCCCTACTTGGCGGTTGAGAGACAAAGCGCTGGGACCCCCGGCGCATGGTGGGGCGGGAGGTGCTCCCGGCCGCTCGGAATCGCCTCGCCCGCACGGAGGACCACCTGGGGCCAGGTGCGCGCCGGCGTGACGCACTGCCGATAGTTGTGTCGGACGCCGCTGAACCCCAACGGCGAACCGGCCCCCCGCTCCGCAGGAGCCCCGTTTTCCCCCGGGCCAATGGGCCGGGGTATCCATGAAGGAGTCACCATGACCGTTGGCGAGAGCCGCACCGCCGCGCACGGTCTCCGACGCGCGCACAGGGCCGTGGCCGCCGTGTTCGGTGTGCACGGGGCGGTTACCGGCAGCTTCGCCGCCCGCATCCCCTGGCTCCAGGAGCACAGCTCGCTCAGCCCCGGCCAACTGGGCCTCGCCCTCGCCTTCCCGGCCGTCGGGGCCGCCATGGCGATGCCCCTGGCCGGTCGGGTCAACCACCGCTTGGGCGCCCGTAGGGCCCTGCGGCTGTTGCTGGCCCTGTGGACCGCCTCACTGGTCCTGCCGGGACTGGCATCGGGTCTCGTGGGCCTGTGCACCGCCCTGTTCGTGTACGGGGCGGTGTCCGGGCTGTCCGACGTGGCTATGAACGCCCTGGGAGTGGAGACCGAGAACCGGCTGGGCCGCTCGATCATGTCCGGCCTGCACGGCCGGTGGAGCGTGGGTGCCCTCGCCGGCTCCGCAGCCGGTGCGCTGGCAGCACACGTCGAGATGGACGCCCCGATCCATCATGCGCTCGCGGCGACGCTGCTCACCGCCGCGGGGCTGATCGCCTGCCGCGGGCTGCTCGATCTGCGCAGTGCGCCGGACGCCGAGCCCCCGCCGCGTTTCGCCGCGCCACCACGGGCGGCACTGCTGATCGGCCTGGTCGGCTTCTGCGCCGTGTTCGCGGAGGGGGCGGGACTGGACTGGTCGGCGGTCTACCTGGGGAGCGTGCTGCACGCCTCCCCCGGCCTCGCCGCCGCCTCCACCACGGCGTTCGCGCTGACCATGGCGGTGGCCAGGCTCCTCGGCGACCGGGTGGTGGACCGGTTCGGGCCGGTCCCGACGGTGCGGGCGGGCGGGGTACTGGCCGCCCTCGGCGGAGTCCTGGTCGTGTGGGGCGGGCAGCCCGCTACGGCCCTGACCGGGTTCGCGCTGATCGGCCTGGGCGTGGCCGTGGTGGTCCCCCTGGTCTTCGCCGCCGCGGCCCGCAGCGGACCCGCGCCGGCCCAGGCCCTCGCCGGCGTCGCCACCATCACGTACGCCTCGGGGCTGATCGCGCCCTCCGCGATCGGGGCCGTCGCCGACGCCAGCTCCTTGGTGGTCTCCTTCACGCTGGTGACCGGCCTGACCCTCGGACTGGTCGCCGGTGCTGCGATGCTTCGTCGGCCGGAGCCGAAGTCGGGCCCCAGCGAAGCTGGCGTGCTGCGCCCTTAGCAGGTTCGGCCTGCGGGCGGCTGCGGACGAGGGCGTCGCCGGTTTCGGCGGGGGCGCGCGCGTCTGACGCGCTTCGCCCGAACCGGCGAAGCCCCGGCGTAAAACCACCTCGGGCACCCGCCCGGCTGGAAACCTGCACCCGTGACCGAAGCGCCGCAACCGCGGGCTTGTCGCCCGGGGGCCGAGGTCCGGCCCGATCGACCCCTACCGGGCGGCAAAAGACCACTGCAGGCCAGGGAAGCGATTCCCCCCTCGGCTCGGGCCGAGGGTCCTCTCGCTAGGAATCTGATGGCGTACACAACAACGGTGCTGGACGGCCCTCCCGACCGGGCGTTGGACGAGGTGGTCGCACGGATGCGATCGCTTGAACGGCGGCTGCCTCCACGAGACGGGGTCGCGGTGTTCAACCGGGTCTACCTCAGCGTCACCCGGGAGTTACGGCAGCGGATGCGGGACGGTCTGTTCCCGTCCACGCATTCGGCCGCGGAGCTGAGCGTCCGCTTCGCCGGACGCTACCTCGACGCGGTGGACGCGGCCACGGAGGGGCGCCGGGTCCCCGCCTGTTGGCGCCCGCTGTTCCAGTACCGCCGCCATCCGGGGGTGCGCCCCCTTCAACACGCGCTCGCCGGGATCAATGCGCACATCGGAGTCGACCTGGCACTCGCGGTGGTGTCCGCCTGCTCTGCTCTGGAGTGCGAACCAGCAGCCCTGGAAAGGGACTACGACCGGGTGGGCGAGGCCCTCGTCGTGCTGGAGGAGCGGATCCGGGAGGAGGTGATGCCGGGCCCGGACCTGTTGGAGATCGCCGACCCGCTGACCCATCTGATCGGGTCCTGGAGCCTGGAACGCGCCCGCGACGGTGCCTGGGCGGCGGCGCGCCTGTTGTGGAACCTGCGTGAGGCACCCGAGCTGGCAGAGGAGTTCACCGAAACCCTCGATGCGGGGGTCGGCCTGGTCGGGCGCTGTCTGCTGACACCGACGGGCTGAGCACCGGCACCCCGCAGGACATGGAAACGAGCCGCCCCCGCACCGGGTACCGTCCCCCTCGCGTCCGGTTGTGCCGTTCGCGAGGGGGACCTGACCGCGCGGGTGCGGCCCGTGGTTGGTGGGGCCAGCGCGGGATCAGTCCTCGGGCAGCTCTACCGGGGCGATCTCCTCGTACAGGTCGCCGGGGCCGGGGTTGGTGGTGTCGGACTTGCCACCGAAGTGGTGCATGACCCCCCACACCGCGTTGAGGGCGGTCTGCACCGCGCCCTCCGCCCAGCCGGCGGTCCAGGAGATGTCATCGCCGGCCAGGAAGATGCCCCGCTTGTCCTCGGGGAGGCGGTCCTGCATGAAGTGGGTGAACAGCCTCCGCTGGTAGCGGTAGTGGCCCGGCAGGTTCGCCTTGAAGGCGCCCATGAAGTAGGGCTCGTTCTCCCAGGAGACGGTGACCGGATTACCGATGACGTGGCTGCGGATGTCCACCTTGGGGTAGATCTCGCCGAGGGACTTCAGCATGACCTCCATCCGCTCGTTCGCGGACAGTGGCAGCCACTTGAGGCTGTCGTCGCACCAGGTGTAGGAGAGACAGATCACGGCCGGCTTGTCCGGGCCGTTGTCCAGCAGGTAGGTGCCGCGGGTCATCCGGTCGGTGAGCGTCATCGACATCACGTCACGGCCGGTCTCCTCGTCCTTGTCCAGCCAGAACGGCCGGTCGACCGGGACGAAGAGCTTGGAGGACTCCATGTAGTGGGTGCGCTCGATCGCCGTCCAGTGGTCGATCGGGAAGAGCGAGTCATCGCAGGCGATCTTGGACAGCAGCATCCAGGACTGGGCGGTGAAGATCGCCGCACGGTAGGTGCGGATGTCACCGGAGGAGTCGGTCACCGTGATGCGGTTTCCCGCGGTGCGGTGCAACCGGGTCACGGCCGGGCGCGGGGCACCGTCCTCGTGGAGGGTCGCGAGAGAGGTGCCCTGGGCCCAGTGGACGATCTTCTCGGGCTCGCGCTCCCACAGGCGCAGCGGCAGCTGCTGGGATCCGCCGACGATGCCGCGGTGGTGGTCGTCGGCCTCGGTGTAGACGACGCGCAGGATCTCCAGGATGGAGTTGGGGAAGTCGGTGTCCCAACCGCCGGTACCGAAACCGACCTGCCCGAAGATCTCACGGTGGCGGAAGGACTTGAAGGACTGCGACTCGCAGAGGAAGCCGTAGAAGGTCTGGTTGTCCAGCTTCTCGACGAGCTTGGCCCAGATCTCCCGGATCCGCGGAACGTCGCGCTCCCGCATGGCCGTGTTCATGTCCGAGAAGTCGGCGCCCTCTTCCAGGCAGGCGTTCCACGCGGCGGCCACGTCGCGGTAGACCTGCGGCAGGTCGGCGATGGTCTCGGCGTAGTGGGTCTCACCCTTGAGGTCGACCACGGTGGAGGGGGTGGCTTCGGCCAGCGGGTTCGGGAAGGGCTCCGTGACCAGGCCCACCAGGTCGATGTAGTGCTGGAGCGCCGTGGAGGACGGCGGGAAACGCATGGCGCCCATTTCGGCGGTCAGGTCGCCCTCGGTGCCCTCGAAGCCGACGGTGCGCAGTCGCCCGCCGATCTGGTCCGCCTCGTAGACGACCGGCTTCAGCCCCATCTTCATCAGCTCGTACGCGGAGATGATGCCGGACAGACCGCCGCCGATGACCGCGACCTCGGCTCCGTGCTCGGTGGCCGGGATCTGACCCAGGCCGGCCGGGTGAGCGAGGAAGTCGTCATACGCATAGGGGAAGTCCGGCCCGAACATGGTGATCGGCGGCTGGCCGTCGGCGTGCGGGACGGCGGTGGGGACCGTGGACGTCATGGGTCGGACTCCTTGCGCGGTAAGGCTCAAAACAGGGGGCGGGAGGCGGGGCTCCCGGCGGACGGGCCGGGCGGGTCGGATCAGATGAGCGAGGCGTACAAGCCCGGCCTCCGGTCCCGCAGGTACGGGTTGTGCTCACGGGAAGCAGCGAGCAGCACCGGGTCGACCTCGCCGTAGACCAACTCCTCGCCGCGACCGGCGCGGGCGCGGGTGGCACCGTCCGGACTGGCCAGGCAGCTCAGCCCGACGAACTCGAACTCCGCTTCGGGACCGGTGCGGTTGACATACGCGATGTACATCTGGTTCTCGAAGGCGCGGACCGGCACCATCTGTTCGGCGACGAACTGGAAGGGGTGCATCTGCGCGGTGGGCACCAGCAGCAGGTCCGTTCCGGCGAGCGCGTGCGAGCGCACGTTCTCCGGGAACTCCACGTCGTAGCAGATCAGGATGCCGATGCGGAGGCCGTCGAGTTCGGCCTGGACGACCGTGGCCTCGCCGGGGGTGAACTGTTCCTGCTCGTAGCAGCCGAAGAGATGGGTCTTGCGGTAGTTCGCCAGCGCCCGCCCCTCGCGGTCCACCAACTGCGCGGAGTTGTGGACGGCTCCGGTCACCGGGTCCCGCTCCGGGTAGCCGTACAGGACGGCGAGTCCGTGGCGACGGGCGAGGTCCGCGACGGTTTGTGCGGAAGGTCCGTCGGCAGGCTCGGCGAGCGTCGCCACCTGCTCACCGAGGGCGTAGCCGGTGAGGAACAGCTCGGAGGTCACCAGCAGCCCAGCACCCGCTTGCGCGGCGCGCGCGGCGGCCTCGTCCAGCGCCTTCAGGTTGTCGGCGACCTGGCCGAGCCGTCCGGAGCTCTGGAGGAGGGCGGTGCGCAGCGGCATGGCGGGACCTCGGCAGTCGCGTGGTGGGGTGAGAGGTGACCTTTAGACGGTACGTTTCGTGGTTCTCCACGGACAAGGCGCCACCGTTGCGCGGCGACGCTCGATTCGTTGCGTGTTGGTCGAGCCCCGCGGCGATTCATTGCGTGGCATTGGTGATCTTCCCTCGCATTCCGTCGCCCACCTGCACGAACGGCCCCCGCAGGGGCCGTTCGCAGGGACGTGCTGGGGCGGGCTTGGGGCGCCCTGGCCTCCATCGCGTACCCGCCGGGAAACCGGACCGGTCCGCGCCGAAGACGCGGCGAGGTGCCGTGGCCGTCGTCGTGCGCCCGCCGGGGACCTAAGGGCTCGGCCTTAGGTGGGCGCGCCGGAGGAGAAACGGCGCAGCAGCGGGGAGAGCACCAGGACGGACTTGGTCCGCTCGACGAAGGGTTCCCCGGCGATCCGCTCCAGGACCCGCTCGAAGTGGCGCATGTCGGAGGCGAAGACCTGCACGACGGCGTCCGCGTCACCCGTGACGGTGGACGCGGACACCACCTCGGGGTACCGCTCCAGCCCCCGCCGGATGTCGTCCGGCGAGGTGTTGTGGCGGCAGTAGATCTCGACGAACCCCTCGGTCTCCCAGCCCATGGCCGCCGGATCCACCCGGACGGTGAAGCCTGTGATGGCGCCTTCGGACCGCAGCCGGTCCACCCGCCGTTTCACGGCGGGTGCGGACAGGCCCACCTCGGAGCCGATGTCCGCGTAGGAGCGGCGGGCGTCCTCGGCGAGGGCGTGCACGATGCGTTCGTCGAGATCGTTCAGTCGCACTGCGGGTGGATCACTTCTCTGCTGAGGCCACCTCTGCCGTGGCCAGACGGGAGCGGCGGATGCCGTAAAGGAAGTAGAACACGAGGCCCGCGATCATCCAGCCGCCGAAGACCATCCAGGTGGCGAGCGGCAGGCCCCACATGTTGTAGAGGCAGGCGACGAACCCGAGGATCGGCGTGACGGGGAAGAGCATCACCTTGAAGGTGCGGTTCATCTCCGGGCGCCGATAGCGCAGGATGACCACGGCGACGTTCACCAGAGCGAAGGCAAAGAGAGTGCCGATGCTGGTGGCGTTGGCCAGTTCACCCAGCGGGATGAACGCGGCCAGCGTGCCGCAGAACAATGAGACGATGATCACGTTGGCGCGGGGGGCGCCGGTGCGAGGATTCACCTTGGCGAACACCTTGGGCACCAGTCCGTCCCGGGACATCGCGAAGAGGATGCGGGTCTGGCCGTAGAGGACGGCGAAGACCACGGAGGCGATGGCCACCACGGCTCCGGCGGCCAGGACCACACCCCAGAAGCTGTGGCCGGTGACGTCCTTCATGATCTGTGCGAGCGCCGCCTCGGTCCCCTCGAAGTCCTGCCAGGGCATGGCGCCGACGGCGACCAGGGCCACCAGGCAGTAGAGGACGGTGACGATGCCCAGGGAGAGCATGATCGCCCGCGGTAGGTCCCGCTTGGGGTTCTTGGCTTCCTCACCAGCGGTGGAGGCGGCGTCGAAGCCGATGTAGGAGAAGAACAGCGTGGCCGCGGCGGCGTTGATGCCGGTCATGCCCAGGGGGGCCAGGGGGGCGTAGTTGCCCGCCTTGATGCCCATGACGCCGATGCCGATGAAGAGCAGCAGGGTCACGATCTTCACAACGACCATGATCGTGTTGACCCGGGCGCTCTCCTTGGCCCCGCGTACCAGGAAGAGCATCGCCAGCAGGACGACGACCAGCGCCGGCAGGTTCACGAACCCGCCCTCGCCCAGGGGGGCGGAGATCCCTTCGGGGATGGTCAGGCCGATCGTGCCGTCCAGCAGTTCGTTGAGGTACTCGCCCCAGCCGACCGCCACCGCGGCCACGGAGACACCGTACTCAAGGACCAGACACCAGCCGCAGACCCAGGCGATGAGCTCACCCATGGTGGCGTAGGCATAGGAGTAGGAGGACCCGGACACCGGGATGGAACCGGCCAGCTCCGCGTACGAGAGGGCGGAGAACAGTGCGGTCAGACCTGCGATGACGAAGGAGATCGCCACCGCCGGGCCGGCCAGCGGGGTGGCCTCGCCCAACACGACGAAGATTCCGGTGCCCAGGGTGGCGCCGATGCTGATCATCGTCAGCTGCCACATCGTGAGCGAGCGCCGCAGTGTGCCGCCCTCGCCCTGGCCTCCCTCCGCGACCAACTGCTCCACCGGCTTGCGGCGCAGCAACGGACTGCCCGATCGGCGGGCTCCGCCGTCCGGCTGGGGGGCGACGGGCGGCGCTTGGCCTTGGTCCAACACCGGGGACTCCTTCTCACTGCGGGGATTCGACAGGCAGCGACCGGGCGGTCCGTGAGCAGGCGAGGGCCAGGCATGGCCGAGGCAGGGGGGACCGCCGAGCAGGCGGTCGCGCCACTCCACGTACGAGGAGTGAGCCTATGAGCTGTCTCCCGCGCCCGTAATGCACCAACCTTGCGCATACGCGCGTGATCATTGCGCGCAACCGGAACAGATGGGTGTTTGTTGCGCATCAATGATCGATCGGTGCACAGCGGCCCCACCGGGCCTTGGCCACGGCCACCCAGGGACCAGCGGCACCACACCGGTGAACGGCGCGGTGTGGACCCGTACGTCACCGGGCAGCAGCCTGGAGCCGGGCCTGGACGGGGCGGCGGGGCGGACTGCGGAGGCGAGCGGTGAGCGCACGGGGCGAGGAACACGACCGGAACGAGAGCGACCACCACGGGCAGGGATGGCAGGACCCGGCGCCCTACCTGCGCGGGGTGGCCTGGCTGGACCAGGGCCGACCGGTGCGCGCCGATCCCGCCGACCTTGCCCGACTGCCCTGGGACACCGGGGAACGGGCCGCCCTGCCCATCGGAGTGCGCCTGGAGTTCGCCACCGAGACCGCCCACGCGGTGGAGATCCGCTATCGGGCAGCCCCGCCCGGGCCCACCGACGGGCTACGCGGCCTCGCCCACGTCTTCACCCTGTGGAACAGCGCCGGAGTGCTCAACGAGGTGTGCGTCGACCCCGCGGGCCAGGCCAGTGTCCGAATCGACCTGCCACCGGGCCGGGGACCCTACATCGTGCACCCACCGCAGGCCCGGTCGCCGCAGCTGCTGGGCGTGCGCGCGGTGGGTGGCGCGCTGGCCCCGGCACCCCGC
This sequence comes from Streptomyces sp. NPDC006879, assembly GCF_042869595.1. Classification (NCBI taxonomy): domain Bacteria; kingdom Bacillati; phylum Actinomycetota; class Actinomycetes; order Kitasatosporales; family Streptomycetaceae; genus Streptomyces; species Streptomyces sp. NPDC006879. Next base: position 29,603 of record NZ_JBIAGC010000006.1, read on the forward strand.
GGACCTCGCTGGGTGGTCCACGGGGACTCCATCACGGAGGGCTGGTGGTCCACCCGCCCCGCCCACGGGTGGACCGCCGTGGCCGGGCGGGCGCTCGGCTGGGACACCGTCAACCTCGGCTACGCGGGCGGCGCCCGCGGCGAACTCGCCCTCGCGGAACAGCTGGCGAGACTCCCCGCCGACGTCCTCACTCTCGCCTGGGGAACCAACTGCTGGTCCCAGAGCCCCAGTTCCGCCGGCCTGATGTACGAGACGACCCGGGCCTTCCTCGAAATAGTGCGACAGGGCCACCCCGACACCCCCCTCCTGGTGCTCTCCCCGCTGCTGCGTCCGGAAGCCGAAGACACTCCCAACCGCCTGGGGGCCGGCCTTGGGGCCCTGCGCGATGCGATGGAACGCGCCGTCAACGACCGGGCTGCCACCGGCGACCGCGCACTCGCCCTGCTCCCCGGCCGTGACCTGCTGGAACCCGATCACCTCGCTGACGGCCTACACCCCAACGACGCCGGCCACGCCGTGCTCGGCAAGTCGGTCACCGATGCGCTGCGCACGCTCACCGCGCCCTCGCCGCGCCCCGGGCCCACCGGGCGCCCTCGTGCCGCCTGATGAGCAGGACCCGAAAGCGGTACGCGGCACACGCCCCCGCTTCAGCAACCGTCGGAGCGTACGCCCGCCCGGTACTTGGGCAGCCGCACCGTGACCTTCATCCCGGCTCCGACCGCCGTCTCCACGACCAGTCCGAAATCGTCCCCGTACACCTGACGCAGCCGCTCATCGACATTGGGCAGCCCGACGCCCGAGGTCGCGGTCGGCGCCTGACCGGCCAGGATGCGGCGCAACAACGCGGGGTCCATCCCGACCCCGTTGTCGTCGATGGTGACGACCGCCTCCGCGCCCGCGTCCCGGGCCGCGATGGTGATCCGGCAACCGTGGCGGGAGTCCTCCAGCCCGTGCTTGACGGCGTTCTCCACCAGGGGCTGAAGGCACAGGAACGGCAGTGCCACCGGCAGCACCTCGGGGGCCACCTGCAAGGTCACCGTGAGTCGGTCGCCGAAGCGCGCCCCGGCCAGCGCCAGGTACTGCTCGATGGAGCGCAGTTCCTCGGCCAAGGTGGTGAAGTCCCCGTGCTTGCGGAACGAGTAGCGGGTGAAGTCAGCGAATTCCAGCAGCAGTTCACGGGCCCGCTCGGGGTCGGTACGCACGAAGGACGCGATCGCCGCCAGCGAGTTGAAGATGAAGTGAGGCGAGATCTGAGCCCGCAGCGCCCGGATCTCCGCCTCCATCAGCCGGGTCCTGGAACGGTCCAGCTCGGAGAGCTCCAACTGCACCGACACCCACCGTGCCACTTCCGTGGCCGCCCTCGCCAGCACCGCCGATTCCCGCGATCCATAGGCGACGAGCGCGCCCAGTACCCCTTCCTCCCCCGTCAGTGGGGCGATGACCACCCAGCGCAGGGTGCAGCTCGGGTCCAGGCAGCGAGCCGCCAGGTTCTCGCTGCGCCCGGTCTCCAACAGGGCCGCCACCTTCGCCATCACCTCCCCCGCGTGGTGGGCCGCACCGGGGCCGTCCCAGGCGAGCACCGTTTCCCGGTCGGTCAGACACAGCGCCTCGGTGCCCAGGAGGGACCGCAGCCGTCCGGCCGCCTTGCCGGCTGCCTCCCCGGTGAGTCCACCCCGCAGCGAAGGCGCGGCGAGCGAAGCCGTGTGCAGCGTGTGGAAAGTGGCCCTCTCCACCGGGGTTCCCAGGTCGGCACCGGCCCCCTCGTCTGGGCAGTGATGGCGGCGGCCCAGCACGAATCCGAGCCCCAGGAGGAGGGCGCCGACAGTGAGTGCCGCGACCAGCGCCCCCGTCACCGCTCCGCCCCTCGGTCCGAGGCGAAGCCCTCCGGCAGGTGCAGCCTGGCCAGCGTGGCAGCCGTGCCCGCCGGTATGCGGGAACGGGTGGCGAGGGAGACCAGCACCATGGTGCTGAAGCCGAGGGGCACCGACCACACCGCGGGCCAGGCCAGCAGCGTGTGTGTCCACCCCGTCGGAGCGAGACCCGCCCGGGTGGCCATCACGGCTCCCAGCGCTGCGCCGCCCCCGCCCAGCAGTCCGGCGACGGCGCCGGGCGCGGTGAGTCCGCGCCACCAGATGCCAAGCACCAGCAGGGGGCAGAAGGAGGAGGCGGAGACGGCGAAGGCGAGCCCCACCGCGTCCGCGACGGGCACTTCGGTGGCCACCACGCTTCCAGCCAACGGCACGAGCATGGCGAACGCCACGGCCGCCCGGAAGGCGCCCACCCCCAACGCGCCCGCGCCGAGGGGCAGCCTGCGCCCGCCCGGCGCGCGTAGGACGTCCTGGTGCAGCACCCCCGCCACCGCCATCGTCACCCCGGAGGCGGTGGACAGGAAGGCCGCGAAGGCCCCACCGGCCAGCAGTGCGCCGAGGAGGTCACCGAGGGCCCCGCCGAGTATCCGATCGGGTAACACCAGCACCGCGGCGTCGGCCTCCTTGGTGAGGGAGAGTTCCGGGACGTAGATCCGGCCGAGCGCACCGTACACGGGCGGAAGCAGGTAGAAGCCACCGACCAGGGCGAGGACCACCAAGGTGGTACGGCGCGCGGCCCGGCCGTTCGGGCTGGTGTAGAAGCGCACCGCCACATGGGGCAGGCCCATGGTGCCGAGGAACGTGGCCAGGATCAGCCCGTAGGTTTCGTAGAGACGGTGGCCCTCACGGGTGGCCGGCAACTGCTCGGACAGGCTGGAGCCGCTCTCGGTGGGGCCGGGCCCGGTGGCGGGCACCGCTGCTCCGGCGGGGAAGCTGAGGGTGGTCCCGCTCCGGACCAGGTGGGACCCGGGTGCGAGCCGGACCGGCTCTCCCTGGTGTTCCGTCGCGTCCACGCGTCCGAGAACGCCCACCGTCAGGGGTTGTTCGAGCGTGATGCTGACGGAGTCGGCCATGCGTACGGTGGTGTGCTGGCGGAAGGCGGCGGGTGCGTCGAACCCGGCTCTGGGGGCGCCGTCGGCACACCAGGCCGCGATCAGGAAGAAGGCGGGCACCAGGAGGGCAGTGAGTTTGAGCCAGTACTGGAACGCCTGGACGAAAGTGATGCTGCGCATGCCGCCGGCGGCCACCGTCGCGGTCACCACCAGTGCCACCACCAGCCCACCCACCCAGCGTGGCGCCCCTGTCAGGACCTCCAAGGTGAGTCCTGCGCCCTGGAGTTGGGGCAGCAGGTAGAGCCATCCCACGCCGACGACGAAGATCCCGGCGAGACGGCGCACCAGAGATGATTCCAGCCGGTCTTCGGCGAAGTCTGGAAGGGTGTAGGCACCCGAGCGCCGCAACGGGGCGGCCACCAGTACCAGCAGGACCAGGTACCCCGCGGTGTAGCCGACCGGGTACCAGAGCATTTCGGGTCCCTGGACGAGCACCAGGCCCGCGATGCCGAGGAAGGAGGCCGCGGAGAGGTACTCGCCGCTGATGGCAGCCGCGTTCAACCGTGGCCTGACGGTGCGTGAGGCCACGTAGAAGTCGGAGGTGGTGCGGGATATCCGCAGCCCGAGCGCGCCCACCAGGACGGTGGCCACGACGACCGCGGTGACCGCGGTCAGCGCGTACGTCTGGTTCACCGGCGCGTCCTCGGGCGTGAACTGAAGGGTGACGGGAGTCTACGCACTGGCGGGCCGCCGTTGCGGAGACGGGGGGCGGAGCTCCGGCCGCCCCGCGGTGCGGCCACGACCAGGACCTCAGCCGGTGGCCCGCCTCATCAGCAGGTCCCGGAGTTCACGGGCGTGGCGCCGGCTGACGGTGAGATCGGCCCCGCCGACCCGGACGGTAGTGGCTCCGGAATCCATTCGCAGCTCTTCGATCCGGTTCAGTGCGACCAGGTGGCGGCGGTGGATGCGCAGGAAGCCCCGTGCGGACCAGCGCTCCTCCAGTGTGGACAGCGCGATGCGGACCAAGTGGCTGCCTTCCTCGGTGTGCAGGCGCGCGTAGTCACCCTGGGCCTCGGCATGGAGGATGTCGCCGATCGGGAGGAAGCGGGTCACCCCACCGAGTTCGACGGCGATCTGCTCCGCCCCTGCGTCCTGACCCGGGCCCCCCGGGGGTCCCGACGTCGAGGTCGACCGGGTCGACACGGCAGCCGCCGGCTGGGCGGAGCTGCGGGCGAGTTCCACCAGGTGGCCGGCCCGCCGTACGGCTTCCGCCAGCCGCTGGGGGCGGACCGGCTTGAGGACGTAGTCGACGGCCTTGAGGTCGAAGGCCTGGACCGCGAAGCCTTCGTGGGCGGTGACAAAGACGATCAGCGGCGGTCGGGCGAAACCGGCAAGCAGCCTGGCGATGTCGAGACCGGTCAGACCGGCCATGTGGATGTCGAGGAAGACCACGTCGATGGCCTCCTCCTCGTCCGGCCCGGCATCCAGGGCCCGGGTGATGCGACGGAGCGCGTCGGTGGCGTCCGTGGCACCCTGCGCACTGCGCACCCGCGGATCGGCGCGCAACAGGTAGAGGAGTTCCTCCAGTAGGGGCCTCTCGTCGTCAACCGCCAGTACGCGCAACATGGTTCGGAGTGTAGGGGCCGCTCTAGGACGGCAGACGGGCTTGCCGTGATCCGCGGCCGTTCCGGCCGGGCTGCGGACGAGTTGACCACCAGCCCGGCCGGATTCGTCGAGCCGGCGAGGGCGCCGACCCCGCGGTGACCGGGCCGACGCACCCCCACCTCGGCACCGGTCAGTCGGTGCAACCGGGAACCGGCTCGATACTGCCCGAACAGTTGGTGGGCTGGTTTCCCTTGATGACGGTCTTGCCCGTGACAACGACGGGCACCAGGCTCATCACGCCGCCGGGCTTCAGGTCCGAGAAGTTCTCCGTGATGCGGGTGTCGGCGAGGGTGATCGAGCCGTCCTCGACCTGCAACCCACCGGCGGTGGCGCCGGAGCCGACAGCTCGGTTCCTGGTGATCGTGGTTCGCCGGATGACCACTTCGCCGGCCTCGTTGACGTAGATTCCGCCACCGCGGGCGTTGGTGGCCACGTTCGCCTCGATGTACGTGTCCTCGATCAGCGCGTTCCCTTCCACGTAGAGGCCTCCGCCGTAACTGTCGGCGTTGTTGTCGCGGATCTTGGCGTCCTTCATCGTGAGCGTTCCCGAACCCTTGTTGATGAGGGCACCACCGTCGTCTGCGGCAAGGTTTCGCAGGAAAGCGGTGCGCAGGACGCGAAGGTCGGTGTCGAGGTTGTAGATGGCTCCGCCGGACTCGCCCTCGGAACGGTTGTCGCTGAAGAGGCTGTCCTTGATGACGGCCTGCGCCCCTTGGTGCAGGGCGCCACCGGTGTTGGTGGCGGTGTTGTGCGTCAGCTTCGACTTCGTGACGGCCAGTTCCGCACCCGGCGCGTTGAAGACGGCACCACCGTCGTAGGCGACGTTCTGGGAGAGGGTGCTGTTCTCGATGACGGCGACGCCGTGGTTGTAGAGGGCGCCACCACTTTGCGTCGTCGTGTCCGCGACCGTGTTGCCGGTCAGGTTGACCCGGTCGAGCCCCACTCGTCCGCCCTGCTGCACGAAGATGCCACCACCGCCGTCCAGCCCGGGTTCATCCGCGCACTCGCCTCCCGACACGGTGAGCTGGCGGAGCTCCAGTTTTCCACCGTCGGCGACCGTGAAGATGCCGAACGCCTCGGCGGTGTCCCTTCGCAGAAGCGTGGCGTGAGCGCCGTGAATGGTGATCGGCGCGGTGACGGTGGGCAGCCCACTGCCTCCCTGCGCAGCCTCGTCCAGCACGTAGGTGCACTTCTTGGACAGAGCGAGGTGGCCGCCCCCGGTTTCGTTGAGCTCGGTGATCGCGTCGATGAGGGCGTCGGTCTCGCACGGGATCCGGGTGGCGCTCTGTTCGTTGCCGCCGGACGCGCCCAGGCGATGCGCATGCGATCCGGCCGACGACGACAGGGCCGTCGCCTCCACGCTCGGGGCGGCGGTGAGGACCGCGGCGAGAAGGAGGGACCAACGGGCTCTCGGCGAACGAGTAGGTGACCGCAGGAGCGAAGCCGTGCGAGGCGTGGGCTCCGTATCAGTGGGCAGAGGAGGCACGATCAAGTTCCTTTCCCAGTATGTTCCGGTTTGGGAAGTTATCGCGAGCTCGTCGCCGTCACACTCAGGCGAGCGCCTTCGGCCGGGGCGTGTCGACTCCGGACCGGGGCTCGACTTCCGGGTCTCTGGTGTGCGGTGACACCCCCTCACCCGCTTGCGCCGCCATACGAGCTGGCCGCCACCTTGGGCATACGCAGGCCCGCGCGGTCCTGGGGGGACCGCGCGGGCCTGCGTGCCGAGCTGCGAGCGGGCCGCTAACCGGCGACGCCGACGAGCTTGCCGGCCGGAGAGACGGCGTACCAGGTGCCGCCCAGCCCTTGGCCGTTGGTGTCGCCAGGCTTCTTGTCGCCGGAGAAGGTGTACACGGGCCAGCAGTTGATGGACTGCTGCTTGAGTCCGTCCGGACGGTCCAGAACCTGGTAGTTCTTCTCCGTGATGCCGCGGGTGTCGTTCTGCGGGACCGGGGGCACCACCGGCCACTTCTTGACGCAGTCGCCCGCACACTTGGAGACCATCGGCCACTGCGTGTCCGGCTTGAAGCGGTACACGGTCATGCCCGCGCCATCGATCACGATCTCACCGAGCTCAGGATCCTTGCGCACGGAGAGACCGGGCAGATCAGCGGGGACCGCTGCGGACTCCACCGGCTGCTGCTCCGCCTCGGCCGCCCCCCGGTCGGCCGCCTTCTTGCCGTCCGGAGCCGCGGCGAACCACACGCCACCCACCCCCTGCCCCTTCTGGTCGCCCGGCTGGGTGTCTTTGGCGTAGCGGTACATCGGCCAGCCGGCCACCGTGAGCTGCTTACTGCCGTCCGCGCGCTGCACCTCGCCCAACAGGGCGGAATCGACGCCCTCCGGAGCCTGCGCGCCACCCGCCGGCACCGGCGGCCACGTCGTCGCACAGTCGCCCTCGCAGGAGGACTTCGGCGGCTCGGCGCTGCCCTTGTCGAAGCGGTAGAGGGTGAGGCCAGCGACGTCGGTGAGGACGCGGCCGAGCTCACCATCGGTCCGGATCCCCAGCCGGCCCTCGGCGCCCGCGGCCGGTTGGGCGTCGGCTGCGGCTCCCACCGTGTCACTTGCGGCCGCGTCTCCCTTGACCTCTCCGCAGCCGGTGGCCGCCAGTGCGATGACCGCGACGGCCGCCGCGACGGAGGCTCCCCGAAACGTGCCCATGATCTCTCCCCGGTGTTCGTTTCCCCGTGTTTCCTGCCGCTCGGGCGCCAGGCATGGGAAGACACGGGGGTGCGCACAGGGATGTTCGACCCCGATTCTGTGAGGTGGGTCACATGCCCGGATGTCACGTCGCGCGGCGGCCGGGTAGTATCCAGCGGTAAGGCAGGTTCGCTGCCTGGCACTGAGCCCCCGTCGGGTCGTACCGACTCCCCCACCTTTGGAGGAGTACACGTAAGCGGGGGTCCTTCGTTGTGCCTACGTGGTAGTGACCTGCACCGCATCGCGTGAAAATGTGTGGTTTATGCGTTTCCTTGAGCCCGGCACCGGTCGCCACGTAGACACCCCCTCGGTCCCCTACGACCTGACGTACGACGATGTGTTCATGGTGCCGAGCCGCTCAGCGGTCGGCTCCCGGCAGGGCGTCGACCTGTCCGCCCCGGACGGCACGGGTACCACGATCCCGCTGGTCGTCGCCAACATGACGGCAATCGCAGGCCGCCGGATGGCGGAGACGGTCGCCCGCCGCGGCGGGCTCGTGGTGATCCCCCAGGACATCCCGATCGAGGTCATCACCGAGGTGATCTCCTGGGTCAAGGGTCGCCACCACGTCCTCGACACACCGATCACGCTGTCGCCCTCCCAGACCGTCGCCGACGCCCTGTCGCTGCTGCCCAAGCGCGCCCACGGCGCAGGGGTGGTCGTCGACGCCGACCAGCGTCCCATCGGCGTGGTCACCGAGCACGACCTGAACGGCGTGGACCGTTTCACCCAGCTGTCCGAGGTGATGTCGCGCGAACTTCTGCTCATCAAGGCCGACATCGACCCGCGGGATGCCTTCACCCAGCTCGACGCCGGCCACCGCAAGCTCGCCCCCGCCGTCGACGAGGAGGGCCGACTCGTCGGCATCCTGACGCGCAAGGGCGCCCTGCGCGCGACCCTGTACACCCCCGCCGTGGACGCCAACGGCCGGCTGCGGATCGCGGCGGCCGTCGGCATCAACGGCGACGTGGCGGGCAAGGCCAAGCAGCTCCTCGACGCCGGCGTGGACACCCTCGTCATCGACACGGCCCACGGCCACCAGGAATCGATGATCAACGCCATCAAGTTGGTGCGCGCCCTCGACCCGCAGGTCCCCATCGTCGCCGGCAACATCGTCGCCGCCGAGGGCGTCAAGGACCTCATCGACGCCGGAGCGGACATCATCAAGGTGGGTGTCGGCCCCGGCGCCATGTGCACCACCCGCATGATGACCGGCGTGGGCCGCCCGCAGTTCTCCGCGGTGCTCGAATGCGCCGCGGAGGCGAAGAAGTACGGCAAGCACGTCTGGGCAGACGGCGGGGTCCGGCACCCGCGCGACGTGGCGATGGCCCTGGCCGCCGGAGCGTCCAACGTGATGGTCGGCTCCTGGTTCGCTGGGACGTACGAGTCGCCGGGCGACCTCCAGCAGTCCGCCGACGGCCGCCTCTACAAGGAGTCCTTCGGCATGGCCTCCGCCCGTGCCGTGCGCAACCGCACCTCGGAGGAGTCCGCGTACGACCGTGCCCGCAAGGCCCTGTTCGAAGAGGGCATCTCCACCTCGCGGATGTTCCTCGACCCGGCCCGCCCGGGCGTCGAGGACCTCATCGACTCGATCATCGCGGGCGTCCGGTCCTCCTGCACCTACGCGGGGGCCGGCTCCCTGGCGGAGTTCCAGGAGAAGGCCGTCGTCGGCGTTCAGTCCGCCTCGGGCTACGCCGAGGGCAAGCCGCTGCACGCCAGCTGGAGCTGAAACGGAGGCCGGGAGGGGCGCCGCTCCCTCCCGGCCACCGGCTCCCGGCGCTACGAACCGCTGTCGGCGACCACCACGACCAGCGGCGTGCGGGTTCCGCGCCAGAAGTCCACAGCTGCGTCCAGCACCTCCTGCACCACGTCCCACTCGGCCGGCCGCGCTTTCGCATAGGGAAGCCAGGAACACACGGCCAGCACCCGGCCGCCGTCTGCGGGCAGCCAGGACGGGTCCCTGAGGCAGTCGGCCAGCGCGTCCCAGTTGTGGCCGAACCAGTCCGGCAGGTGCAACGCCACCGAACTCCGCCGCATGAACGCCGTCTTGTCGGCGACCCCTGCCAGGTCGAGCACGGCCGTCGTCCAACCCGCGGCCCTCGCCGCGGCCAGCGCGGGACCCAGCACCAGGCCGTCCGGCCAGTGCAGGACCGCGGGCGGCCGGTGCCCCTGAAGGACGGCCGTCAACGGCCCGGCCCCGAGGCCCTTGTCGTCTTCGGTCAACGCAGCACCGCCCTGAAGCTCTCGTAGTGGTCGTCGGTGTAGTAGACCTCCCCCGCCCGCCCGGTCACCAGCCGCCGTGCGCCCCGGCTGCCCTCCGCCGGGGTGGGCACGGTGTACTCGCGGTAGTGGCCGCGCGGTTGCTTCGGCAACAGCCGCTCGAAGTTCCCGAAGACGGTGCCGTCCTGCCGGTACGGGTAGGGGCCGCCGGCCTCGATCAGCTCCAGGGTGTGCCGGGCCTGCGCCGGTAGTGCACCGACCCGTACGGTCGCCATCCCCCTGGCCCAACCGGGGGTCTGCTGGGCGACAGCCGTCCGGGTGGCACCCGGGGTCTCGGCGGTCGTGCCACGACCGCCGGTGCAGGCCGACAGGGCCAGGAGCACGCTGAGGAACACGGCCCCCAGCGTGCGCAGGGGAATGCGGCCCGGCCGCTGCGAACGCATGCCGCCGATGCTTCCAAAGAACGCCGACCGACGCTAACCGAGCGCACGACGGGCTCATCGGGGTAGGGATGGCCGGTGTGGAGACGTCATCGCAGCAGTGGCCCGATCGAGCCGACGAGCAGGAGGCGGCCTGGACGGCGGAGGCGCAACGAGCGCGCTCACAGGCCGGCCGGCTGGCCGCGGAGGGTGTGCACGCCCTGGCCCTGACCGTCGTCGACAACGCCGGCATCACCAGGGTCAAGGCAGTCCCGGTGTCCCGGTTGCCCCAGGTCCTCGCCCGCGGAGCGGGCCTGTCACCCGTCTTCGACGTGTACCTGGTGGACGATTCGACGACGGAGAGCCCCTACGTCGGAGGCCCGGACGGCGACCTGCGCCTCTTCCCCGACCTGGACCGACTCACCGTACTGGCCGGCCAGCCCGGCTGGGCCTGGGCGCCCGCGGACCGGTACGACCAGCAGGGTGCACCCGCGCCCTGCTGTCAGCGGCTGTTCGCCCGCCGGATGGTGGACCGGGCCGCCACCCGGGACGGGCTGGAACTACTCATGGGCCTCGAGACCGAGTGGACGGTGGTGACCGGGGCCGACGAGCCCGGCACCGCGCCCCGGTACGCCGGCCCCGGCCCCGCCTACGGGATGGCCCGGGTCAGTGAACTCTCCGACTACCTGGTGCAGGTGCTGACGGCCCTACGGGATCAGGGTGTGGAGGTGCTCCAGATCCACCCGGAGTACTCACCCGGCCAGTTCGAGGTGTCCGTCGCCCCTTCCGACCCGGTGGGCGCGGCCGATCTCGCCGTGCTGGTGCGCGAGACGATCCGGGCCGTATCGGTGCGCCACGGGCTGACCGCACTCTTTGGACCTGTGGTGCACGCCGGCGACGTGGGCAACGGCGCACACCTGCACCTGAGCCTGTGGCGTGCCGGGGTCAACCTGTGCCGCGGCGGGCCGGGGCCGGCGGGGATGACCGAGGAGTGCGAGGCATTCCTGGCGGGCGTGCTGCGCGAGCTGCCCGCCCTGCTCGCCCTGGGCGCCCCCACCCCGGCGAGCTATCTGCGGCTGGAGCCCTCGCGCTGGGCGGGCGTGTTCACCTGTTGGGGGGTGGAGAACAGGGAGGCGGCCGTACGCTTCGTACCCGGCCCCGCAGACGACCCGGTGGCGGCGAACGCCGAGGTCAAACCGTTCGACGCGGCAGCCAACCCGTACCTGGTGACGGGCTCGGTGATCGCGGCGGGCCTGGCGGGGATGGCCGACGGCCTGAAGCTGCCCCTGCCGGTGGCCGGCGATCCGGTGCGGGCGGCCGACGCCGGCAGCCTGCGGCTGCCCGCCTCCCTGGCGCAGTCCCTGGAAGCCTTCCGCAACTCCGCGGTCCTGCGCGAAGCCCTGGGCGATCCACTGTTCGAAGCGGTGGCGGCGGTGCGGGCCGGCGAGGTCGAGCTGTTCGCGGGCGCCGACCCGCAGGAGATCGCCGATGCCACTCGGGGCAGGTACTGAGATGGCCCTCGAAGCACATGGAGCCGGCTGGGAGCTGCCGCCGCTGCTCGACCAGCACTGCCACGGGGTGGCGCGCCGGCCGCTGAGCCGCTCCGGATTCGAGCACTTCCTCACCGAGGCGGACGCCCCGCCGGCGCCCGGGACCAGCTACTTCGACACCCAGCTCGGCTTCGCCGTGCGCCGCTGGTGCGCGCCGGTGCTCGACCTGGAGCCGCACTGCCCGCCGGCTCGCTATCTCGAACGGCGCACCGAACTGGGACCGCGGGAGGTGACCCGCCGGATGCTCGCGAGTTGCGGGATCACCGAGTTCCTGGTGGACACGGGGCTGGCCGGAGACCTGACTTCGCCCTCGGAACTGGCCTATCTGGCCACCGCACCATCGGCGGGTGGCGGCCAGGCGGCACGAGCCCGGGAGATCGTGCGGCTGGAGTCGCTCGCCGAAGGGGCGGCGGACGCAACGGACTCCCCCGAGGAGTTCCTGACCCGACTCCAGGACGAGATCGACCTGGCCGCCCGGACCGCGGCCGGCTTCAAGTCGGTCGCCGCCTACCGTCACGGTCTGGACCTGCCGCCTGAGCCACCGACTCCGGCGGAGTTGGGTTGCGCGGCGTTCCGCTGGCTGGACCGGCGACCGCCCGGCGGCCGGCTCAGGGACCCGTTCCTGCTGCGTCATCTGTGGTGGTCGGCGGTACGTACTGGCCTCCCGCTCCAGCTGCACACCGGTTTCGGAGACCCGGACCTCCGGCTGCACCGCAGCGATCCGTTGCTGCTGACGGACTTCGTGCGGGCGGTCGCCCCGACGGGCTGTCCGCTGGTACTGCTGCACGGCTATCCGTACCACCGCGGCGCCGCATACTTGGCCGCGGTCTACCCGCACGTGTACGCAGACCTCGGACTCACCCTCAGCCATGCGGCAGCGCGCGCCGGAGCGGTCCTGGGCGAGCTGTTGGAGCTCGTGCCGTTCGGCAAACTGCTCTTCTCCACCGACGCGTACGGGCTGCCGGAGCTCTATCTGGTGGGGGCGCGCGCCTTCGGGCAGGCCCTGGCGGAGCTCCTGGGCGACTGGGTCACCGGTAACGCCTGGTCCCCGGCGGACGCGGACCGGGTGGCCGCACTGATCTGCGCGGAGAACGCACGGCGCATCTACGGTTGAGGGGCCCTGCCGGTCAGCGTCCGCTGACCTCGTGGCTGTCGGGGTCGGCGCGCTCCAGGGCGGGCCGGGGGCCCGGCTCGGACTCGGTGAGCAGGTAGTCGGCCGCAGAGGTGTCCGTGACCAGGCTGGTTACCAGACCGGACCTGAGGACGGCGCCGATCGCCGAGGCCTTGCGCAGTCCGCCGGCGATGGCCACGACCTCGGGGATGCGGCGCAGCCGCTCGGCCTCGACGGTGATGCAGCGCTCGCCGAGGTCGCGGCCTACCCGCCGCCCCTGCTTGTCGAACAGATGCGCGGACATCTCGGCGGCAACACCGAGCGAGGCGTAGTGCGCGCGTTCCTCGTCGGTCAGCATGTCGTGCACGGTGGAAATGCCCGGCTCCCAGGAACCGATCGACACCGCGGCCACGGTGACCTTGTCGAAGTACTCGAATGCCCGGGCGATGCCGGTCTGGCTGCGCAGCGCGGCTGCCGTGGCCGGGTCGGGAAGCAGCATCGGCGCGTAGATCGGGTGGGCGTCCCCGCCCGAGACCTGGGCCGCCCGCCGGACCGCCTCCACCGAGCCGCGCTCGGCGGTGCCCGCGTCGTACACACCGGTCAGCTGGACGACGGTGCACGGCGGCAGCCGGTGCAGCGCCGCCGCCATGTGGATGGTGGAGCGCCCCCAGGCGAGGCCGAGCACATCGCCCTCGGTGACGAGCTCACCGAGCAGGTCGGCAGCGACAGCACCCAGGTTCTCCGGATCGGCGCCCTCCCCCTCCAGGTCGACCTCCTCCGCAGGGGACTCCACGACGACGGCGTGCCGCAGCCCGTACCGGGAACGCAGCGCGTCGGACCGCTCGGCGTCCAGCTCGGCCGGAACTCGGATCTCGATCCGTACCAGATCGCATTCCAGGGCGGTTTCCAGGACCCGGGCCACCTTGAAACGGCTCACGCCGAACTCCTCGGCGATCTGGATCTTGGATTTGCCCTCCAGGTAGAAGCGGCGGGCCATGGCCGCCGCCTGCACCAGCTCCGCGGGTCCCATCCGCAGGGCTGACCGTCCCGCCGACATAGCAGACACCGCGCTCTCCTCACTGCTGTTCACATTCTCGACTCGCCGTTCATCCTGTCAGATCCGGCGGGCCGTGATCGGTCCGGACGGACGCTGTTCACCGAGCCGTCCCCTGGAAACCTTCCCGGTCGCCGTCTCCATCACGGCCGGTACGGGCCCGGCACGCCGGATCAATGGGCGCAGGCCCACGGCGCGGCGGAGATCGCCGCGTCCGCCTGCTCTCGCAGCGTCCGCACGGCAGCCGCCGGATCCACCGCGCCGTAGACCGCGGAACCGGCCACGAACACGTCAGCGCCGGCCTCCGCGCAACGCTCGATGGTGCTGGCGGAGACTCCGCCGTCGACCTGAAGCCACAGCTCAAGACCGTGCTTGGAGATCAGCTCACGGGTGCGGCGGATCTTGGGGAGCATGACGTCGAGAAAGGGCTGACCGCCGAACCCGGGCTCGACCGTCATGATCAACAACATGTCCAGCTCGGGGAGGATGTCCTCGAACTGCTCAACGGGCGTCGCCGGCTTGAGGGCCATCGCCGCCCGGGCCCCCTTCGCCCGGATCTCCCTCGCCAGCCGCACCGGGGCACCGGCCGCCTCGGCGTGGAAGGTCACCGAACCCGCCCCCGCCTCGATGTACTGCGGCGCCCAGCGGTCCGGGTCCTCGATCATGAGGTGCAGGTCCAGCGGGATGTCCGTGGCCCTGCTGAGCGACTCGACGACCGGCACGCCGAGGGTCAGGTTGGGCACGAAATGGTTGTCCATGACATCGACATGCAGCCAGTCGGCTCCGGCGACGGCCTTGGCCTCCTCCGCGAGTCGGGAGAAGTCCGCGGACAGGATGCTGGGGTTGATCTGAACGGCCATGCCCCAAGCCTGCCATGCCCGGGGCCCCGCGCTCGCCCCGCACCCTGCCCCGGTGTGCGCCCCGGGTCCCGCGTCGCCCCCGAACCGCCCGAAGCGCGGCTTTCAGTCGCTTTGCCCACCAGGGACCTGCCCGCACATCGCCGGATCCGTCGTCGTGCCCGCAGCGCCCTGCTCAGGCGGTGCGCCGCAGCAGGGCGAGGTACATCGCGTCGGTGCCGTGCAGGTGCGGCCAGAGCTGTACGTCGGGGCCCTCCCCGAGCGCCGGGACGCCCTGCATCAGCGGACGGGCATCCACCCACTCGGCCAGCACCGGTCGCTCGCTCCCCCGCCCCCGAAGCACGTCCTCGACGACGACACGGGTCTCCGCCAGGTGCGGGGAACAGGTGGCGTAGCCCACCACTCCGCCGACCCGCACCGCCGAGAGCGCCTCGCGTAGCAGGGCCCGCTGCAATGGGGCGAAACCGTCCAAATCTTCCGGACGCCGGCGCCAGCGAGCCTCGGGCCGCCGCCGCAGCGCCCCCAGCCCGGTGCAGGGGACGTCCACGAGAACCCGGTCGAAGGAGCCCGGCATCCACGGCGGACGGGTACCGTCCGCCGCGATCACCTGGTACGGGCCCGGGTTGCCTTCCAGGGCCCGCTCGACCAGGCGCGCCCGGTGCGGTTGCTTCTCAGAAGCAAGCAGGAAGGCCCCGCGCTGCGCGGCGAGCGCCGCCAACAAGGCCGCCTTGCCGCCGGGGCCTGCGCAACCGTCCAGCCAGCGCTCGTCGCGTCCCTCCAGGGGGGCGTCGGCCAGGGCCAGCGCGACCAGTTGGCTGCCCTCGTCCTGAACACCCGCGCGGCCCTCCCGGACGGCCTCGATGGCCCCGGGCTCGCCGCCTTCTGCGAGCCGGACCGCGTAGGGGGACCAACGGCCCGGCAGGGTGCGGTCCTCCCCGACAGCCCGACGCAGTTCCTCGGCGCCGACCTTGCCCGGCCGCGCGACCAAAGTGACCTCGGGGCGCTCGTTGTCGGCCTCCAGCAGGTCCTCGATGCCGGCCCGCGGGCCGCCCAGGGAGTCCCACAGGGCGGAGACGACCCAGCGGGGGTGGGAGTGGACGACGGCGAGGTGCTCCTCCGCGTCCTGCTCGTAGGGCGGGGCGATCTTCGCCAACCAACCCTCCAGGTCATCGGCCGCGATCTTCCGAAGCACGGCGTTGACGAACTTGGCCCGGCCATCACCCAGCACCACCCGGGCCAGTTCCACGCTGGCGGAAACCGCGGCGTGACTGGGGATGCGGGTGGCCAGCAGTTGGTGGGCGCCGAGGGCGAGGACGTCGAGCACGGGTGGATCCACCTCGCGCAGCGGCCGGTCGATGCAAGCGGAGATGATCGCGTCGTAGGTGCCCTGCCGGCGCAGGGTTCCATAGACCAACTCGGTCGCCAGGGCCGCATCCCGCGCCTCGAAGGTCCCGCCCTTGGCTCCCGCGGCCTCACGGGCCTTGCGGAGCAACGGCGGGAGCACCAAGTTGGCGTACGCGTCTCGCTCGTCGACGGCCCGCAACGCCTCGAACGCGAGGATGCGGACCGGGTCCTTCTTCGGGCGCCGGTAGGCCTTGGCCTGCCTGGCGCCCTGCTGCGCGGTGGGACGGCGACGAGGCTGGTCGTTCACGTGGAAGGTGCTCCGCTGGGGTGAAGGGGTGCGAACGGTGGTGCGGGGCCGGCCCGAAGGGCTCGGCGGATGGCCGTCACGGGGCGGCCCCGTGAGGTCGGGGCGTCGGGCCCGGTTTCAGGATAGGCCGGCTCAGGTGGCGGCGGTGAACCGCTCACCGGAGGCGATGCGGACCCCGCGGGCCCAGTCGGCCGCCCTCATCGGCTTCTTGCCCTGGGGCTGCACCCAGAGCAGTTCCGCCGCGTGCGAACCGGTGCCCACATGGACGCTGTTCTTCGCCGCGGCCAACTCGCCCGGGTGGAGGTCGGAGCGCTCCGGCACCAGCGCCAGCGCGATCACTTTGAGGCGCTCGCCACGGAAGACCGTCCAGGCGCCCGGCGCGGGCGTGCAACCGCGCACCACGCGGTCGGCACGCAGCGCGGGCGCGCTCCAGTCGATCTCCGCGTCGGCAACGGTGATCTTCGGTGCGAGGGACACCCCGTCCACGGACTGCGGCTCGGCCCGCAGCGTGCCGTCCTCGATGCCGTCCATGGTCGCGGTGAGCAGACCGGCGCCGGCGAAGGCCAGACGGGTCAGCAGGTCACCGCTGGTGTCCGTGGACCGAACCTGCTCGGTCAGCACTCCGTAGACCGGGCCGGAGTCCAGCCCCTCCTCGATGAGGAACGTGGAGGCGCCGGTCATCTCGTCGCCGGCGAGGATCGCGTGCTGCACGGGGGCCGCGCCCCGCCAGGCGGGCAACAGCGAGAAGTGCAGGTTCACCCAACCACGGGTGGGGATGTCCAGGGCGGTCTTGGGCAGGATGGCGCCGTACGCCACGACCGGGCAGCAGTCGGGTCCGATCTCACGCAGCCGGGCGAGGAAGTCCTCCTCGCGGGGTCGGCGCGGCTTGAGTACCTCGATGCCGGCTTCCTCGGCGCGCTGCGCGACGGGGCTGGCGACCAGGCGCCGCCCGCGGCCGGCCGGCGCATCGGGGCGGGTGACGACGGCGGCGACCTCGTGGCGACCGGATGCGATCAGGGCGTCCAGGGCGGGAACGGCCACCTCGGGGGTGCCCGCGAAGACGAGCTTCACTGGAGTCTTACCTCGCAATCTCGGCGTTCCGGCGCCGTATCCGACAAGCAGCACACCAGTCTAAGGGCTGCCCCGCGATCCCCCGATGGGCGCCAGACGCCGGGCGTCGCGCCCACCGGCGTCCCCGGGCCACTGAACACCGTTGGTCCTCAAGGCGCCCCTCTCCTTGCGGTGCACGGCCTCTGACGCCCCGTGGCAAACCGAGGCGGACGACGGCCTCCGGGTGGGTGGCGCCAGGTCGAAGCCCTGCCGGGGCGTACACGTCCTGGTGCGCCTCCTGCATATTCCGACACGCCCCCATAGCGTGACCACTTCACCTGCTGGCGCGTTGGTCAAGTGAGATTGACCAAAACGGGCTGCATGGCGTGGGTCGTTCCTTTCGGAACGACCCACTGCGGTCCGGTTCCGTTATCGCCGGTTCGAGAGGCTTACTCATGGCCGACCACGCCACCCACGACGCCC
The DNA here is from genome assembly GCF_042869595.1 of Streptomyces sp. NPDC006879. Taxonomy (NCBI): domain Bacteria; kingdom Bacillati; phylum Actinomycetota; class Actinomycetes; order Kitasatosporales; family Streptomycetaceae; genus Streptomyces; species Streptomyces sp. NPDC006879. The sequence continues at coordinate 47,280 of NZ_JBIAGC010000006.1, forward strand.
AAGCGCGGGCCAGCCTGCACCTCCTGGTGCGGGACATCGAGCGGGTTCGCCGGCAGGTGGATGCTTTGCGCACCCTCACCGCCCAACTCGGCAACGTCTACCGTCCGCGCCGCTCCGGGCCCTCCACGGGCTTCGTCGTCTACGGCCGGGCCCCCGCGCCCACCGTGCGTCTGGCCCAGGAACTGCGGGACAGCGTCGAGACCCTGGTCACCGCCGCGGTCGACTTCGACCGCTCGCTCGGCTTCTCCTGGGACGCGGTGGGTTCGGCACTGGGGGTCACCAAGCAAGCGGTACACCGCCGCTACGGCGCGCGGCGGACGCAGCCGGGGACGGGAGAGGCCGCGGAGACACCGGCCGAGGCCGTGTCCCGACCGGTGGGCATCCACTCGGTCCCGGCTGCCCGTTCGATGCCGCCGCAGCCCTCCTCCGGCTCACAGGGGACGCGCGAGGAGACGCCGGTGCCTGCCCGTACCGGGTCCTTCCCCGGACCGCGCAACGGATGAGCCCAGCCGCCCGTCCCCTCCAGCCACCGCCCCGCCGGTCCGTCCCGGCGGGGCGGTTCCGCGTCTGCCGGGAAGGGTCGCTCCTACGGGCCACAGCGGTGGCAGTCGCCCCCGGAACGCTTCAGGCTGACGGCTATGGCATCCAGCGATACGACCTACCGCTACGAGGACTTGAGCGCCCTCTACATCAACTGCACGCTCAAGCGGTCGCCCGAAGTCAGCAATACCGAGGGCCTCATCGACAGGAGTCGCGCCGTGATGGCGGCGGCCGGAGTGAAAACCCAGCTGATCCGCGCCGTGGACCACGACATCGCAACCGGCGTGTGGCCGGACATGACCGAACACGGCTGGGCTTCCGACGAGTGGCCGCAGTTGTACGCGCAGGTGATGGCCGCCGACATCCTGGTGCTGTGCGGGCCGATCTGGCTGGGTGACAACAGTTCGGTGATGAAGCAGGTCGTGGAGCGGTTGTACGCCTGCTCCAGCACCCTCAACGCGCAGGGCCAGTACGCCTATTACGGGCGGGTCGGCGGCTGCCTGATCACCGGCAACGAGGACGGGGTCAAACACTGCGCCATGAACCTGCTCTACAGCCTCCAACACCTGGGCTACTCCGTACCACCGCAGGCCGACGCCGGCTGGATCGGTGAGGCGGGGCCGGGCCCTTCCTACCTGGACGAGGGGTCGGGCGGCCCGGAGAACGACTTCACCAATCGGAACACCACCTTCATGACGTGGAACCTGATGCACCTGGCGGCTCTGCTGAAGCGGTCCGGTGGCATCCCCGCGCACGGCAACCAGCGTTCCGGATGGGACGCGGGGTGCCGCTTCGACTTCCCCAACCCCGAGCACCGTTGACGGCTCCCGCCCGGCAGCTCACCCGATGTCCAAAGGGTCCACGCGTACCCGCACCGGGGAAGCCGACCCCCGGGCCGTGCGAGCCGCCTGGGCGGCCTTGAGGGCGGCGGCCAGGGCCGCCCCCGACCCCGGGCGGACTCGGATCAGCGCCCGGTCCCCAGGGGGCGACGCGCCTGGCCTGGGCCGGGCGGGCACCGGTAGCGGAACCGGCCCCAGCACCTCGGCGTCCGCGGGCAGGCGCACCGCGGCCAGGAACTCGGCCACCGCCTCCGGCTCACCGATGACCGAAGCCATCCGGGAGACCGGGGGGAACCCGAGCTCCGCGCGCTCGGCCAGCTCCCGCTGCGCGTGGCCGGACGGGTCCCAGCGCACCAGGGCCTGGACCGGCCGTAGCAAGGCGTCCGCCAGGATCACCGCGGTGCCTCCCTCGCCCTGGCTCCGGACCAGTGCGGCAGCGCCGATCCAGCGCCGCAGGGCTTCCTCCGCCGCCCTGAGGTCGGGGCGCCCCAGCATCGCCCAGCCGTCGAGCAGCAGCGCGGCGGCGTAGCCGGGGCCCTCGGCCACGGGTTCGGCTCCGGGGGTGCTCACCACCAGCGCCGGGCGGTCCGGTACGGCGTCCAGCACGTGGTCCCGCCCGGAGGTGCGAACCGGAACCGCCGGAAACGCCCTGCCCAGCTCCTCCGCGGTGCGCCGCGCCCCGACGATCTGGGCGCGCAGCCTCGCCCCCCCGCACTCCCGGCAGTGCCAGCCCTCTTCGGCACGACCGCACCAGCCGCACCGCAGTTCCAGCTCGTCTGGGGCCTCCAACGGTCCCGCGCACGCCCCGCAGCGCGCCGGTGTGCGGCACCGCTCACAGGCCAGCCGCGGCACGTAGCCGCGCCTGGGCACCTGGACGAGTACCGGCCCGTGCTTAAGCCCTTCGCGTACGGTCTGCCAGGCCAGGGTGGGCAGGCGTGCAGCCCGTGCGGCCCCGTCCCGGGCCAGCTCGCTCTCGCCGACCGTCCGGACCAGGGGCGCCGCGGCCCGCGTCTGGTCCCGGTCGGCCAGGAGTGGACGGGCCCACCCCGACTCGACGAGCTGGGCGGCCTCGACGGTACAGCCGTGCGCGCCGAGCAGGAACCCGGCCTGTTCGTGGGTGGCTCGCAGTTCGAGGACCTCCCGCACGTGCGGGAAGGGCGCATGCACGTCGCAGTGGCTGCTGTCGCCGTCATCCCACAGCGCCACCAGGCCGAGGTCCGCGACCGGGGCGAACATCGCCGCGCGAGTGCCGACCACCGCCTTGACCGCACCGCGGTGTACCGCCAGCCACTGGGCGTACCTCTTCTCCGGGCCCGATTCGGCGGTGAGCAGGGCGTGCCGGCCGGCCCCCAGGAGTGCGCTGAGGGCCTGGTCCACCCGGGCGGCGGCACGCCCGTCCGGCAGCACCGCGAGGGCTCCGCGCCCGGAGGCCAAGGTGGCGGCCATGGCCCTGGCCAGTTCATCGGGCCAGGTCGGGCCCGCGAGCGCGGTCCAAACCGCGCGTGGAGCCCCCCCGGATGCCAGGGCGTGCAGGTAGGCGGCTCCGTGTGGGTAGCGCGACCAGCCGGCCGGGTCGGGTGCGGCGGGCGGCGGAAGCGGGTCGGGTGAGGGGCGTGCCTCGGCTCGTCCGTTGCGCGGTGGGAGGGCGAGTTGGAGGACGTCGGCGAGGCTGCCGGCATAGCGGTCGGCGACGGCCCGACACAGGGCGAGCAGTTGGGGGGTGAGGACCTGCTCGGGCGATACGACCTGGGCGAGCGCCGCCAGTGGACCGCTGTAGTCGGTGTCGGGGCGCCGCTCCACGACGTACCCGTCGATGAGCCCGCCGCCCTCGCGCCGCCCCGCACGCACCTGGTGGGTGCCTGCGCCGAAGCGGACCCGGACCCGGACTCCGGGCTGGGCGCTCGCGTCGAGCTCCTCGGGGACCGCGTAGTCCCACAGCTGATCGAGGTGGAGCACCCCCTTGTTGACGAGGATGCGGGCGACCGGCAGCTCGGCGGCCAGCGGAGCACCGCGGTGGGTTCGCGGCTTGGCTCGTGGTGCAGCCTTGGCCTTGACCTCACGGACGGTCTCCCTGATGAGCGCAAGCTGTTCCGGCGGGTCTGGCTGGGCCTGTGGCGCCCTGCCTGCGCTCTGCTCGTTCTGGCTGCTCACAGGTTCATCCTTACCAAACCGCACTGACAGACGCGCCAGCACGAGGGGCGCCCCGGGCCCGGTGGCCGGGGGCGCCCCTCGTGGTGCGGGTGTGCGTGTTACAGACCCGCGGCGGTACGCAGAGCGTCGACGCGGTCGGTGCGCTCCCAGGTGAAGTCCGGCAGCTCGCGGCCGAAGTGGCCGTAGGCGGCGGTCTGGGCGTAGATCGGGCGCAGCAGGTCCAGGTCGCGGATGATCGCGGCCGGGCGGAGGTCGAAGACCTCGGAGATCGCGGCCTCGATCTTCTCGACCTCGACCTTCGCGGTCCCGAAGGTCTCGACGAACAGGCCGACCGGCTCGGCCTTGCCGATGGCGTACGCCACCTGCACCTCACAGCGTGAGGCGAGGCCGGAGGCGACCACGTTCTTCGCCACCCAGCGCATCGCGTAGGCGGCCGAGCGGTCGACCTTGGAGGGGTCCTTGCCCGAGAAGGCGCCGCCGCCGTGACGGGCCATCCCACCGTAGGTGTCGATGATGATCTTGCGGCCGGTCAGGCCGGCGTCACCCATCGGACCACCGATCTCGAAGCGGCCGGTCGGGTTCACCAACAGCCGGTAGCCCTCGGTGTCCAGCTTGATGCCGTCCTCGATGAGTTCCTTGAGCACGTGCTCGACGACGAACTCGCGGATGTCGGGGGCGAGCAGCGAGTCGAGGTCGATGTCCGAGGCGTGCTGCGAGGAGACGACCACGGTGTCGAGGCGGACGGCCTTGTCTCCGTCGTACTCGATGGTGACCTGCGTCTTGCCGTCGGGGCGCAGGTAGGGGATCGTCCCGTTCTTGCGGACCTCCGAGAGGCGGCGGGAGAGCCGGTGCGCCAGGTGGATGGGAAGCGGCATCAGCTCGGGAGTCTCGTCGCAGGCATACCCGAACATCAGGCCCTGGTCACCGGCACCCTGCTTGTCGAGCTCGTCACCCGCCTGGTCTGCGGCGGCTTGCTCGACCCGCTTCTCGTAGGCCGTGTCGACGCCCTGGGCGATGTCCGGGGACTGCGCGCCGATGGACACCGACACTCCACAGGAGGCGCCGTCGAAGCCCTTCTTCGAGGAGTCGTAGCCGATTTCGAGGATCTTGTCGCGGACGAGGGAGGCGATCGGCGCGTAGGCCTTCGTCGTCACCTCGCCCGCGATGTGTACGAGACCGGTGGTGATGAGCGTCTCGACCGCAACGCGCGAGGTCGGGTCCTCGCGGAGCAGCGCATCGAGGATCGTGTCGCTGATCTGGTCAGCGATCTTGTCGGGGTGACCCTCGGTCACAGACTCCGAGGTGAACAGGCGGCGGGACACATCGCTCCCTGGGGTTGCAGCGGCTGCTGGCTGATCATGGGCGAAACCTCCAGGAGCTGCGCCCGGCGGTTTCCGGACCAGTCTATCGATCCGTACCGTCCGCAAGACCACGTGTCTCGCCCAATGGGAGCTCTGTGACCTGCGACACTCCATCTTGCCGTACGTGGATCAGGGCGAACAAGACGACCGATCACCTTGTTCTCCCGCTCGCGGCGCGCCCGGAGGGAGACCCCCGCGCTCCGGGACTTCCGGATTCCTGCCGCCCGCCCGGTCCCGGAGCGTTCGCCTCAGGCCAGCCGGGGCACGACGAGATCCCACACGACGTCCGCGAGGGCTTCCTTGGGTCCGTGCGGCACCGGAGTCTCCTGGCCGTCAGAGGCGAGGATCACGGCTTCGTTCTCCGCCGACCCGAAGGTCTTGTGCTCACCCACCTCGTTGACCACCAGCAGGTCGCAGCCCTTGCGCAGGAGCTTCTTCCGGCCGTTCTCGCGGACCTGGTCGGTCTCGGCGGCGAACCCGACGACGACCTGCCCGGCCTTGGCCCGCTCGGTGGAGATCTCGGCGAGGACATCGGGGTTGCGGACCAGCTCGACCGTGGGAGCCGCCGCCCCCTCCTCCTTCTTGATCTTCCCCTGGGCATACGCGGCGGGGCGGAAGTCCGCCACCGCCGCGGCCATGACCACGGCGTCCGCGTCGGCAGCCGCCTTCAGCACCGCCTCGCGCAACTGCACGGCGGTCCCCACCCGAACGACGTCGGCGCCCGCTGGGTCGGCGAGTGCGGTGTTCGCCGCGATCAGGGTGACCCGGGCGCCTCGGGCCACGGCCGTACGGGCCAGCGCGTAGCCCTGCTTGCCGGAGGAACGGTTGCCGAGGAACCGGACCGGGTCCAGTGGTTCGCGGGTGCCACCGGCGCTGATCACCACGTGCCGGCCGACGAGGTCGGGTGCGGCGACGCCTCGGGCGAGCACCCGGCGGCAGACCTCGAAGATCTCCTCGGGGTCGGGCAGACGCCCCTTGCCGGTGTCGACTCCGGTCAGTCGACCGACGGCCGGCTCGATCACCACGGCTCCGCGTCGGCGCAGGGTGGCCACGTTCTCCTGCGTCGCGGGGTGTTCCCACATCTCGGTGTGCATGGCGGGGGCGAAGACCACCGGGCAGCGGGCAGTGAGCAGGGTGTTGGTGAGCAGGTCGTCGGCGAGCCCGTGGGCAGCCTTGGCCAGCAGGTCCGCGGTGGCGGGGGCCACCACGACGAGGTCGGCGCCCTGGCCGATGCGCACGTGCGGGACCTCGTGCACCGTCTCCCACACCTCGGTGACCGCGGCCTGCCCGGAGAGAGCCGACCAGGTGGCCTCGCCCACGAAGTGCAGCGCGGAGGCGGTGGGCACCACGCGCACGAAGTGACCCGACTCGGTCAGCCGCCGCAGCAGCTCACAGGCCTTGTAGGCGGCGATGCCGCCGCTGACCCCGAGTACGACCTTGGGCTTTTCCACGTGTGTCTCCGCTCCCCGTGCTCCTGCGAATGCGACGTCGAACGCCACGGTATGGCACGCCTCAGGCCCGGCAGCAAGGCCGCCGGGCCTGAGGTGAGAATGACGTACGACCGGCCGAGCCGGTCGGGGCCCTACTGGGCCGGGGCCTCGATGGCCTCGGAGGTCAGCAGGCCCGCGTTGATCTCGCGCAGGGCGATCGAGAGGGGCTTCTCGTGGACGTGCGTGTCGACGAGGGGACCGACGTACTCCAGCAGGCCCTCGCCGAGCTGGGAGTAGTACGCGTTGATCTGCCGCGCACGCTTGGCCGCGTAGATGACGAGGCTGTACTTGGAGTCAGTGGCCTCAAGCAGCTCGTCGATCGGCGGGTTGATGATGCCCTCGGGCGCGGTGATAGAAGAGGACACTCTCTGGCCTTCCGAGAAACTTCAGGAAACAGGAAAAGATCAAGCAACTGCCATCAAGGCTAGCAGCTCACGCGCCACGTCCTCGACGGAGGTGTTGACCAGGGTGGTGTCGAACTCCGACTCGGCCGCGAGTTCGATCTTGGCAGCGGCCAGGCGACGCTCGATGACCTCGGGCGACTCGGTTCCGCGGCCGGTGAGCCGACGGACCAGTTCGTCCCAGCTCGGCGGCGCCAGGAAGACGAGCCGGGCCTCGGGCATGGACTCCCGGACCAACCGGGCGCCTTGGAGGTCGATCTCCAGAAGGACGGGCTCGCCGGCGTCCAACCGCTCGTGCACCGCCGCGCGCGGGGTGCCGTAGCGGTTGCCTGCGAACTCGGCCCACTCCAACAGCTCACCATTGGCGATGAGCTTGTCGAACTCGTCGTCCGTGACGAAGAAGTACTGGACTCCGTGCCGCTCACCGGGCCGTGGCTTGCGGGTGGTGGCCGACACCGAGAGCCAGACCTCGGGGTGGACTTTGCGCATATGCGCGACGACCGTGCTCTTACCCACCCCGGAGGGGCCGGAGAGCACGGTCAGCCGCGGACGTACCTCTGCTGCCATGCAGCGATTATCCAGGTTCTCAGGAGTGCCTGAGAACGCCGGGCGGCGCCTCAGGCGCCGCCGCCGCCGAACTCGCGTTCCAGGGAGGCGATCTGGTTCGAGCCGAGCCCGCGAACGCGCCGGCTCTCGGAGATGCCGAGTCGCTCCATGATCTGCTTGGCGCGGACCTTGCCCACGCCCGGCAGGGACTCCAGGAGGGCGGAGACCTTCATCTTGCCGATGACATCGTTCTCCTGGCCCTGCTTGATGACCTCTTGGAGGGAGGCGCCGGAGTGCTTGAGTCGATTCTTCACCTCGGCCCGCTCCCGGCGAGCCGCGGCGGCCTTTTCGAGCGCGGCTGCGCGCTGTTCAGGGGTAAGGGGCGGAAGAGCCACGCCTACGTCACCTCGGATGTCGAACTGTCGGATACGGACCGGTGCGGAACCTACTGCCCCCGCACCAAGGTGAGCAACGAACAACGCGGGTGCGACGCCGGTGCACATTCACTCTGCTCGGAGACTAGCGGCCAGGGCCGCAAGAGTCAGCGAGAACAGACGAAAAGTCCTGGTCAGCCTCGACTGAACCGTACATCACGGACATAACACCCTGATTTTTGGTGGAGAAATTGCCAGCCGAGGACCACCGAACGCCCGGACCGCCCCTGTCCGGCCTCCACCGGCCGACCGGGCACCACCCCATCGAGGGACTCCCGGTCGACGCAAAGTGAAGGGACCGTCACACGGTGCGGACCGCCGCCCTGACCTCCGTGGCGAACCGACGGGCCGTCGAGCGCAGCGCGGCGGCGTCCGGACCCGCGCTCAGCACCCCCCGGCTGACGTTCGGCACCACGTTGTGCACCGCCGCGCCGAAGACCGACGGCAGATCGGCGGCCGTGGCGCCCTGGGCTCCGATTCCGGGTGCCAACAGCGGGCCGTTGATGTCGAGGTCGAAGGAGGACAGGTCTCCCAAGGTCGCACCGACCACGGCGCCGAAGGACCCCATCGGCTGCTGTCCGGCGTTCTCCTGCGCCAGGTGCGCCAGCATCGTGGCACCGATCGTGCGGCCGTCCGCGCGCACCGCGCGCTGGACCTCCGCGCCCTCCGGGTTCGAGGTCAAGGCGAGCACGAACAGACCGGCACCGCTTTGCCGGGCCAGTTCCACCGCGGGGCGCAACGAGCCGTAGCCGAGGTACGGCGAGACCGTCAGCGCATCGCAGAACAGTGGCGAGTCCGGGTGCAGGAAGGCCTGGGCGTACGCCGCCATCGTGGAGCCGATGTCGCCCCGCTTGGCGTCCATCAGCACCAGGCTCCCGGCCGCACGCGCGTCAGCCACGGCCCGTTCGAGCACCGCGATGCCCCGCGAACCGAAGCGCTCGAAGAACGCCGCCTGGGGTTTGAAGACGGCCACGTCCTGCGCCAGGGCCTCGACCACCGTGCGCGAGAACCGCTCCAGTCCGGCGACGTCGTCGTTCAGGCCCCAGGAGGAGAGCAGGGCTGCGTGCGGATCGATGCCGACACAGAGCGGGCCACGGCTGTCCATGGCGGCCCGCAGACGGGCACCGAAGGGCTCCAGGGGGCTCATGCGGCAACCTTCCGGGTGTCGGCGCCGACCGCTTCGGTCAGCGTGGCGTAGGGGCTGGCGGCCAGCCGGCGTGCCAGACCCCGGTGGATGGCACGGGCGTAGCCGGGGCCCTCGTAGATGAAGGCGCTGTAGCCCTGGATCAAGGTGGCGCCGGCCAGGATGCGCTGCCAGGCGTCCTCGGCGTTCTCGATGCCCCCGACGCCGACCAGGACCAGCCGGTCGCCCACGCGGGCGTACAGCCGTCGCAGGACCTGGAGGGAGCGTTCCTTGACGGGCGCCCCGGACAGGCCACCGGCCTCCTGTACGAGTGACGGGTCGGACTTCAGGCCGAGGCCCTCACGGGCGATGGTGGTGTTGGTGGCGATGATGCCGTCGAGGCGGAGCTCAAGAGCCAGGTCTGCGACCGCGTCGACGTCCTCGTCGGCCAGGTCGGGGGCGATCTTGACCAGGAGCGGGACCCGGCGGTCCGGGACGGTCCGGTCGGCGGCCTCGCGCACCGCGGTCAGCAGCGGGCGCAGCGATTCGGTGGCCTGGAGGTTGCGCAACCCCGGGGTGTTCGGCGAGGACACGTTGACCACCAGGTAGTCGGCGTGCCGGGCAAGACGTTCGGTGGAGGTGACGTAGTCGGCGACCGCTTCCTCCTCGGGGACCACCTTGGTCTTGCCGATGTTGACGCCGACGACGGTGCGGAAGACCTCCCGGCGCGCAGAGAGGCGGGCCGCCACGACCGCGGAACCCTCGTTGTTGAAGCCCATGCGGTTGATCAGCGCACGGTCCGCCACCAGCCTGAACAACCGCTTCTTCGGGTTGCCCGGCTGGGGCTGGGCGGTGACCGTACCGATCTCGACGTGGTCGAAGCCGAGCATCGACATGCCGTCGATGGCGACTGCGTTCTTGTCGAAACCGGCGGCCAACCCGAAGGGGCCGTGCATCCGCAGGCCGAGGGCCTCGGTGCGCAGGGACCGGTGGCGCGGGGCCAGTGCCGCCGCCACGAAGGTGCGCAGGACGGGGATGCGTGCGGTCCCGCGGATCCAGCGGAAGGCCAGGTGGTGGGCCCGCTCGGGGTCCATCCGCTTGAAGACCAGTTGGAAGAAGAGCTTGTACATCGGCATATCCCTCAAAAGAGTCCCGGTTCGGCGCATGACGAGGGGGACACCGTGATGCCCGCGGTGTCCCCCTCGTCGCGGACTGCTAGTCGCGAGCCGCGATCAGGTGCTCGGCGTGCTCCTGGAGCGAGCGGACGCCGATGTCTCCGCGTCCGAGCGCCTCGATGCCCTGCACCGCGGCGGCCAGTGCCTGGACCGTGGTCAGGCAGGGCACGCTGCGGGCCACGGCGGCCGTACGGATCTCATAGCCGTCGAGGCGCCCTCCGGTGCCGTAGGGAGTGTTGACGATCAGGTCGACCTGACCGTCGTGGATCAGCTGGACGATGGTCTTCTCGCCCCCGGGACCCTCACCCTCGGACTGCTTGCGCACCACGGTGGCGTTGATGCCGTTGCGCTTGAGCACCTCGGCCGTGCCGGAGGTGGCGAGCAGTTCGAAGCCATGGGCGACCAGTTCGCGGGCCGGGAAGATCATCGAACGCTTGTCCCGGTTGGCGACGGAGATGAAGGCCCGTCCCTTGGTGGGCAGCGGACCGTAGGCGCCCGCCTGGGACTTGGCGTAGGCCGTGCCGAAGACGCTGTCGATGCCCATGACCTCGCCGGTGGAGCGCATCTCCGGCCCGAGGACGGTGTCCACGCCGCGACCGTGGATGTCGCGGAAGCGCGACCACGGCATCACGGCCTCCTTGACGGAGATCGGCGCGTCCATCGGGAGGGTGCCGCCGTCACCGACGGCCGGCAACAGGCCCTCGGATCTCAGCTGCGCGATGGTGGCACCCAGCGAGATCCGGGCAGCCGCCTTGGCCAGCGGCACCGCAGTTGCCTTGGAGGTGAACGGAACGGTACGCGAGGCGCGCGGGTTGGCCTCCAGCACGTACAGGATGTCTCCTGCCATGGCGAACTGGATGTTGATCAGGCCGCGCACCCCGACACCCTTGGCGATGGCCTCGGTGGAAGCCCTCAGCCGTTTGATGTCGAAGCCGCCGAGAGTGATCGGGGGCAGCGCGCAGGCAGAGTCGCCGGAGTGGATACCGGCCTCCTCGATGTGCTCCATCACGCCGCCGAGGTAGAGCTCGCTACCGTCGTAGAGCGCGTCGACGTCGATCTCGATGGCGTCGTCCAGGAAGCGGTCGACGAGCACCGGGCGGGTCGGGGAGATCTCGGTGGATTCCGCGATGTACGCAGAGAGCCGGGCCTCGTCGTAGACGATCTCCATGCCGCGGCCACCGAGCACGTAGGACGGGCGGACCAGGACCGGGTAGCCGATCTCGTCCGCGATGGCCTTCGCCCCCGCGAAAGTGGTGGCGGTGCCGTGCTTGGGTGCCGGCAGGCCTGCCTCCGCCAGCACCCGACCGAAGGCGCCGCGGTCCTCGGCGGCGTGGATGGCCTCCGGGGAGGTACCCACGACCGGAACGCCGTTGTCCTTGAGCGCCTGGGCCAGACCCAGCGGGGTCTGGCCGCCGAGCTGGACGACGACACCGGCGATGGGGCCGGCCTTCGCCTCGGCGTGGACGATCTCCAGCACGTCTTCGAGGGTGAGGGGCTCGAAGTAGAGGCGGTCAGAGGTGTCGTAGTCGGTGGAGACGGTCTCCGGGTTGCAGTTGACCATCACCGTCTCGTAGCCGGCCTCGCTGAGCGCGAAGGAGGCGTGGACGCAGGAGTAGTCGAACTCGATGCCCTGGCCGATACGGTTCGGCCCGGAGCCGAGGATGATCACCGCCGGCTTGGTGCGCGGCGCGACCTCGCTCTCCTCGTCGTAGGAGGAGTAGAAGTACGGGGTCCTGGCGGCGAACTCGGCGGCGCAGGTGTCCACGGTCTTGTAGACGGGTCGGATACCCAGGGCGTGACGGACCTCGCGGACCACGTCCTCGCGCAGGCTGCGGACCTCGGCGATCTGGGCGTCCGAGAAGCCGTGCCGCTTGGCTTCGGCGAGCAGCTCGGGGTGGAGCTTGTCGGCCGCGGCCAGTTCGTCGGCGATCTCCTTGATCAGGAACAGCTGGTCGACGAACCAGGGGTCGATCTTCGTGGCGTCGAACACCTCCTCCTGAGTGGCGCCGGCGCGGATGGCCTGCATGACGGTGTTGATGCGGCCGTCGGTGGGGCGCACCGCGAGCGCCAGCAGCTCCTCCTTGTCACCGGGCTCCCCCACGAAGGTGAACTGCGAGCCCTTCTTCTCCAGGGAGCGCAGTGCCTTTTGGAGCGCCTCGGTGAAGTTCCGGCCGATGGCCATGGCCTCGCCCACCGACTTCATCGTGGTGGTGAGCGTGGCGTCGGCGGCCGGGAACTTCTCGAAGGCGAAGCGCGGGGCCTTGACGACCACGTAGTCGAGAGTGGGCTCGAACGAGGCCGGGGTCTTCTCGGTGATGTCGTTGGGGACCTCGTCCAGCGTGTAGCCGATGGCGAGCTTCGCCGCGATCTTGGCGATCGGGAAGCCGGTGGCCTTGGACGCGAGCGCCGAGGACCGGGAAACCCGCGGATTCATCTCGATGACGATGATCCGGCCGTCCTCGGGGTTGACGGCGAACTGGATGTTGCAGCCACCGGTGTCCACACCGACCTCGCGGATGATCGCGATGCCGATGTCCCGCAGCCGCTGGTACTCGCGGTCAGTCAGGGTCATGGCCGGGGCGACGGTGATCGAGTCCCCGGTGTGCACGCCCATCGGGTCGAAGTTCTCGATGGAGCACACCACGACGACGTTGTCGGCCTTGTCGCGCATCAGCTCCAGCTCGTACTCCTTCCAGCCCAGGATGGACTCCTCCAGGAGCACCTCGGTGGTCGGGGAGAGCGTGAGGCCCTGACCGGCGATACGGCGCAGTTCGCCCTCGTCGTGGGCGAAGCCGGAGCCGGCGCCGCCCATGGTGAAGGAGGGGCGGACCACGACGGGGTAGCCACCGAGGGCCTCCACGCCCGCGAGGACGTCGTCCATGGAGTGACAGATGACCGAGCGGGCCGACTCGCCATGGCCGATCTTGGCGCGCACGGCCTCGACCACGCCTTTGAACAGGTCGCGGTCCTCGCCCTTGTTGATGGCTTCGACGTTGGCGCCGATCAGCTCCACGCCGTACTTCTCCAACACGCCCTGCTCGTGCATGGAGATCGCGGTGTTAAGCGCGGTCTGGCCGCCGAGGGTCGGCAGTAGGGCGTCGGGACGCTCCTTGGCGATGATCTTCTCGACGAACTCGGGGGTGATCGGCTCGACGTACGTGGCGTCGGCGATCTCCGGGTCGGTCATGATCGTCGCAGGGTTGGAGTTGACCAGGATCACCCGCAGGCCCTCGGCCTTGAGGATGCGGCAGGCCTGGGTGCCGGAGTAGTCGAACTCGGCGGCCTGGCCGATGACGATCGGGCCGGAGCCGATGACCAGGACGGACTGGATATCGGAGCGCTTAGGCACGCGCGGCCTCCATCAGGGAAACGAAGCGGTCGAACAGGTATGCGGCATCGTGCGGGCCCGCCGCCGCCTCGGGGTGGTACTGGACGCTGAACGCCGGCCGGTCCAGCAGCCGAAGGCCTTCGACCACGTCGTCGTTGAGACAGACGTGGGAGACCTCGGCACGGCCGTAGGGGGTGTCGGAGACCCGGTCGAGCGGGGCGTCGACGGCGAACCCGTGGTTGTGCGCGGTGACCTCGACCTTGCCGGTCGTGCGGTCCTGCACCGGCTGGTTGATCCCCCGGTGGCCGTACTTCAGCTTGTAGGTGCCAAAGCCCAGGGCGCGCCCGAGGATCTGGTTGCCGAAGCAGATGCCGAACAGTGGGGTCCCACGGTCCAGGACGGAACGCATGACCGAGACCGGGTGGTCGGCGGTGGCCGGGTCGCCGGGGCCGTTGGAGAAGAACACGCCGTCGGGACCGACCGCGTAGACGTCCTCAGCGGTGGCGGTGGCCGGCAGGACGTGGACCTCGATGCCGCGTTCGGCCATCCGGTGCGGGGTCATGCCCTTGATGCCGAGGTCGACGGCGGCGACGGTGAACTTCTTCTCGCCGATCGCCGGAACCACGTACGGCTCCTTGGTGGCCACCTCGGCTGAGAGGTCCGCGCCCTTCATCTGCGGGGATTCCTGCACCTTGGCGAGCAGCTCGCCCTCGTCGCCCACGGCCGGCCCCGAGAAGATCCCCACCCGCATGGCGCCGCGCTCGCGCAGGTGGCGGGTGAGCGCCCGGGTGTCCACGCCCGAGATGCCGACCACGCCCTGGCGCTGGAGCTCCTCGTCCAGGGAGCGGGTGGCGCGCCAGTTGGAGGGGACCCGGGCCGGGTCGCGGACCACGTAGCCGGAAACCCAGATGCGGCCCGACTCGGGGTCCTCGTCGTTGACTCCGGTGTTTCCCACGTGCGGGGCGGTCATGACGACGACCTGGCGGTGGTACGACGGGTCGGTGAGGGTCTCCTGGTAACCGGTCATGCCGGTGGAGAACACGGCCTCACCGAAGGTCTCGCCCACCGCCCCGTAGGCACGGCCGCGGAAGATCCGGCCGTCCTCCAGGACGAGTACGGCGGGAGCCGCCCGGTGCCTCGGTGAGGCGGTCCCCTTGCTGGAGGTCGTCATCGTTCGGCGCCTTCCGTCGTGTTGGTCTGGTTCATGGAATTGAGGGCTTCGACCCAGGCGGCGTGTTCGGCCGCACGGTCGGAGCGGAATCCCGAGTCGATCAGCTTGTCGCCGTGTGCCCAGGTGACGACGAGCAGTCCGCCCTCGGTGAGCACCTTGCCCGCGATGCCCTTGTCGAGCCGCGCGCCACGCAACTGCCCGGCCGGTACGAAGAAGTCGTTGGCCCCGGGGCGAACGACGTCCAGGCCCACGTCGGTGAGGGTCAGCTCCACCCGGCTGCGGGCACCGAGGCCGTGCGCGACGATCCGGTCCAACCACTGGCCGGCCGTCGTCGAGCCGTGGTACCGGCCGGTCATGGCCAGTCTGTGAGCGGGCAGGCCATCGGGCGCGGTGGGCAGGTCCGGCAGGTCACCCTGAAGGGTGCCGCGCCACTTCCAGCCCTGGCGCATCAGCCAGTAGACGAGTGCGACGAAGAGGATCAGGCCGGCCACCCACCCGAGGCGGGCGGCCCAGTCCGTCACTTCCGCCGACTTGCGTCCGTCAGCCTCGGCAGCCAGTAGGAACAATGCAGGTGTCACGCGAGCTTCCCGTCCACGACCGTAGTACGGCCCCGCAGGAAGGTGTAGGTGACGCGTCCGGGCAGCTCGCGGCCCTCGTAGGGCGTGTTGCGGCTGCGGGAGGCGAAGGTCGCGGGGTCCACGGTCCCACGGTATGCGGTATCGACGAGCACCAGGTTGGCGGGTTCACCTGCCGAGACGGGACGTCCGTGTCCCGAGAGGCCGCCGATCCGGGCGGGGCGCAAGCTCATGCGGTCGGCCACACCCGCCCAGTCGAGCATTCCGGTCTCGACCATCGTCTGCTGGACCACAGACAGTGCGGTCTCCAGCCCCACCATGCCCATGGCGGCGGCGGCCCACTCGCAGTCCTTGTCCTCGTGCGGGTGCGGGGCGTGGTCGGTGGCGACGATGTCGATCGTGCCGTCGGCGAGGGCCTCGCGCAGCGCGAGCACGTCGCGTTCGGTGCGCAGCGGCGGGTTGACCTTGTAGACCGGGTTGTAGCTGCGCACCAGTTCGTCGGTGAGCAGCAGGTGGTGCGGGGTGACCTCCGCGGTGACGTCGATGCCCCGGGACTTGGCCCAGCGGACGATCTCCACGGACCCGGCCGTGGACAGGTGACAGACGTGCACGCGGGAGCCGACGTGCTCGGCGAGCAGCACGTCTCGGGCGATGATCGACTCCTCGGCCACGGCCGGCCACCCGCCGAGCCCGAGCTCCGCGGAGACCACGCCCTCGTTCATCTGGGCGCCTTCGGTCAGGCGGGGTTCCTGCGCGTGCTGGGCGACGACCCCGCCGAAGGCCTTCACGTACTCCAGGGCCCGGCGCATGATCACCGCGTCGTCCACGCACTTGCCGTCGTCGGAGAAGACGGTGACGCCGGCGGCCGAATCGTGCATGGCTCCGAGTTCGGCGAGCTTCTTGCCCTCCAGGCCGACGGTGACGGCGCCGATCGGCTGCACGTCGCAGTAGCCGGATTCCTTACCGAGCCGGTAGACCTGCTCGACCACGCCGGCGGTGTCGGCGACGGGGAAGGTGTTGGCCATGGCGAAGACGGCCGTGTAGCCGCCGCTGGCGGCGGCGCGGGTGCCGGTCAGGACCGTCTCGGAGTCCTCGCGGCCGGGCTCGCGCAGGTGGGTGTGCAGGTCGACGAGGCCGGGCAGGAGGGTCTGCCCCGCCGCCTCGATGACGAGGGCGTCACCGGCGTCGAGGTCGGTGCCGACCGCGGCGATGGTCTCACCGTCGATCAGGACGTCCTGCGCCTCGCCGCCGAGGACCTTCGCGCCACGGATCAGGGTCTTGCTCATGCTGGGTTGCTCTCCTCAGGACGGGCGGCGGGGCTGGACGGGATGGTGACGGCGGGCTCGGACCCGCCGAGCAGCAGGTACAGGACGGCCATCCGGGTGGAGACGCCGTTGGCGACCTGCTCCACCGCGGTGCAGCGCTCGGAGTCGGCGACCTCGGCGGTGATCTCCATGCCGCGGTTCATCGGGCCCGGGTGCATGACGATGGCGTGCTCGGGCATCCGAGCCATCCGGTCGCCGTCGAGCCCGTAGCGACGCGCGTACTCGCGCTCGGTCGGGAAGAAGGCTGCGTTCATCCGTTCGCGCTGCACACGCAGCATCATCACCGCGTCCGACTTCGGCAGCACCTCGTCGAGGTCGTAGGAGACCTCGCAGGGCCAGGCTTCCACGCCGACCGGGACCAGGGTGGGCGGGGCCACCAGGGTGACCTGGGCACCCAACGTGTGCAGCAGGTGGACGTTGGAACGGGCCACCCGGCTGTGCAGGACGTCGCCGACGACGGTGATGCGGCGGCCGTCGAGGTCCCGGCCGAGGCCGGCGTCGCGGCCGGTGAGGCGTCGGCGCATGGTGAAGGCGTCGAGAAGCGCCTGGGTGGGGTGCTCGTGGGTGCCATCGCCGGCGTTGACCACCGCTCCGTCGATCCAGCCGGAGTTCGCCAGGCGGTACGGGGCGCCCGAGGCGTGGTGGCGGATGACCACGGCGTCGGCGCCCATGGCCTCCAGGGTCAGAGCGGTGTCCTTGAGGGATTCCCCCTTGGAGACCGAGGAGCCCTTGGCCGAGAAGTTGATCACATCGGCGGACAGTCGCTTGGCGGCGGCTTCGAAGGAGATGCGGGTCCGGGTCGAGTCTTCGAAGAAGAGGTTGACCACGGTCCGGCCGCGCAGGGTGGGCAGTTTCTTGATCGGCCGGTCGGCGAGGCGGGCCATCTCCTCGGCGGTGTCGAGGATGAGGACGGCGTCATCGCGCGTGAGGTCGGCGGCCGAGATGAGGTGACGCTTCATCTGGGTGCTCCGTGGGTCGAGGAGGGTATGCGGGTTCGCGGGGAGACCGGGGGACTCCCGGGCGGACGGCGGCGGGCAGGCCTGCACACCCGTACCGCCCCGGGCGGGCCGGTGCGCGTACGGGGCGGTAGGCGCTATCGCCCGGCGACGGGGGCGGTCCGCTGCGAGCCGAGCAGCACGGCGTCGCGGCCGTCCTCCTCTTCGAGCTGGACCTTGACGGTCTCCCGCAACGAGGTGGGGAGGTTCTTGCCTACGTAGTCGGCCCGGATGGGCAGCTCGCGGTGGCCCCGGTCGACCAGGACGGCGAGTTGAACGGCGCGCGGGCGACCCAGGTCTCCCAGGGCGTCGAGGGCGGCGCGGATGGTGCGGCCGGAGAAGAGGACGTCGTCGACGAGGACGACCAGACGCCCGTCGAGGCCGTCGCCGGGGATCTCGGTGCGGGCCAGCGCGCGGGCCGGCCGCATCCGCAGGTCGTCGCGGTACATGGTGATGTCGAGGGACCCGACTGGGATCTTGGTTCCGGTGATCTCTTCGAGCTTGCCGGCGATCCGGCGGGCCAGGTACACACCGCGCGTCGGGATGCCGAGCAGCACCACGTCGTCGGCACCCTTGGCGCGTTCCACGATCTCGTGGGCGATGCGGGTCAGCACGCGAGCGATGTCGGGCGCCTCAAGAACGGGGCGGGCGGCATCGGCTGCCTGGGGATCAAGCTGGGCGTCCATGAAAAGGACCTCCTTCTCCGCCTCACGGGACGGACCTTAAAGGACGTCTGCTGTACGTCTCCCACCCTACCAGCAGGTTTCCGGCCGCCCGCCGCCAGGGCGGGCTCCCGGCCCCCGCAGGAACCCTTCCCGCCCCTCGTCCTCTCCCTCGTCAACGGGGAGGCGGGACCATTCGGCTTGACGCAGCCAAGTAACGCTGCGTAACCTCACAGTGAGTTACCAGCCGCGCGGCGGAGCCGCATGTTGTCACAGCGTCCGGGAGCGTTATGTCCAGCGAATACGCCAAACAGCTCGGGGCCAAGCTCCGCGCGATCCGCACCCAGCAGGGCCTCTCCCTCCATGGTGTCGAGGAGAAGTCCCAGGGCCGCTGGAAGGCGGTCGTCGTCGGTTCGTACGAGCGCGGGGACCGTGCCGTCACCGTGCAGCGCCTCGCGGAGCTCGCGGACTTCTACGGGGTTCCAGTGCAGGAGCTGCTGCCGGGTACCACGCCCGGAGGGGCCGCCGAGCCGCCGCCGAAGCTGCGCCTGGACCTGGAGCGCCTCGCGCACGTGCCCGCCGAGAAGGCCGGCCCGCTCCAGCGTTACGCCGCCACCATCCAGAGCCAGCGCGGGGACTACAACGGCAAGGTGCTCTCGATCCGCCAGGACGACCTGCGCACCCTCGCCGTGATCTACGACCAGTCGCCCTCGGTCCTGACCGAGCAGCTGATCAGCTGGGGCGTGCTGGACGCAGACGCACGCCGTGCGGTCGCCCACGAAGACGCCTGAGCCAGCGCTCCGCTGACGCGGGGAACACTCAGCAGAAACGTGCCGCCGGGGCCGGTGGAACCATCGAGGTTCCACCGGCCCCGGCGCCTTTCAAGGAACCCGGAGTAGGACATGGGCTCCACCCGGGCCCCGCCATCGAGCACATCGAGCACATACGGAAGGGCCCGCCGCACCGAGGTGCTGCGGGCCCTTCCGTATCGGTTCGCCCCGAAGGGCTACTGTGCCCGGCGAAGGCTCGGCTTGAGCTCCTTGAAGCGGCCCAGCAGACCGTTGACGAAGGTCGGGGACTCGTCGGTGGAGAACTCCTTGGCGAGCTGAACCGCCTCGTCGATCGCCACCGCATCCGGGGTCCCGTCCTCCCAGATGAGCTCGTACGCGCCCAGCCGCACGATGTTCCGGTCCGCCACGGGCATCCGGTCCAGGTCCCAGTCCAGCGCGTAGGTCGCGATCAGCTCGTCGATCCGGTCGACGTGCTCGGCGTACCCCTCCACCAACTGCATCGTGAACTCGGTGACCGGCGGCTGGCGTTCGTCCGAACGCGAGAGACGGATCCAGTCCGCGAGGACGTTCTGCACGGACGTGCCGCGCTGGTCGGCCTCGAAGAGGATCTGGAAGGCACGCTTGCGGGCGTTGCTCCGGGCAGCCACGGTTAGCTGTTCACCCGGCCGAGGTAGTCGCTGGTACGGGTGTCGACCTTGACCTTCTCACCAGTGGTGATGAAGAGCGGAACCTGGATCTCGTAGCCGGTCTCCAGGGTCGCCGGCTTGGTGCCGCCCGTGGAACGGTCGCCCTGGACGCCCGGGTCGGTGTGCTGGATCTGCAGCTCGACGGCGGCCGGGAGCTCCACGTAGAGCACCTCGCCCTCGTGCTGGGCGACGGAGGCGGTGAAGCCCTCGATCAGGAAGTTGGCGGCGTCGCCAACGGACTTGCGGTCGACCATCAGCTGGTCGTAGGTGTCCATGTCCATGAAGACGAAGTACTCGCCATCCATGTACGAGAACTGCATGTCGCGACGGTCGATGGTGGCCGTGTCGACCTTCACACCGGCGTTGAACGTCTTGTCGACGACCTTGCCGGAGAGCACGTTCTTGAGCTTGGTGCGCACGAAGGCCGGGCCCTTGCCAGGCTTGACGTGCTGGAACTCGACGACGGACCAGAGCTGGCCCCCGTCGAGCTTGAGCACCATGCCGTTCTTGAGGTCGTTCGTGGAAGCCACGGTTGCGGAATCTCCTGGACTGAAGACCGAGGCGCACACGGCACAGCTTCGACGAAGCTAGAGCGCGAGCAGTTCCTTGGTCGTAATGGTGAGTAGCTCGGGTCCGCCGTCCGCCTCGGGGCGTACGACGAGCGTGTCATCGATCCGGACTCCGCCCCGGCCCGGGAGGTGGACCCCCGGTTCGACGGTGACCGGCACGCAAGCGTCCAGTTTACCCATGGCGGCAGGTGCCAGCTGCGGGTCCTCGTCGATTTCCAGGCCGACCCCGTGTCCGGTCCATGGCGGAAGTGCCTCGCCGTGCCCCGCCGAGTCCAGAACCTGACGCGCCGCACGGTCCACGTCCCGGTAGGCCGCGCCGGGCAGCAGCGCCTGCCGACCGGCCCTCTGGGCGGCGAATACCAGGTCGTAGAGTTCGATCTGCCAGTCCGCCGGCGTGGTGCCGATGACGAAGGTCCGCCCGATCTCACAGCGGTAGCCGCGGTAGTTCGCGCCCAGGCAGACGGAGAGGAAGTCCCCCTCCTCCACTCGGCGGTCCGAGGGCCGGTGACCGGGGCGACCGGAGTGCGGGCCGGTGGCGACGGAGGTGGGGAAGGCCGGGCCGTCGGCCCCGTGGTCGACCAGTCGTCGCTCCAGCTCCAGAGCCAGGTGGCGCTCGGTCCGCCCGACGAGGATGGACTCCAGCAACTCTCCGAGGGCTTGATCGGCGATCTCCGCGGCGATCCGCAGACAGGCGATCTCCTCCTCGTCCTTGACCAGGCGCTGCGATTCCACCGCGTGGCCGAGGTCGGTCAGGCGCAACCGCGGCGCAGCCGAGCGCAGGGCGCTGTGACGGGCGACCGTGAGGTCGTGCTCCTCGACGGCGAGCGAATCGGAGCGCGCCGCTTGGGCGAGGTCCGCCGCGGCCACTGCGGCATCCGCACCCGAGGCGGGTAGCACCGACACCCGCAGCAGCTCGTCGAGCCGGCCCTCCCCGGGTTCCCCCGTGGGGGGCTGCGCGCAGAACAGCACGTCCTCGCCGGGGCCGAGCAGCAGGGCGGCGCCCAAGGGGGCAGCACCCGCGAGGTAGCGAACGTTGGCGGGGCGCGAGATCAGGGCGGCCGAGCTGCCCGCGGCGGCGCAGCAGTCGCGCAGCAGGGCGCGGCGCGCCGCGTACACCTGTGACATGTTTCGAGCGTACGAGCCTGGCCGCTTCCCGGCCCCTTGAGCGCGTCCGCTCGGGGACGACCCCGCCGTACCAGCCCGCTACCAGCGTGGCGGCGAGGCGAGGGCACGCGCCAGGGCCTCGTCAAGTGCCCGCGCGGTGGTCTCGACGTCGTAGGAGCTGTTGTCGATGATCGGCAGCCCCGATCCGTACCAGCCGGCCATGCGGCCGTGGATGCGGGCAACCTCCTCGTCGCACAACCGGCGGTTGCCCGACCGCGCCGCATTGCGCTCCAGCACCGCCTCCAGCCCGGGGAGGAGCACCACGGGCAGCAGGTGCGGGCCCACATGGCGCTTCCAGCCACCGAGCCCCACCACGGGCCGGTCCGGAAAGACCGCGTCGTCGAGGATGCAGGAGATGCCGTTGGCCAGGAAGTTACGGGCGGCGAAGCCGCAGGTGCGGCGGGCCAGACGGTACTGGGCCTCGGAGTGTTCGTTCCACCCTGACTGGGGGTCGGCGAAACCCGAGCGGACCCATTCGCGCACGTCGTCCAAGCTGATGTGGGCGGTGGCCACCGATCGGCGACTCGCCCAGTACCGGGCCACCGTCGTCTTGCCCGCGCCGGCCGGACCGATCAGCAGGACGGCGAGGGTGGTGGCGGTGCCCCGGTGCGCTGCCGCCGCGGGCAGTGGAACGTGCCCGGTGGGTTCCGTCGGCAGCGGGGGAACGGGAGGGATGGGCAAGGTCGGCGGGTCAGTGGCCAGGCCCCAGGCACCGCTGTCCGCAGGGCTGGGCTGGGCGCCCGAGTGGGGCGACTCCGTGGACCAGCCACCTTGTATCTGGCGTGGCGGCGGAGCCCCTGTTCCATGCTGCATCCGGTGCCACTCCGTCCCGTACGGCCTATCGGTGCTCGGCGAAACGGAACGCTACAGCCCCCGACCGCCGTTCTGTGAACGGCCGGGGGCCGTGGGGAGTTTCAGGCGCGGGCCCCGGATCAGCCGGTTTCCTCGGCGAGAGCCCGCAGGGCCAGCCGGTAGGAGCCGATCCCGAAGCCGGCGACCGTGCCACTGGCGACGGCCGCAATGACCGAGTTGTGCCGGAACTCCTCGCGCGCGTAGGGGTTGGAGATGTGGACCTCGATCAGCGGAGCGGTCCGCTGGGCCGCGGCGTCCCGCATGGCGTACGAGTAGTGGGTGAAGGCCCCGGGGTTGATGACCACCGGAACGGCGCCATCCGCCGCCTCGTGCAGCCAGCGGACCAGTTCGCCCTCGTCGTTGGTCTCGCGGACCTCCACGTCGAAACCGAGTTCAGCGCCAAGCTTCTGGCAGGCCGCCACCAGCCCGGCGTAGGAAGTCGCGCCGTACACGTCGGGCTCGCGGGAGCCGAGCCGGCCCAGGTTGGGGCCGTTGAGGACGAACACCTTGCGGCTCATCCGGACACCTCGCCGTAGGCCGCGAACAACAGGGCGGGGTCCGGGCCTTCGAGGACGGTGGGCTTGGCCAGGCCGTCGAGGACGATGAAGCGCAGCAGGTCCCCCCGGGACTTCTTGTCCACCTTCATGGTCTCCAGCAGCTTGGGCCACTGGTCGCCGCGGTAGGTCAGTGGCAGCCCGACCGAGGCGAGCACCTGACGGTGCCGATCGGCGGTGGCATCGTCCAACCGACCGGCCAGGCGGCCGAGTTCAGCGGCGAAGACCATGCCCACGGACACCGCGGCGCCGTGCCGCCACTTGTACCGCTCGTTCTTCTCGATGGCATGGGCCAGCGTGTGACCGTAGTTGAGGATCTCCCGCAGGCCGGATTCCTTGAGGTCGCTGGAGACCACGTCCGCCTTGACCTGGATGGAGCGCACGATCAGCTCCGCCGTGTGCGGGCCGGCGGGAGTCCGCGCCGCCTCGGGGTCCGCCTCCACCAAGTCCAAGATCACCGGGTCGGAGATGAATCCGGCCTTGATGACCTCGGCCAGCCCGGAGACATAGTCATGGACGGGCAACGAGTCCAGTGCGGCCAGGTCACAGAGCACCCCGGCGGGCGGGTGGAAGGCACCGACCAGATTCTTGCCCTCTGCGGTGTTGATGCCGGTCTTACCACCGACCGCGGCGTCCACCATGGCGAGGACGGTGGTGGGAACGGCGATCCAGCGCACGCCGCGCAGCCAGCTGGCGGCGACGAACCCGGCCAGGTCCGTGGTAGCACCGCCGCCCACGCCAACGATCACGTCGCTGCGGGTGAAGCCGGTCTGACCGAGCGCCTTCCAGCAGTACGCGGCGACCTCGACGGTCTTGGCCTCTTCCGCGTTGGGCACCTGGATGGCGACCGCCTCGTAACCCTGGGAAGCGAGGTCCGATCGGAGCGCCTCGCCGGTTTCGGCCAGCGCCTCCGGGTGGATCACGGCGACGCGCTTGGCCCGGTTGCCGATCAGGTTGCCGAGCTCACCCAGCAACTGCCTACCGACCAGCACCTCGTAGGGATCGGTTCCGGCGCTGCCAGCTACCTGGATCCGGGTGACTGCCTGCTCCGTCATGCCTTCTTCAGCTCCAATGCGTCGAGGACCGCCGCGGCGACCTCTTCGGGGGTGCGTTCGTCGGTGGCCACGACCACCCGGGCGACCTCGGTGTAGAGGTGGCGCCGGGCCTCCATCAGCTCGCGCCACTGGCGCCGTGGGTTGACCGCGAGGAGCGGCCGGGCCGCGCCCAGGCCTACCCGGCGGACCGCTTCCTCGACGTCCATCGACAGATAGGCCACCGGAAGGCCGCGCAGGAGGGCACGGGTGCCCTCGTCGAGGATGGCGCCACCGCCGAGCGAGAGGACGCCGGTGTGCTCGTCGAGAGCCGTGGCGACCGCCGCGCGCTCCAGGGCGCGGAAGTGCGCCTCACCCTCTTCTACGAAGAGGTCGGAGATCTCGCGTCCCTCAGCGGCGACGATGTCCGCGTCGGTGTCCCGGTAGGGCACACCGAGCAACTGGGCGAGCAGCTCGCCCACGGTCGACTTGCCCGAACCCATCGGCCCGACCAGGACCACCACCGGCCCACCGACCGCCGGGCGCTGTCCGCCCGGCGTCGGCTGTACGGGACGTGCCGTCACCGGATGTGCAGGTTGTCGAGGTACGACTGGACGTTGCGACGGGTCTCGGGGACCGAGTCACCGCCGAACTTCTCGACCACCGCATCGGCGAGGACCAGCGCGACCATGGCCTCGGCGACGATGCCGGCGGCCGGCACCGCACAGACATCCGAGCGCTGGTGGTGCGCGGCGGCGGTCTCCCCGGTGGCGACGTCGACGGTGGACAGGGCGCGGGGCACGGTCGCGATGGGCTTCATGGCGGCACGCACTCGCAGCAGTTCGCCCGTGGTCAGGCCGCCCTCGGTACCGCCGGAGCGTCCGGAGGTGCGCTTGATTCCCTCGGGGGTGGAGACGATCTCATCGTGAGCCTTGGAGCCGGGGACCCGGGCCAACTCGAAGCCGTCCCCGACCTCGACACCCTTGATCGCCTGAATTCCCATCAGGGCCGCTGCCAGGCGGGCATCGAGGCGTCGGTCCCAGTGGACGTGCGAGCCGAGGCCGACCGGCACGCCGTAGGCCAGGACCTCCACCACTCCGCCGAGGGTGTCGCCGTCCTTGTGGGCCTGGTCGATCTCCGCCACCATCGCCTTGCTGGCGTCGGCGTCCAGACAACGAACCGGGTCGGCGTCGAGGCGCTCCACGTCACCGGGGGTCGGGTAGACCCCGTAGGGCGCCTTGGCGGCGGCGAGTTCGATCACGTGGGAGACGATCTCGATGCCCGCGGCCTCCTTGAGGAAGGAGCGTGCGATCGCGCCGAGAGCGACGCGGGCGGCGGTCTCCCGGGCGCTGGCGCGCTCCAGGATCGGCCGGGCCTCGTCGAAACCGTACTTCTGCATACCCGCGAGGTCGGCATGACCGGGGCGGGGGCGGGTCAGTGGGGCGTTGCGCCCCGTCTCCTTCAGTTCCGCGGGGTCCACCGGGTCGGCGGACATGACCTTCTCCCATTTGGGCCACTCGGTGTTGCCGACCATCACGGCCACCGGAGAGCCGAGGGAGAGACCGTGGCGGACCCCGCCGAGGAAAGTGATCTCGTCCTGCTCGAACTTCATGCGGGCGCCGCGTCCGTACCCCAATCGCCGGCGCGCGAGATGGTCGGCCACCAGCTCAGTGGTGACCGGTACGCCGGCGGGAAGCCCCTCCAGCGTCGCGACCAGCGCGGGTCCGTGCGACTCCCCAGCGGTCAGCCAACGCAACCTGCTCAACGATGCTCCTCATGCTCGCGCCTGGACCTGCGGCGGTGCGGCCGGGTGCGCGGCCCTGGCCCGCCATCCCCGATCCTCCCATGCCCGGCTCCCTGACCTGGCCTCCGGTCCAACTATCGGACGTCGATCATCTCTGTGGACGATCTCGGCGGGGTCAGGGAGCGGTCAGGGACGGGCAACGTGACCCGCTGGCCGCTGAGGGAGCGACCAGGGGGGCCTTCAACCGGTCACACCGCGGCCACCGGCCAGGGCCCGCTCCCCCGCCGCCCGCATGGCGGCCAGCGGCGCCGGCACGCGGCCGGTCATCTGTTCGACCTGGAGCGCCGCCTGGTGGACCAGAAGGTCCAAGCCCCCGAGCAGGGGCGCCCCGGTCGCCAGCCACGCCGCCGCCAGGGGGGTCGGCCAGGGCTCGTAGAGCACGTCGAAGAGCGTTCCCGGACGCTCGGGAACCTCCGCGGCGAGCGGGTCGGTGGTCCCGGCAGGGGTGGTGGCGATGACCAACGGAGCACCGAAGGACTCGGCCGCGGTCGACCACGGGGCGGTGCGCAGGGGAACGCCCAGGCGCTCACCGAGCCGCTGCATCTCGGCCGCGCGGACGGGGCTCCGCACATAGGCGGTGACCTCCCCCGTGCAGATCCGTGCGAGCGCCGCCACCGCAGAGGCGGCGGTGGCTCCGGCACCGAGGACGGCAGCCGATTCCACCTGGCGCACCCCGCGTTCGGCGAGGGCGGCGAGGAGACCAGGAATATCCGTGTTGTCCCCGACTGCACGGCCGTCCTCGGTGAAGACGACCGTGTTCACCGCCTCCACGGCGCGCGCCGTCGGGCTCACCTGGTCGAGGAACGGGATCACGGCCCGCTTCAGGGGCATCGTGAGGGAGAGACCGGCCCAGCGTTCGTCCAGCCCGGCCAGGAATCCCGGGAGGTGGGCCTCGTCTATTTCGAACCGGTCGTAGGACCAGTCGTCGAGGCCCAACTCCTCGTAGGCGGCACGGTGCAGCACGGGCGAGAGCGAGTGCGCGATGGGAGACCCCAGGACCGCGGCCTTGTTTCTTGAGTTGCGCTGACTATCCACGCCCCCGACTATCCACCATTGCGCCTCCGGTTGAACTCGGCGACCAGTTCCTGGTGCTCGGCGAAGGTCTTGGTGAAGGTGGTCGTCTTGCCGTCGACCGACACGAAGAACATCCAGCCACCCTGGTCCGGCGAGAGCGCGGCGTTGAGGGCGTCGCTGCCCGGGTTGCCGATCGGGCCGGGGGTGAGGCCCTCATGGAAGTAGGTGTTGTAGGGGTCGTCGAGCGTCTTGGCCTCGGTGCGCGAGATGTCGATGTTGCTCTCGTTCTTGAGGTAGTTGATCGCGGAGTCGAATTCCAGCTTCCGGTTGGTGACGTCGTTCGTCGGCTTCAGACGGTTGTAGATGACGTCCGACATCTTCCGGAAGTCGTCGTGGTTCATGCCCTCGGCCTGGACCAGGCTGGCGACGGTCACAAGTTGCAGAGGGGTCTTGAGGCCCAGGGACTTCGCCTTGGACTCGATGCCAAGCTCGCCGTACTTCTCGTTGGCCCGGGCCACCATCTGCTTGAGGATCCGCTCGGGCGTGCTGGTCTTGCCCAGCTCGTAGCGAGAGGGGAAGAGGAAGCCTTCCAGCGGGTCCTTGATCTTGGGGTTGTCGTTCGCCCAGGCGGGCAGGCCCAACGTCTTGAACTGCTTCTTCGCGACCTCCGAGGTGGTGCCTTCCTCAAGGCCGAGCTTCTTGTCGATGGACTCGTAGACCTGGATGTTGCGCTGGCCCTCGCGAATGATCAGGGTGTTCAGGTTTGCGGGATTGGTCATCAGTTCGACGGCTGACGCGGCGGACATCTGCTTGCGCATGGGGTAGAGACCCGGCTGGATCGCCTTGCCCTTGGGGTGTTCCTGAGCCGCCGCGACGAAGGCGTCGGCACTCTTGACCACCCCGGCCTGTTTCAGGATCAACCCCATGGACCCCAGGGTCGTGCCCTTGGGGATCTCCACCTCGACCGCTCCGGTTCCGTCGCCGACGAAGTCCTCGGGGGCCCCGAACTTCTCCTGCAGGAAGCTGTAGCCGTAGTAGCCGACCCCCGTGACACCGCCGACGAGCACAAGGGAAACGATCAGGCACGCGGCGCCGTTACGTCGCCTCTCCTTGCCCTTGTTCCGCCCCTTGCCCTTCCCACCACGTCGCTCGCGGCCGCCCCGGCTGCGACGCGATCCGTCCGCCTCGTCCTCGGCGTCGTCCTCGCCTCCGGCGAAGAAGGGGTGGTCCTCGCGTTCCGCTTCGGCCTCGCCCTCGGTTCCGGCGTCGACGGGACCCTGCGACTGCGGTGGCCCGGACTCGGTGCGCTGCCCTGGCGGCTGCGGCGGCGGAAAGGCCTCCGCCGTGCCGTAGAGGTCCGGGGTGTCGCCCGGATATCCGGGCTGCTGCGGACCATACGGGTCCGCAGGGGCACCACCGAAGGGAATGGCCTGCCCCTGACCGGTATCCCAGCCTCCGACCTGGCCGGTTTCATACTGTTGCTGCTGGGTCTGCGTGCCGTATTGGTACGACTGCCCGTCGTACTGCGGCTGAGGCTGAACCTGTTGCTGCGGGTACGCAGGGGGATACTCTTGGTAGTGCTGCGGGTACTGTTGCTGCTGAGGCTGGGCATGCGCCTGTTGAGCATGCGACTGCTGGGGGTAAGTCTCCTGATGGAACTGCTGCGACTGCGGCACCTGCTGTTGCTGCGGGTACTGCTGCGGCGCACTTCCGTACGGCACCTGGACCTGTGGGTCCTGGTGGCCGTTCCACCCCTGGTCCCCGTACAGCGGGTCCTCTGGGTGCCACGGTTCAGGGCCTGAGCCCCGGCCATACTCAGTCATCGGTCCCCTAGAGTCGCGAGACGCCGGCCGAAGCTCTGTCCTGCAACGGCTTCCGGTCCGCCTCTTTGGTGGGTGCGTGGCGGCATGTGTTCGAAAATGCCGCCACATCGCGCGGAACGTTACCGTATCGCGATCAGATGACCACTTCGACGCACTCACCGGGCGGATTACCTGATACCCGTTCGGACTCCAGGGCGTTCTGCAGGATCACCACGGCAGCGGCCTGGTCGATGACGGACCGCCCCTTCTTCGCGTTGCGACCCGAGGCCCTCAGCCCCTGCGCCGCCGTCACCGTGGACATCCGCTCGTCGACCAGCCGCACCGGCACCGGTTGAATGCCCCGAGCGAGCTCACCGGCGAACCTGCGCACCTTGGCAGCGGCCGGCCCCTCCCCACCGTTCAGCGAGCGGGGCAGGCCGACGACCACCTCGATGGGCTCATACTCCTCCACGATCTGGCGCAGTCGCCGGTGAGCTGCTGGTACGTCACGCCCCGGCACCGTCTCCACCGGCGTGGCGAGGACCCCGGAGGGGTCGCAGGAAGCGACCCCTATCCGGGCGTCCCCGACGTCGATCGCGACCCGGCGACCGATTCGCATCTCCGACACCTCAGGCCGTCTCACCGATGAGGCGCTCGACTGCCGCGATGGCCTCATCCACGGCCGCGGGGTTCTGACCGCCGCCCTGGGCCACGTCGGGCTTTCCACCGCCACCGCCACCGAGCGTCTTGGCGGCCGTACGGACCAGGTCGCCGGCCTTCAGGCCGCGCTCACGGGCGGCCTCGTTGGTGGCGATCACCGTCAGCGGGCGGTCATTGGCCGTGCTGAACAGGGCCACCACCACCGCGCGGTCACCGGGAATGCGACCTCGGACGTCGAGGACCAGCTTGCGCAGGTCGTCGGCACCCGTCCCGTCCGGGACCTGGCCGGTGACCACGGCCACGCCATGGATGTCCCGGGCACCGGCAGCCAGCCCCGCGGCGGCCTGCAGCACCTTCTCCGCGCGGAACTTCTCGATCTCCTTCTCGGCGTCCTTCAGCTTGCCGAGCATCGAGGCGACCTTCTCCGGGAGCTCCTCCGGGCGGCCCTTGACCAACTCCTGGAGCTGGGCCACGACCGTGTGCTCCTTGGCCAGGAAGTTGTAGGCGTCCACGCCCACCAGAGCCTCGACCCTGCGCACACCGGATCCGATGGAGGACTCGCCCAGGAGCTTCACCAGGCCGAGCTGCGCGGTGTTGCCGACGTGAGTGCCGCCGCACAGCTCCTTGGAGAAGTCGCCGATGGTCACGACCCGGACCCGCTCACCGTACTTCTCGCCGAACTCGGCGATGGCGCCCTGCTTCTTGGCCTCGTCGATACTCATGATCTCGGCGTGCACGTCGAGTTCCCGTGAGAGCACCTCGTTGATCTTCTGCTCGACATCCGTCAGCACGGTGCCGGGTACGGCGTTCGGCGAACCGAAGTCGAAGCGGAAGCGGCCGGGCGAGTTCTCCGAACCCGCCTGCGCGGCCGTGGGGCCGAGCGCGTCCCGCAACGCCTGGTGCGTGAGGTGGGTGGCGGAGTGCGCGCGGGCGATGGCCCGGCGTCGCTTGACGTCGATGGCGGCGTACCCCGAGGCACCGACCGTCACCTCGCCGACCTGGACCGAGCCCTTGTGCACCGACACACCAGGGACCGGCTGCTGGACGTCGCGGACCTCGATCACCGCACCGGAGTCCAGCTTGATGCGGCCCTGGTCGGCGAGTTGGCCACCTCCCTCGGCGTAGAAGGGGGTGCGGTCGAGGACGACCTCCACCTCGTCCCCCTCGGACGCGGCCGGCGAGGACAACCCGTTGACCAGCAGACCGACCACCGTGGACTCGCCCGAGTTCACGGCGTAGCCGGTGAACTCGGTGGCACCGGCCGCGTCGGCGATCTCCCGGTAGGCGCTGAGGTCCGCGTGACCCGTCTTCTTGGCCTTCGCGTCGGCCTTGGCCCGGTCGCGCTGCTCCTTCATCAGACGGCGGAAACCGTCCTCATCCACCTTCAGCCCCTGCTCAGCGGCCATTTCCAGGGTGAGATCGATCGGGAAGCCCCAGGTGTCGTGGAGCAGGAAGGCCTTTTCACCCGCGAGGACGGCGCCACCAGCGGCCTTCGTCTCACTCACCGCGGTATCGAGGATGTTGGTACCGCCCTTGAGGGCCTTCAGGAAGGCGGCCTCTTCGGCGAGGGCGACGGTCTCGATACGACCGCGGTCGGTGATGAGCTCGGGGTACTGCTGCCCCATGGTGTCGATCACGACGTCGATGAGGTCCTTGACCACCGGGCCGGTGGCTCCCATCAGTCGCATGTTGCGGATCGCGCGACGCATGATGCGGCGCAGGACGTAGCCCCGGCCCTCGTTGCCCGGGGTGACGCCGTCACCGATGAGCATCACGGAGGTGCGCATGTGGTCGGCCACGACGCGCATGGACACGTCGGTGCCCTGGGCGGCGCCATAGCGCACCCCGGTCAGCTCGGTGGCCTTGTCCATGACGACACGCAGGGTGTCGGTCTCGTACATGTTCTGTACGCCCTGCAGGATCATGGCGAGGCGTTCGAGGCCGAGACCGGTGTCGATGTTCTTGGAGGGGAGATCTCCCAGGATCGGGAAGTCCTCCTTGCCGTCCCCGGCACCGCGCTCGTACTGCATGAAGACCAGGTTCCAGATCTCCACGTAGCGCTCGTCGTTGACGGCCGGGCCGCCCTCGACACCGAACTCGGGGCCACGGTCGTAGTTGATCTCCGAGCACGGTCCGCAGGGGCCGGGGACACCCATCGACCAGAAGTTGTCCTTCTTGCCCAGGCGTTGGATCCGCTCGGCCGGCACGCCGACGACGTCCCGCCAGATCCGCTCGGCCTCGTCGTCGTCCAGGTAGACCGTGATCCAGAGCTTCTCCGGCTCCAGGCCGTAGCCACCTTCCGCCACGGAGCTGGTCAGTAGCTCCCAGGCGTACTTGATGGCGCCTTCCTTGAAGTAGTCACCGAAGGAGAAGTTGCCGCACATCTGGAAGAACGTGCCGTGGCGGGTGGTCTTCCCGACCTCTTCGATGTCAGGGGTGCGGACGCACTTCTGCACACTGGTGGCCCGCGGGGCCGGCGGCTTGGTCTCGCCGAGGAAGTACGGCTTGAAGGGCACCATGCCTGCGTTGACCAACAGCAGAGTCGGGTCGTCGGCGATGAGCGACGCCGAAGGGACGACGGTGTGACCGCGCTCCTCGAAGAAGCTCAGCCAGCGGCGGCGGATCTCAGCCGACTCCATCAGTGGTCCTCATTCCGGTTGTGCGAATAGGTGGGGTTGGTACGGTCGCTGGCGCTGCGGCGCCCGGGCCGCTTCACATTGTCGGTCAGGGCCGGGCGGCGCGGCGCGGGCAGCCCCCGCCCGGCGGCGGGATCCTCGTGCAGACCCAGCGCATCGTTCAGCTCGTCCTCACGCTGGGCCATTCCCGCACGGACGTCGAGGGCGAAGTCCTTGAGCCGGTGCCCCGCCTCCACGGCCTTGTCGGCGGCCTGGGCGGCGAGGCTCTCCGGGGTCAGCTGCTTGAGCTTGCGGTTGACCTTGGTGGTGGCCCACACCCCGGCGGCGGCGCCGGCGGTGAACCAGAAAGTGCGGCGGAACATCGCCTGCATCAGCCCTTCTGCTTGCGGCGCCGCGCAGACGGTACGGTCCGGCCGACGATGACGGTGCGAGGAGAAGGCCGCTCCGGCCCGTCCGGGCGCCGAAGCGCGCGACGCACCCCGTATCCGAAGGCCGCGACCTTGACGAGCGGGCCCCCGAACGCCGAGGCCACGGTGGTGGAGAGCGCGGAGGCGTTCGAGGTGACTTCCTGGACGTCGGTGGCGATGGCATCGACGCGATCGAGCTGGGTCCGTGCCGAGCGCACGGTCGCCGAGGCGTCGGCCAGCAGGGGCACAGCCTGTTCGGTCACGTCCGCCACCATCTTGGTGGCCGCCTTGAGTGTGTGGGCCAGTCTCGCCAGCACCACGGCCAGGAACGAGACGAGGATGGCCCAGAAGACGGCCACGAGGATGCCGGCCACCTCTCCACCGGACACGATTCACCGCTCTCTGCGCATAGAAGTTCTCCCCCCGACCCTATCGCGCCGGGGATCAGCCTCCGTACCGGATTGCGCACGGCAGGCAGGGCTCCGGACGGGCCGCCCCGGCCCCCAAGGCCGTAAAGCCACAGACGCGGGACGGGCGAACACGGCGGAGGCCCGCCGGTCACCCACCGCGCGGGGCGGTGGGGGCCGACGGGCCTTTTCGAAGAAGCAGTCCGAGGAGGGCTGCGCCTGCGTCAGCGGGCGTAGTACTCGACGACGAGCTGCTCGTCGCAGATCACGGGGATCTCCTTGCGCTGCGGGTCACGGTCCAGGCGGAACGCCAGGGCCTTCAGGTTGACCTGCAGGTAGCGAGGGGTCTCGCCCTCACCCGCGTAGCCACCCTCGCGGGCGACCTGGAAGGGGTGCTTCTCACGGCTGCGCTCGCGGACCGTGATGACGTCGTCGGGACGCACGCGGAACGACGGCTTGTCGACCTTGCCACCGTTGACCTCGATGTGACCGTGGACGACCATCTGGCGAGCCTGGTAGATGGTCCGGGCGATGCCCGAACGCAGCACCAGGGCGTCAAGGCGACGCTCGAGCTCGACGACCAGCGCCTCGCCCGTCTTGCCCTCGGCCTTCTTCGCGCGGTCGTACGCGCGGGCCATCTGGCGCTCAGAGATGTCGTACTGGGCGCGCAGACGCTGCTTCTCCAGCAGACGGACCTTGTAGTCCGAGTTCTGCTTGCGGCCACGGCCGTGCTCACCCGGCGGGTAGGGGCGAGCCTCGAAGTACTTGACGGCCTTCGGCGTCAGGGCGATGCCGAGTGCACGCGACTTCTTGACCTTGGGTCGCGACTGGTTCACGGGGAACCTACCTCCATGTAATTTAGGTGGGCCTTACCTGTTTCGAGGAGTCGTAATGTTCTCGACCACATGGGATCCCCCTGCCCAGTGCGCATCGCAGTACGGACGAGTTTGAAGCCACGTCCGCTGACGACGACGGTAAGCAGGGTCAGCCGCGTCCCAGGGAAGGCGCTCGACAGCCCACCGGAGCCGAGCGCGTACGAACCCTCGTAGAGTCCAACGCCTCAGTATCCCTCACTCTCCCCGGTGCTCGTGACGCGCACGGACCGGAGGACTTCGGGACGAGGAGTGTCGGCCACCAGGACCGCCACCCCGGACGGGGACGTGATTCCCCTGGTACCAGGGGAGAGCGCCGCTGCCGGAGCAACGGACCACGCCCAGGACGGCATGCTCGGTTCCGTGATCGAGATCACCGAGGGGCATCCGTTTCCGCCCCCATCGTATCCGTGCCCGCCGGCGGCCCACCAAAGGGCTCCAAGAACCCAGGGGCAGCCGCCGAGATTCCCGCTGGATCGGCGCACGGGTGGCCGGTCCGCCGCAGGAAGACCGGGGCACACCACCGCCCGGGGAGGCCCTCAGCCCACCTGAGGACGGGTTGGGCCCTCCCGCCCGGGAGCGGCTCTATCCCGGCCGTCGGTGGACCGCAGTCGCTCCCGGACCTTCTCCACCACGTCCGCGTAGCGAGCCTCCGCCCCGTAGCGCGTCGGCTCGTAGTACCGCTTGCCCTGCACCGCGTCCGGAGCGTACTGCTGGGCCGCGATGGCGCCCGGCACATCGTGCGGGTAGACGTATCCACGGGCATGACCGAGCTTGGCGGCGCCCTGGTAGTGGCCGTCTCGCAAATGCGGCGGGACGGGGCCGGCCAGACCGGCCCGCACATCGGCGAGCGCGGCGCCGATGGCGGTGGTCGCGGTGTTGGACTTCGGGGCCAGGGCCAGCGCGATGGTGGCGTGGCTCAAGGTCAGCGCGGCCTCCGGAAAGCCGATCAGCGCCACCGCCTGGGCCGCGGCGACAGCGGTCGGCAGCGCAGTGGGATCGGCCAGACCGATGTCCTCGCTGGCGGAGATCATCAGCCGCCGGGCGATGAACCGTGGGTCCTCACCCGCCTCGATCATGCGGGCCAGGTAGTGCAGGGCGGCGTCCACGTCCGAGCCCCGGATGGACTTGATCAGAGCACTGGCCACGTCGTAGTGCTGATCCCCGTCCCGGTCGTACTTGACCGCGGCGCGGTCCACCGCCTCTTCGACGGTCTCCAGGGTGATCTCGCCTTCGCCCTTGGCGAGGGCCCCACCAGCACCCGCTTCCAGGGCGGTCAGAGCTCGCCGGGCATCGCCACCGGCGATCCGCAGCAGATGCGCCTCAGCTGCCTCGGACAAGGTGACGGCGCCGGCCAGTCCGCGTTCCTCCGTCAGGGCCCGACGCATCAGGGCACGCAGATCATCGTCGGTCAGCGGTTCGAGAGTGAGGAGCAGGGAGCGGGAGAGCAGCGGGGAGATCACCGAGAAGTACGGGTTCTCGGTGGTCGCGGCGATCAGCGTGACCCAGCGGTTCTCGACCGCTGGCAGCAGGGAGTCCTGTTGGGCCTTGCTGAAGCGGTGGATCTCGTCGAGGAAGAGGACGGTCTCCTTGCCGAACCCACCGGTGGCTCGCCGAGCACCATCGATGACGGCCCTGACCTCTTTGACCCCGGCGGTGATCGCGGAGAGTTCCACGAACCGCTTCCGCGTCGCCTGGCTCACGACGTAGGCCAAGGTGGTCTTGCCGATCCCGGGCGGCCCCCACAGGATCACCGAGGAGGGACCGGCGGGACCGCCGCCCCCCTCCCCCACCAGCCGCCGCAGCGGTGCACCGGGCTTGAGCAGGTGCTGCTGACCGACCACCTCGTCCAAGGTGCGCGGTCGCATCCGGACGGCGAGCGGGGAGCTCGCCGGGTCCTTCTCCTGGCGGGCCTCGGCGGCGGCGGTGAACAGATCGGGTTCCACGCGTGCAGCCTATGCGAGTCCACTGACAGGGCGGCTCGGGCCGTGTTCACCGAGGACGCTCAGGAGGTCCAGAAGTCCCACCAGCGGGTCAGGACGAGCATGCCGATGATGCCGATGTGCACGGCCGGCAGGACCCAGGTGAACTCGTCGAAGAATCCCTTGAGCCAAGTCGGCGCGGGCAGGAACCCGTTTCGCACGTTGTACGAGGTGACGTACCAGAACATGATGATGGTGGCGACCCAGGCAAGGCAGCACCACAGGCACAGCGCGTTGATGCTGTAGAGGGACTGGTACTGGAGCCAGGTGCAGAATCCGACACCGAAGAGCGTGCCCGCGTTGAAGGTGAGCCAGTACCAACGCCGGAAGGCTCCACCGGCGATCAGGCTCATGCCCACGCAGATCACGACGCCGTAGGCGACCAGACCGATCATCGGGTTGGGGAACCCGAAGGCGGAGGCCTGTTCGCTCTTCATGATGTTGCCGCAGGCCACCACCGGGTTCAGGCTGCACCCCGGAACGAAGGAGGGGTCTTCCAGCAGCTTGAACTTGTCGATCGTGATCACCCACGAAGCGAGCAGCCCGGCTGCTCCCGTGATCACCAGCAACCAGGCGAAGGCCCGGCTCGCGCCGGCGGTTCGCGCAGTGTCCGCACCCGTTGTCGTCATGGGCGGCATTCTGCCGCACGGGCCCGCGGGCTCCCGAGCCGGTACGGGCCGCAGGGCCGGGCACCGTCGGGCCCCCCGGGGGGCGGAACTCACCCCTCCCCCCGGGGAGACGATCAGGAAAGCCGGCTCGTCAGGGTTTCGACGACGCTGTCCAGGGCGATCGGCTCCTGCTCACCGCTCTCCATGTCCTTCAACTGCAAGAGGCCCTCGGCCAGGTCACGCTCCCCGGCGACCAGCGCGAAGCGCGCCTGCGAGCGGTTGGCCGCCTTCATCGCCGCCTTCAGCCCCTTGGAGCCGTAGCTCAGATCGGCGGCCACGCCCGAGCGGCGAAGCCGGGTGACCACGGCGAACAGCACCCGCTTGGCTTCCTCGCCGAGGGGCACCGCGAAGACCGCGGTGGTGGAGGGGATGTCGAGGGTGATGCCCTCGGCCTCCAGCGCCAGGACCGTACGGTCCACGCCCAGGGCCCACCCCACGGAGGGAAGCGCCGGGCCACCGATCATCTCCGAGAGGCCGTCGTACCGGCCGCCGCCACCCACGGCGGATTGGGATCCCAGACCGTCGTGGACGAACTCGAAGGTGGTACGGGTGTAGTAGTCGAGCCCGCGGACCAGCTTCTCGTCGTCCTCGTAGGCCACCGCGGCGGTGGTCAACAGCGCGCGGACCTCCTCGTGGTAGGCCTTGCAGGCATCGCACAGGTAGTCCCGCAGCAGCGGTGCGCCGACCAGTTGCTTCTGCACTTCGGCGCGCTTGTCGTCCAGGACCCGCAACGGGTTGATCTCGATCCGACGGGCGGTCTCCTCGTCGAGGTCGAGTCCGCGCAGAAAGGCCTGGAGGGCGTCCCGGTAGAGCGGGCGGCACTCCTTGTCGCCGAGCGAGTTCAGCAGGATCCGGAACTGGCGCAGGCCAAGGGCCCGGTAGGCCTGGTCGGCCAGAATGATCAGTTCGGCGTCCAGCGCCGGGTCCTCGGTGCCGATGGCTTCGGCACCCACCTGCGAGAAGTGCCGGTAGCGACCCTTCTGGGGGCGCTCGTAGCGGTAGTACGAGCCGGAGTACCAGAGCTTGACCGGCAGGTTGCCGGCCTTGTGGAGGTTGGCCTCCAGGGCCGCGCGGAGCACCGAGGCGGTGCCCTCGGGGCGCAGCGCGAGGTGGTCGCCGCCCTTGGTGGTGAGGGTGTACATCTCCTTGGTCACGATGTCGGTGGACTCGCCCACGCCGCGGGAGAAGAGTTCCACGTTCTCGAAGCCCGGGGTCTCGATGTAGCCGTAACCGGAGTTCTTCAGGGGTGCCGCGATGGCTTCCCGTACCGCCAGGTACTTGGCGGAGTCCGGGGGCGTCAGGTCGTAGGTGCCCTTGGGGGCCTTGAAGGTGCTCACTGGAAGTCTCTCGTCACATTCCTCGTCGCGGAGCGGCGGTGCCCTCGCCGGGCTGGAGGCGGCTTTCGGCCACCTCCCGCAGGTAGGGGTTGGTCGCGCGCTCCCGGCCGATGCTGGTCTGGGGGCCATGGCCGGACAGCACCACGGTCGAGTCGTCGAGCGGCAGGCACACGCGGGCCAGCGATTCGAGCATCTCGGTGTGATCGCCACCGGGCAGGTCAGTGCGGCCGATGGAGCCGGCGAAGAGCAGGTCGCCCGAGAAGAGGACCGGCGGGATGTCCGCCGCCTCCGGCATCCTGAACGTCACCGACCCCTTGGTATGGCCGGGGGCGTGCGCGACGTTGAGTTCCAGGCCCGCGAGGTGGAGCTTGCTGCCGTCGGTGAGCTCACGGAGGTCGTCCGGTTCACCCACGGTGAGCTCACCCATCAACGGCATGCCGATGGAGCGGCCGAGCGCCTTCTCGGGGTCGCTGAGCATGTACCGGTCACGGGGGTGGATCCAGGCGGGGACGTCGAGGGCTCCGCAGACCGGGACGACCGAGGCCACGTGGTCGATGTGGCCGTGGGTGAGGACGACCGCCACGGGCTTGAGCCGATGCTTCTTCAGCGTTTCCTCGACGCCCTGCGCGGCCTGGTGGCCCGGGTCGAAGATCACGCACTCCTCGCCGGCGGCGGGGGCGACCAAGTAACAGTTGGTCCCCCAGGCCCCGGCGGGGAACCCGGCAATCAGCACGTTCGTCCTTAATGTCGTGAATTGTCGTCCGGCTGGAGAATGCAGTGGATCAGAGCCTACCGGCGGTGCTCTTCACACAGCGAACCCGTATACGGTACGAGGATCCCTCAGCCGGACAGCGGTACGAGACACATACAAGGAGACGACCCGGTGGTCACCAGCGAGGAACGGCGGCGGGAGGTCGCCAGGAAGAAGTACCTGCGCCAACAGCAGCGCAGGGCTGAGGCCAAGAAGAAGGCGCGCATGCGGGCAGCCGTGATCGGCACCGTGATCGCTGTGGTCGGCGCGGCACTCGTGGGAGCACTGGCAGCCGGCGTCTTCGACAGCAAGGACGACACCCCGGCCACCCAGAGCACCCCCAGCCCCGCCCCCACCCCGTCGCAGGCGAGCCAGGAACCGGCGATGGCGATCGACCAGAAGGCGAAGTACGACTTCACCCTGGACACCGACCAGGGCAAGGTCGTGATCGCGATGGACGCCGCGAAGACCCCGCACACGGTCAACTCGTTCAAGTCCCTGGCGGACAAGGGCTACTTCGACAAGACCAAGTGCCACCGCCTGACCACTTCGGGCATCTACGTCCTGCAGTGTGGCGACCCGGAGGGCACCGGCAGCGGCGGTCCGGGCTACAACATCCCGGACGAGAACCTCGACGGCCTGGGCAAGGCCGGGGCGGACGGCACCGTCACCTACCCCGCCGGGACGGTCGCCATGGCCAACACGAATCAGCCCGGCAGCGGGGGCAGCCAGTTCTTCCTGGTCTACAAGGACAGCAAACTGCCTCCGACCTACACCCCCTTCGGCACGATGGACGCCGCGGGACTCAAGGCCGTGGAGAGCGTCGCCAAGGCGGGAGTGAGCGGCGGTGCCACCGACGGGGCGCCCGCGAAGCCGGTCACCATCGAGAAGGCGACGGTCACCCTGGGCTGACCACGTTCCGACCGGGAGCCGGCTCCCGCACCCGGCGGCGGGTTTTCGTCGCGCTGGATGCGGACAGCCGGCCCGACGGTCGCCTATGTTGGCGTTGTGCAGGGCGGGCGACGCCCGCCCCAGGAAACTGTGGACGATGTCCGGGGGGCCAACCCCCTCGCAGGCATCATGTGGAGGAGGCGCTGTGAGCAGCGACCCGTGGGGCCGCGTCGACGAGACGGGCACTGTGTACGTGCGGACTGCCGACGGCGAGAAGGTCGTCGGTTCGTGGCAGGCGGGCAGCCCCGAGGAGGCCCTGGCCTACTTCGAGCGCAAGTACGAGGGCCTGGTTGTCGAGATCGGCCTCCTCG
This sequence comes from Streptomyces sp. NPDC006879, assembly GCF_042869595.1. Classification (NCBI taxonomy): domain Bacteria; kingdom Bacillati; phylum Actinomycetota; class Actinomycetes; order Kitasatosporales; family Streptomycetaceae; genus Streptomyces; species Streptomyces sp. NPDC006879. The sequence continues at coordinate 86,645 of NZ_JBIAGC010000006.1, forward strand.
AACGGCGGGTGCGGACCACCGACCTGTCCGCCAAGGACGCCATGACGGCCGTGGACCATCTGCGTCAGCAGATCGAGGAGCACCACGCGGTGGGCGACCTCGACGCGCTCAGGGCACGTTTGGACAAGCTCGCCGCCTCGGTGGAGTCCCGCCGTGAGGAGCGCAAGGCCCAGAAGGCCAAGCAGACGGACGAGGCCAGGCACGCCAAGGAAGCTCTGGTCGTAGAGGCCGAGGAACTGGCACAGAGCGAGCAGTGGCGTTCCGCCGGAGAGCGGCTTCGGGCACTGGTCGACACGTGGAAGGGTCTGCCGCGCCTGGACCGTAAGTCGGACGACGAGCTGTGGCACCGCTTCTCGCACGCCCGCTCGGCTTTCTCCAAGCGCCGCAAGGCCCACTTCGCCGCGCTGGACGCGCAGCGAGAGGACGCCCGCAAGGTCAAGGAGAAACTCGTCGCCGAGGCCGAGTCGCTGTCCGGCTCGACCGACTGGGGCCCGACGGCCGCGCGCTACCGCGACCTGATGGCCGACTGGAAGGCGGCGGGGCGGGCCCAGCGGGAGGCGGAGGACGAGCTGTGGAACCGCTTCCGCGGAGCCCAGGACGTCTTCTTCGCCGCCCGTGGCGAGGTCTTCGCCGAACGTGACGCCGAGCAGGCCGAGAACCTCAAGCTGAAGGAAGAACTGGCCGAAGAGGCCGAGAAGCTCGTCCCCGTACGGGAGCTGAAGGCCGCGCGCGCCGCGTTCCGCTCGATCAACGAGCGGTGGGAGGCCATCGGCCATGTGCCGCGTGACGCCCGTCCCAAGGTCGAGGGCCGGATGCACGCCGTGGAACGCGCCCTGCAGGAGTCCGAGGAAGCCGAGTGGCGCCGTACCAACCCTGAGGCGCGGGCTCGCGCCGCGGGGCTGACCGGCCAGCTCCAGGCGGCCGTCGACAAACTGCGGGAGCAGGTGGACTCGGCGCGTGCGGCGGGCAACAACGCCAAGGCCGACAAGCTGGCGCGTGAACTCGAAGGTCGCCAGGCCCTGCTGGACCAGGCCCTGAAGGGCCTTGAGGAGTTCGGCGGCTGAGCGAGAGACGCCGGCACCTCTGACGACGCGAGGGGGGCGCGTACCACGTGGTACGCGCCCCCCTCGCGTCGTCGGTTGACGCCGGCACCTCCGCGGGTGCCGCACCGCCACCTCTCAGGGACGGCGGGCCGAGGTCACCCGGTAGACGTCGTACACGCCCTCCACACCCCGCACGGCCTTCAGTACATGACCCAGATGCTTCGGGTCGCCCATCTCGAAGGTGAAGCGCGAGGTGGCCACCCGGTCCCGAGAGGTCTGCACCGCCGCGGACAGGATGTTGACGTGCTGGTCAGACAGGACGCGGGTGACGTCCGACAGGAGCCGGGACCGGTCCAGCGCTTCGACCTGTATGGCGACGAGGAAGACCGAGGACTGGGTCGGGGCCCACTCGACCTCCAGGATCCGTTCGGGCTGTTGGGAGAGCGAGTCCACGTTGACGCAGTCGGCGCGGTGCACCGACACCCCGCTGCCACGGGTCACGAAGCCGATGATCGGATCGCCCGGCACGGGGGTGCAGCAGCGGGCCAGCTTCACCCACACGTCGTCGACGCCCTTGACCACGACGCCCGGATCGGCGTTCGCCCGCCGCTTGCGGGTGCTGCGCGAGTGCGGCACCGTCTCGGCGATGTCCTCGTTGGCGGCCTCTTCGCCACCGAGCGCCTGTACCAGTTTCTGGACCACGCCCTGCGCCGAGACGTGCCCCTCACCGATCGCCGCGTACAGCGAGGAGATGTCGGGGTAGCGCATCTCGTGGGCGAGGGTGACCAGTGAGTCTCCAGTCAGGATCCGCTGGATCGGCAGGTTCTGCTTGCGCATGGCCCGCGCGATGGCGTCCTTGCCCTGCTCGATGGCCTCGTCCCGGCGCTCCTTGGAGAACCAGGCGCGGATCTTGTTGCGGGCCCGGGGCGACTTGACGAACCCCAGCCAGTCCCGGGAGGGGCCGGCTCCCGCCGCCTTGGAGGTGAAGACCTCCACCAGGTCCCCGTTGTCGAGAGTGGATTCAAGCGGCACCAGTCGCCCGTTGACCCGCGCCCCTATCGTGCGGTGACCGACGTCAGTGTGCACGGCGTAGGCGAAGTCCACGGCGGTGGCACCAGCCGGGAGCGCTATCACGTCGCCCTTGGGGGTGAAGACGAAGACCTCGTTGCGGGAGAGGTCGAAGCGCAGGGATTCGAGGAAGTCGCCCGGGTCCTCGGTCTCCTTCTGCCAGTCGAGGAGCTGACGCAGCCAGGCCATGTCGTTGACGGTGTCGTGGCCGGCGCTGCCCTTGGCCGCCTTGGGAACGTCGGTACGGATCTTGGAAGTACCGGCGACGGTCTCCTGCTTGTACTTCCAGTGCGCGGCGATGCCGTACTCCGCACGGCGGTGCATGTCGAAGGTGCGGATCTGGAGTTCGACCGGCTTGCCGCTGGGCCCGATGACCGTCGTGTGCAACGACTGGTACATGTTGAACTTGGGCATGGCGATGTAGTCCTTGAAGCGCCCCGGAACCGGGTTCCAGCGGGCGTGCACGGTGCCCAGCGCCGCGTAGCAGTCGCGGACCGTGTCCACGAGGACCCGGATGCCCACCAGATCGTAGATCTCCGCGAAGTCCCGGCCCCGGACGATCATCTTCTGGTAGACGCTGTAGTAGTGCTTGGGGCGTCCGGTAACGGTGGCTTTGATCCGCGCGGCCCGCAGGTCGGCCTGCACTTCGTCGGTGACCACGGCGAGGTACTCGTCCCGCTTGGGCGCCCGCTCGGCGACCAGCCGGACGATCTCGTCGTACATCTTCGGGTAGAGGATCGCGAAGGCGAGGTCCTCCAGCTCCCACTTAATCGTGTTCATGCCCAGCCGGTGGGCGAGTGGTGCGTAGATCTCCAGGGTTTCGCGGGCCTTCTTCTCCTGCTTCTCCCTCTTGAGGTAGCGCATGGTGCGCATGTTGTGCAGGCGGTCGGCCAGCTTGATGACCAACACCCGAGGGTCCTTGGCCATGGCCACGACCATCTTGCGCACGGTCTCCGCCTGGGCGGCCTCACCGAACTTGACCTTGTCCAGCTTGGTGACCCCGTCGACGAGCAGCGCCACCGAGTCACCGAAGTCCCGGCGTAGCTGCTCCAGCCCGTACTCGGTGTCCTCCACGGTGTCGTGGAGGAGACCGGCCATCAAGGTGGCCGGATCCATGCCGAGTTCGGCGAGAATCGTGGTTACCGCGAGCGGGTGGGTGATGTAGGGGTCGCCGCTCTTGCGCTTTTGGCCACGGTGCCAGCGCTCGGCGACCTGATAGGCGTTCTCGATCTGCCGCAGCGTCGCCGTCTCGATCTTCGGGTCGTTGCCGCGGACGATCCGAAGGAGTGGTTCGAGGACCGGGTTGTAAGGATTGGACCGCTGTACGCCCAAACGAGCGAGGCGGGCCCGAACGCGATTCGACGAACCGGACGACCTCGACGCAGGCTGGGAGGCCTGCTTGACCGGGGGAACGGCGGACGGCGGGGGGCCGGGCTTGGCCGGGGCGGGAGCGGGCGCCGGCGGAGGCGTGCTGGTGCTCGCCGTGGCCGGATCGGCCTTCTTCTCGGGCTGCGCGGCGGAGAGTGGCTGGACCTCGTCTGGCAAGAGCGCTCCTCGTGCGGATCCGGGTCCCCCGATCAGGTCCGGAAAGCCCATGGTATCCAGCCTGGGCCGGGGCCGTTCGCCGTGGGCCGGCACCGACTGGTTTCGGCCATTGCCATAACGCCGGCGGGCACCCCGGTTCATCCCGAGGTGCCCGCCGTTTCATGCTGGGTGTTCTTCCGGGCGCTGGTGCGCACGGGGTTGCGGTAGCCGACTAGACCAGCAGCAGGGCCTCCAACGGAGCCCCGGCCAGGACAGGGGTCAGACGCGACCGGCCGCCGAGGAATCCGAGCTCCATCAGCACCGCCACTCCGGCGACGTCGGCGCCGGCCCGCCTGATCAGCTCCAGCGAGGCCCCGGCGGTGCCCCCGGTCGCCAGCACGTCGTCGATGACCATGACCCGGTCGCCAGCCACCAGGTCCTCGGCGTGCACCTCGATCTCAGCGGTGCCGTACTCCAGCTCGTAGGCCTGCTTCAGCGTGGCTCCAGGCAGCTTGCCCGCCTTGCGGACCGGGACGAAACCGATCCCCGACCGAACGGCCACCGGCGCGGCCAGGATGAAGCCGCGGGCCTCAAGCCCGACGATCTTGGTGGCCCCATGGCGCACGCACAGTTCCGCGAGAGCTTCGGTGAGGACACCGAAGGCCTCAGGGTCGGCCAGCAGGGGAGTGATGTCCTTGAACATCACTCCCGGCTTCGGGTAGTCCGCCACCTCACGGATGCGGCTGAGCAGCAGCTCACGCACTGCCTCGGTCATCGGCCGCGGCCACTTGGGCGGGCACCACGGGTCGGACCGGGCTGGCCGACGACCGCGGCGGCGGGACCCGTCACACGGGCGGCACCGCCGTTCCCGTCACCCACCTCCTCGTCCTTCTCCCCCTTGGCCGCAGCGGCGGACCGCTTGGCGAGCACCCGCTTCTTCAGGGCGATCATCTTCGGGTCGCGCTCCTTCAGGTCGGCGACCAGCGGAGTGGCGATGAAGATCGAGGAGTAGGCGCCGGCCGCGAGACCGACGAAGAGCGACAGCGAGATGTCGTTGAGCATGCCCGCGCCGAGGAAGCCTCCGCCGATGAACAGCAGGCCGGCGACCGGGAGCAGGGCCACCACGGTGGTGTTGATCGAGCGCACGAGCGTGCCGTTGAGGCTGCGGTTGGCCATCTCGCTGTAGGTGTAGCGGGTCTGCTTGGTGATGTCCTTGGAGGCTTCCTTGAGACCGTCGAAGACGACGACGGTGTCGTAGAGCGAGTAACCGAGGATCGTCAGCAGGCCGATCACCGTACCCGGGGTGACCTCGAAGCCGACGAGCGCGTAGACACCCACGGTGATCGTCAGGTCGTGGATGAGGGCGATCAGTGCGGCGACCGCCATCCGCCATTCGAAGGCGATCGCGAGGTAGATCACCACGAGGACCATGAAGACGCCCAGGCCGGTCCAGGCCTTGTTGGCGATCTGGGAGCCCCAGCTGGGGCCGACCAGGTCGGCGTTGACGTCCTGCTCCTTGAAGCCGAGATCCTTGGCCAGCTGCGCCTTGACGCCGTTGGCCGAGTCGGTGTCCAGCTCGCTGATCTGAATGCGCAGCGTGTCATTGCCGAGCTTCTGCACGATCGCGGCGTGGCCGGAGGCCTCCTCCGCCTGGTGCTGGGCTTCGGAGACCGAGACGTTCGTCTTGGGGGTGGTGAAGACGGCACCGCCCTTGAACTCGATGCCCATGTTCAGCCCCTGGACGGCCAGGGCCACGATCGCCGTGATGGTGATCAGGATCGAGACGGCGTACCAGACCATGCGCTTGCCGACGAAGTCGTAGCCGACCTCGCCTCGGTACAGGCGGGCGCCGAGAGTTCCGAGCTTGGACACCTCACGCCTCCTTCGGGTCGACGAGAGAGGGGGCACGACGGGAGCGACGCAGCGGCGGCTTGGCGCCGAGGCGCTTGGGGTCCAGTCCGGACCACGGGTGACCGTCGGCGAAGAACTTCGTCCGGGCGAGCAGCGTCATCACCGGCTTGGTGAACAAGAACACCACCACCACGTCCAGCAGGGTGGTCAGGCCGAGCGTGAACGCGAAGCCCTGCACCTTGCCGACGGTCACGATGAACAGCACCGCGGCGGCCAGGAAGGACACGAAGTCGGACACCAGGATGGTGCGACGGGCACGCGGCCAGGCCCGCTCCACGGCCGGGCGCAGGGTGCGGCCCTCGCGGACCTCGTCGCGGATGCGCTCGAAGTACACGATGAAGGAGTCCGCCGTGATACCGATCGCCACGATCGCACCGCAGACCGCGGGCAGGTTGAGTGCGAAGCCGATGGCCGCACCCAGTAGCGCCATGATCGTGTAGGTGAGCACCGCCGAGACCAGGAGGCTGACGATCGCGATCAGGGACAGGCCCCGGTAGTAGGCCACCAGGTAGATGATCACCAGTGCGAGCCCGATGGCACCGGCGATCAGGCCGGCACGCAGCTGCTCGCCGCCAAGCGCGGCGGTGACCGTGGTGACGCTGTCCTCCTGGAAGGACAGCGGCAGCGCGCCGTAGGAGAGCATGTTGCCGAGGTCCTGGGCGGACTGCTGGTTGAAGCTGCCGGAGATCTCGGCGTTGCCACCGGTGATCGCCGTGCGCACGGACGGGTCGGAGACGACCTCGCCGTCGAGGACGATGGCGAACTGGTTCTGCGGGGAGGGCTTGCTCGCCAGCTTGCCGGTGACGTCGGCGAACTTCTTCGCGCCCTTGTCGTTGAAGTCCATCGTCACGAGCCAGATGCCGCGCTGCGGGTCGAGGACGCCCTTGGCGTCCTTGACGTCCACACCCTCGACCTCGGCCGGACCGAGCAGCCACTTGGACCAGACGTCGCCCTGCTTGCCGCAGGCCACGGTGGGCTCCGTCGGCTTGGCGGACTTGCCGGCAGTGGCGCGCTGCGCCTCCTTGGTGCAGTCCAGAGCCGCGAACTGCTTCTCCAGGTCACTGCCGCCGGCCGTACCCGCGGTCGGCTCGTTGAAGGCCTCGGGAGTCAGGGAGGGCTTGGGCGAGGGGGCCTTGAGGCCCTCGGTGACGGCCCGTCCCTGAGTGGTCGCGCTGGCGGACGGAGTGGCGGTGGACTTGTCGTCCTTGGCGCCGTCTTCGCCATCCTTCTTGCCGTCCTCGGCCGCGGGCTTACCGGTGGTGCTCGCCGACGGCGTCGGCTCGGGCGCCTCGGGACCGCCGGGGGCGTAGGCGAGGACGGGACGGAAGTACAGCTGCGCGGTCGTGCCGACCTGCTGGCGGGCCTGCTTCTCGTCCGTCCCCTTGGGGATGTTCACGATGATGTGGTCGCGACCCTGGGTCTGGACCTCGGCTTCCGAGACGCCCAGACCGTTGACACGGCGCTCGATGATGCCGACCGCGGTGTTCATGTTGGTCTCGTTGATCGCGTTCGGCTTGCCGGGCTCGTTCTTCGCCTTCAGCGTGATGCTCGTACCGCCGGCGAGGTCAATGCCGAGTCGCGGTGTCGTCTGCTTGGAGATGAACATCCCCGCGGTGAGCGCCACCATCGCGATCAGGATCATTACCAGGGACCGCCCCGGCCTACCCTGAGCCCCCGTGGGCCTCCGGCCCTTCTTCGGTGCTGCCACCTTGTCGATTCTCCCTGTCCAACCGCCCGCGCCGGGTGTGCGCTGGGCGGCCACGATGTGTTATGGGGGCCTTCCCCCGCAGAAGTAGCGCGGACCGGGGCCGCACGCGCCGGTGGGCACGGCACGGTCCCCGACTGCTGGCCTACTTCTCGCCGGCCTCACCCTCGGTCCTGCCGTCCGTGCTCTCGCCGCCCGCGTCCGGCTCCGCGGCCTCCGACTTCTTGCCGAGGTCGAGCTTCTTCTCGGCGTCGGCGTCGGTGGCGACCGGGTCACCGGTCAGCGAGGAGGCGTCATCGGGCACGACGGGGGTGTCGATCGCCCGGTCGCCGCCGCTGACGATGCGCTGGTACTCCTCGTCGTCGAGGACGGCGCCCACGGCGTTCTTGGCGTACACCGCGTGAACGCCGTCGGCCACCTCAAGGAGCACGGTGTCCTCGTGCACCTCCTTGACGATGGCGTACATGCCGCCGATCGTGCGGATGCCGGTACCGGGCTGAACCTGGTCGCGCATCTGGGCGGCCTGCTGCTGCTTCTTCTTGGCAGAGCGGGTCAACAGGAACATGGCCCCGACGAGCACGATGATCGGGAGGAGAGTCACAGGGTCCACGGGATGGAGTTTCCTTCACACGACCGCGCCGTAGGGCGGCCGATCTTGGGGGTGGGCACACCGACCTTGACAAGGTCGGCATCGGCGGAGTCTAGGCGAGTCCACACCGATGGAACAACGCCCAGCATCTCACTTAGGTTCCTGACCGGGCCAGACTCCGCGCCGTCACGCCGGGAAGAGGCCTCGTTGTCCGCTTGTTCCCGGACCCTGCTGAGGTGGGGTGAGGCCGAGATGCGCCCACGCCGCGGGGGTCGCGATCCGGCCCCTCGGGGTTCGGGCCAACAGCCCCTCCCTGACCAGGAACGGCTCGGCGACCTCCTCGACGGTCTCCCGTTCCTCGCCGACCGCGACGGCCAGGGTGGACAGCCCCACCGGGCCGCCGCCGAAGAGCTTGAGCAGAGCTTCCAGCACGGCCCGGTCCAAGCGGTCCAGACCACGTGCGTCAACTTCGTAGACGGCGAGTGCCGCGGCAGCGATCTCACGGGTGATTCGGCCGTCCGCCTTGACCTGGGCGTAGTCGCGCACCCGGCGCAGCAGGCGGTTGGCGATACGCGGGGTGCCCCGAGACCGGCCAGCGATCTCCGCGGCACCAGCCGGTTCGATCTCGACGTCGAGAAGGCGTGCGGAACGGTGTAGGACCCGCTCCAGCTCGGCCGGGACGTAGAACTCCATGTGCCCGGTGAACCCGAAGCGATCGCGCAACGGCGGGGGCAGCAGGCCGGCCCGGGTGGTGGCACCGACCAGGGTGAAGGGCGGTAGCTCCAAAGGAATCGCGGTGGCGCCCGGGCCCTTGCCGACGATCACGTCCACCCGGAAGTCCTCCATGGCCATGTACAGCATCTCCTCGGCGGGCCGGGACATCCGGTGGATCTCGTCGAGGAAGAGGACCTCGCCCTCCTGGAGGGAGGAGAGGATCGCCGCGAGATCGCCGGCGTGCTGGATGGCCGGCCCCGAAGTGATCCGGATCGGGGCGCCCATCTCGGCGGCGATGATCATGGAGAGGGTGGTCTTGCCGAGCCCGGGGGCACCGGAGAGAAGGACGTGGTCAGCGGTGGCTCCACGGGCCAGGGCGGCCTTGAGCACGAGGTCGAGCTGTTGACGAACCTTTTCCTGCCCGACGAACTCCTCCAGGTCCTTGGGGCGCAGGGCGGCCTCGACCGCCTGGTCCTCCCCGTCCGCGGCGGAGCCCACGATGCGCTCGTCAAGGCTCGCGCCGGCCTCGGTGACCTCGGGGGGAGTCTCGTCCCAGTTCACGGGGTTCTGCCTTTGCAGTCAGGGGTGGGAGGGGGCGGGAGCGGCGTGGCCCGGTCAGCGGGCCCGGTTCAGGGTCTGCAGGGCGGCCCGGAGCAGCTGCGGAACGGGGGCGGCTCCGCCCTGTGCGAGGGCGGCCTCGGCCTGCGGGGTCACGGCGGTCACGGCTTCCTCGGCCTCCCGGCTGGCGTATCCCAGCCCGATCAGCGCTGCCTGGAGTTGTTCGGTCCACGGCGCGGGGCCGCTCGCCACCGCTCGCTGGGCGACCACCGCCGTACCTGTGCCCAGCGGCTGACCCAGACGGTCGCGGAGCTCCAACAGGAGCTTCTGGGCGCCCTTCTTTCCAATTCCCGGAACCGCGGTCAGGGCCTTCTCGTCGCCCGTGGAAACGGCCAGACGCAGGGCATCGGGGCTGTGCACGGCCAGCATGGCCTGGGCGAGCCGGGGACCCACCCCGCTGGCGGTCTGTAGCAGCTCGAAGACCTGCCGCTCGTCCTCGTCGGCGAAGCCGTACAGGGTGAGCGCGTCCTCACGCACCACCAGGGAGGTGGCGAGCCGGGCCTCGACACCGATCCGCAAGCCGGAGAGGGTGTTGGGCGCGCACTGGACGAGGAGGCCCACCCCGCCGACCTCGATCACTGCGGTCGTGGGGGCCAGCGCGGCCACTGGGCCGCTGACGAAGGCGATCATGCGGTACGACCTTTCGTGGTGCCCGCGCGCGCCCGGGTGAGGGCGGCCTGCGCGGCGACGGCCTGTTGGAGGCGGTTCTGGGCGGGCGCCCGCCAGATGTGGCAGATGGCGAGGGCGAGCGCATCCGCGGCGTCGGCCGGCTTGGGCGGGGTGTCCAGGCGCAATAGGCGGGTGACCATGGCCCCGACCTGCGCCTTGTCAGCCCGGCCGGTACCGGTGACGGCGGCCTTGACCTCGCTCGGAGTGTGCAGGGCGACCGGGATCCCGCGGCGGGACGCACAGAGCATGGCAACGGCGCTGGCCTGCGCGGTGCCCATGACGGTCCGCACATTGTGCTGGCTGAACACCCGCTCCACCGCGACCAGTTCGGGGCTGTGTGCGTCCAACCACGACTCGATGCCGCGCTCGATCTCGACCAGTCGCTCACCGATGTCGGCATCCGCCGGGGTCCGTACCACCCCGACCCCCAGCATTGTCAGGGGGCGGCCGGCCACCCCCTCGACCACGCCGACCCCACACCGGGTCAGCCCCGGGTCCACGCCGAGCACGCGCACCCCGCACCTCCTTCGTTCATCTGTTTGTGCAGGCTATCGGGTACCACCGACAGTGACCGACCAGGCGGCGCCGGAGCGTCATATGCCGTGCGGCGCAAGGCTCCACGAACGCCGACGGGCCGACGGGATGCCCCGTCGGCCCGTGGGTACTGAAGCGGATCAGGCGTCGACCTTCTCCATGACCTCGTCGCTGACGTCGAAGTTCGCGAAGACGTTCTGGACGTCGTCGCTGTCCTCCAGCACGTCGATCAGCTTGAAGATCTTCCGCGCGCCTTCCTCGTCGAGCTCGACCTGCATGGTCGGGACGAAGTTGGCCTCGGCGGAGTCGTAGTCGATGCCGGCTTCCTGGAGCGAGGTGCGGACCGCGACCAGGTCGGTGGCCTCACTGATGATCTCGAAGCTCTCGCCGAGGTCGTTGACCTCCTCGGCACCCGCGTCGAGCACGGCACCGAGGACATCGTCCTCAGTGAGCTCGCCTTTGGGCAGGACCACGACGCCCTTGCGGTTGAAGAGGTACGAAACCGACCCCGGGTCGGCCATCGAACCGCCATTGCGGGTCATGGCGACCCGGACGTCGGAGGCGGCACGGTTGCGGTTGTCGGTCAGGCACTCGATGAGTACCGCCACACCGTTGGGACCGTAGCCCTCGTACATGATCGTCTCGTAGTCGGCGCCGCCCGCCTCAAGTCCCGCACCGCGCTTGAGCGCGGAGTCGATGTTCTTGTTGGGGACGGACTGCTTCTTGGCCTTCTGGACGGCGTCGAAGAGCGTCGGGTTGCCGTCCAGGTCAGCGCCGCCGGTACGGGCCGCGACCTCGATGTTCTTGATCAGCTTCGCGAAGAGCTTGCCGCGCTTGGCATCGATCACGGCCTTCTTGTGCTTCGTCGTAGCCCATTTAGAGTGGCCGGACATCCGCCTGTCTCCTTCGCGTAACCAACAGTGTTCGTCTCAGATCCTACCGGGGTCCGGTCGGGACCCCGAGTCAGGACCCGGCCTCCCGACCGCAGATGCGGCACCGGAACCGGTGACGGAGCTCAGCGGGCGGCGCGCACCATGTCGACGAAGTAGGCGTGCACCCGGTCGTCGCCGGTCAACTCGGGATGGAAGGACGTGGCCAGGACCTGGCCCTGCCGGACGGCAACGGTGTGTCCGTCGTAGCTGGCCAGTACCTGCGCGCTGGCTCCCACCGACTCCACCCAGGGGGCCCGAATGAAGACGCCCTCGACCGGGCCGCCGTCAATTCCCGCGAACTCCACGGCCGCCTCGAAGGACTCGTTCTGTCGTCCGAAGGCGTTGCGGCGCACGATCATGTCGATGCCGCCGAGCGTCTCCTGGTCCTCGCGGCCGTCCAGGAGCTTGTCCGCCAGCATGATCATGCCCGCGCAGGTTCCGTAGACGGGCATGCCGGTGCGGACCCGCTCGCGCAGCGGCTCCAACATGCCGAACAGCACGGCGAGCTTCGACATCGTCGTGGACTCACCACCGGGGATCACCAGGGCGTCGACCTCGGCGAGCTCCTCGGGGCGCCGGACCGGCCTGGCCACGGCGTCCGCCGCGGCCAGGGCGATCAGGTGCTCCCGTACGTCGCCCTGGAGGGCCAGGACACCGATGACGGGGGGTTTGTTCATCGTCGCTGCGCCTTACCAGCCACGGTTGGCGTAGCGCTCGGTCTCGGGCAGGGTGTCGCAGTTGATGCCGACCATGGCCTCGCCCAGGTTGCGGGAGGCATCCGCGATGATCTTCGGGTCGTCGTAGAAGGTGGTGGCCTTCACGATGGCGGCGGCGCGCTTGGCCGGGTCACCGGACTTGAAGATGCCCGAGCCGACGAAGACGCCCTCGGCACCCAGCTGGCGCATCAACGCGGCGTCCGCCGGGGTGGCGACGCCACCGGCGGAGAACAGCACCACGGGGAGCTTGCCGAGCTCGGAGACTTCCTTGACCAGCTCGTAGGGGGCGCGCAGCTCCTTCGCGGCGGCGTAGAGCTCGTTGTTGTCGAAGCCGCGCAGCTTGGCGATCTCGTTCTTGATCTGGCGCAGGTGGCGGACCGCCTCGACGACGTTGCCGGTGCCGGCCTCGCCCTTGGAGCGGATCATGGCCGCGCCCTCGGCGATACGACGCAGCGCCTCGCCCAGGTTGGTGGCCCCGCACACGAACGGGGTGGTGAAGGCCCACTTGTCGGAGTGGTTGACCTCGTCAGCCGGGGTGAGCACCTCGGACTCGTCGATGTAGTCCACGCCGAGCGACTGCAGGACCTGGGCCTCGACGAAGTGACCGATGCGGGACTTGGCCATCACGGGGATGGAAACCGCGCCGATGATCTCCTCGATCATGTTCGGGTCGGACATCCGGGCCACTCCGCCGTCCTTGCGGATGTCCGCCGGAACCCGCTCCAGGGCCATGACGGCCACGGCGCCGGCGTCCTCGGCGATCTTCGCCTGCTCGGCGTTGACGACGTCCATGATCACGCCGCCCTTGAGCTGCTCGGCCATGCCGCGCTTGACGCGCGCGGTGCCGGTCGCCGGGGCGTCGGACTGCGGGGTGGTGGGAAGCGTGCTCACGGATTGACCTCACTCGACGAAGACGGGTACTGCTGCGAGGAGCAAACCTCCGGCAAGCAGTCCACTGCAAGGGCCAATAGTAAGCCAGTGGCCCCTTTCAACTGCCGGGGCGATCTGCCAGCGCCACCGGCGGTTCGTCGTCCATCTCGAACGCGAGCGGGAACGGCGCATGGCCGGCCAGCCGAAACCACCGCACCTTGCGGTGCGTGCGCAGGGCCCTCGCGGCCCGTACCGCATCGTTGTGGAACCTACGGGCCATCGGCACCCGCCGTACCGCGGCGGCCAGCTCGCCTGCCGCTTCCTCACCTCCAGGAGCGGCCTTGACGGCCCCGACCTGGTCGGCGTCGCCGAAGACTGCGCGCAGCGCCTGGCTCAGCTCGCTCTCGGCGACCTCCCGCTGGTCCTCCGGTGCCAGCCGGGCCGCGTGCGCGGCCTCGTAGAGCACGATCGAGGCAGCGGGATCAAGCACCCCGGATGTCGCCAGTTCCAGCGCCACCGAGGCTCGCCGGACCAGTTGGGCGTCCAGGGCCGCACGGGCGGCGTCGATCCGGGTGTGCAGCCGGTCCAGCCGCCCGGCGGTCCAGCTGAGGTAGAGGGCGACGGCGAGGAGTCCGACCGCGATCCAGACGAGGGTTTCGATCACGGGCCGCGACTCTACCGAAACCCGTACCGCCGGCGGCACGGACCTGGGGAGTCCGCTCCCTGCGCCCCACTGCCGTGCGGCTCACAGACGCCGCCGACTCAGTCGCGGGACAGCCCCAGCCGGGCCCGCAGTCCCACCCGCTCGTCCGCGGCCACCGATGCCGCACCGTCCGTCACGGTCTCGTACACGGCGAGGATGTCCGCACCGACCGTGGACCAGTCGAAGCGCCGTACATGGGTGCTGCCCCGGGCGCTCAGCTCGGCTCGACGGGAAGGGTCGCCCAGCAGCCGGACGGCCGCCTCGGCGAGCGCGTCGGCGTCCTCGTTGGCGAACAGTTCGCCGGCCGCACCACGGTCCAGGACCTGGACGAAGGCATCGAGGTCCGCTGCCAGAACAGGGGCGCCCGCGGACATCGCCTCCACCAGGATGATCCCGAAGCTCTCACCGCCGGTGTTGGGCGCAACGTACACGTCCACGCTGCGCAGCAGCCTTGCCTTGTCCTCGCCGCTGACCATGCCGAGGAACTCGACGCGCTCGCGCATCGTGGCGGGCAGCGAGGCGACGGCTTCCTGCTCGTCGCCCCGCCCGGCAACCAGCAGACGTACCTCCGGGAAGGCGGCCACGATCTTCGGGAAGGCCGCCATGAGGACCGGTAGGCCCTTGCGGGGTTCGTCGATCCGGCCGATGAAGCCGAGCGTCGGCCCGGACTCCCCAGGTCCGCCGCGCCCGCCCTGCCATTCGGCCTTGGGGTCGGCCTTGGCGAAGAAGTCCACGTCGACCCCGTTGGGGATCACCACCGCATCGCCACCGAGGTGTTCGACCAGGGTCCGCCGGGCGTACTCGCTCACCGCGATCCGGGCGCTGATCTTCTCCAGCGCGGGTTGGAGGATCGGATAGGCGGCGATCATGGCCCGGGACCGCGGGTTGGAGGTGTGGAAGGTGGCCACGATCGGCCCCTGCGCGGCCCAGCAGGACAACAGTCCGAGCGAGGGCGAGGCCGGCTCGTGGATGTGGATCACGTCGAAGGTGCCCTCGTGGAGCCAACGCCGGACTCTGGCCGCGGAGAGGAAGCCGAAGTTCAGCCGGGCCACGGAACCGTTGTAGGGAACCGGCACCGCCCGCCCGGCGGACACCACGTAGGGCGGCAGCGGGGTGTCCTCGTCCGCCGGCGCGAGGACCGAGACCCGGTGCCCGAGCGCGATCAGGTGCTCGGCGAGGTCCCGGATGTGGAACTGCACTCCTCCCGGCACGTCCCAGGAGTAAGGGCACACGATGCCGATCTTCATGCCGCACGCTCCTCGGGGCGCGGGTCGCGCGGTTCCAGATCATCCAGCCACAGCCGCTGGAGCATGTGCCAGTCGGTGGGGTGTTCGGCGATGCCCGCGGCGAAGACGTCCGCGAGGTCCTGGGTCATCCGTGTGGCCTTCTCCTTGCGGGTGCCCTCGGCCGGTACCGGCACGGGCGGGTGGACCTCACCCTTCATGACGGGCCCCTCGTACCAGAGCGTGACCGGCAGCAACTGCGCCCCGGTCTGCTGCGCGAGCAGCGCCGGGCCGGCCGGCATCCGGGCCGCGGCGCCGAAGAAGTCCACCTTGACACCAGAAGCCGACAGGTCACGGTCGGCGACCAGGCAGATCAGCCCGCCCGACCGTAGCCGCCGGGCCAGAACGCCGAAGGCGGCGCCTCCGTTGTGCGGCAGCACCTCCATGCCCAGGCTCTCGCGGTACGCCACGAAGCGATCGAAGAGGGACTCCGGCTTCAACCGTTCGGCGACGGTGGCGAAGGGCACCTGGAGGTAGGAGGTGACCCAGGCGCCCGCCAGGTCCCAGTTGGCGAGGTGCGGCAGCGCGACGATCACCCCGCGCCCCTGAGCCAGACCGTCGTGCAGGTGGTGCTCACCCTTGATCTCGATGCCTTCGCGGATGCGGTCCGGTGTCCAGGTGGGCAGCCGGAAGGACTCCATCCAGTAGCGCATATATGAGCGCATCCCGGCCTTGGACAGCTCCCGCAGCTGTGCGGGGCCGGCCTCGGGGACCACCCGGGCCAGGTTCGCCTCCAGGCGCTGCACGCTGGCGCCGCGCCGTTTCCACGCGGTGTCCGCGATCCTCCGCCCCAGGCGGGCGACCACAGGCTCCGGGAGCTTCTTCACGGCGCTCCAACCCAGCCCGTACAGGGCGTCAGCCACCCGCTCGCGCATCAGCAGGCCCCGGTCCCGGTGTCAGCGGCCTCGGCCGCCGCGTCCGCCTCGGCGGACTCACGACGCACCGTGACCACCCGTTGGACGAGCGTGACCAGCGACCCGACGGCCACCACCCACAGGGCGACGGGCAGCAGCACCCCGATCCAGCCGGGCACACCGAACGCCTCCAGGCCCGACAGGCCGGCCGCGACCAGGGTGATGACCAGCCGCTCGGCCCGCTCGATCAGCCCGTTGACGGCGACGGGTAGGCCGATCGACTCGCCGCGGGCCTTGGTGTAGGAGACGACCTGCCCGCTGGCCAGGCAGAAAATCGCCACGGCGCACAGCATCTCGTTGTCGCCCAGGCCCGCGTACCAGAGCGCCAGTCCGCCGAAGATGGCGGCGTCGGCGACCCGGTCCAACGTCGAGTCGAGGAACGCGCCCCACCGGCTTGAGGAGCCGGCCTGGCGGGCCATGTTCCCGTCCACCAGGTCGGAGAAGACGAAGAGGGTGATCGTGATCGTGCCCCAGAAGAACTCACCCCGGGGGAAGAAGACCAGAGCACCCGCCACCACACCGGCCGTGCCGACCAGCGTGACAGCGTCCGGGCTCACCCCCCGCCGGAGGAGAAACGCGGCGAACGGCGTGAGAACACGCGTGAAGAATGCACGCGCGTACTTGTTCAGCATGGCCTTCCCGGGGGGTAGCTGGGCCGCACGGCCACAGCGGCCACCGGCTGGCCCATGGTAGCCAGCGCCCGTCCGCTCCATCGTCGGGTACCCACCGGTTCGCGACACGTACGACGTATGGACGCAACGTGACCTCGGTGCCAAGCTCGAATGACCGCGGGCGCCGCCGGGGCCTTCGCCTCTCCACACGGCAGCTCCCCCGGGGTCCGCGCCCCCTCCTCACCGTGCAAGGAACAGGGAGGCCACACAGACATGGGCGACAAGGCAAGCACACACCCCGGAGCCGCCGGCAGGGCACTGTCGGCCGACCGCCCCGCTTCCATCCGCAACGTGGTGCTGGTTGGCCATACCGGATCCGGCAAGACGACGCTGGTCGAGGCCCTCGCCTTGACGGCGGGCGCCATCACCCGCGCCGGCCGGGTCGAGGACGGCGCCACCGTCTCGGACTACGACGAGATCGAACACCGCCAGCAACGTTCCGTACAGCTCTCGCTGGTCCCGGTGGAATGGGCCGGCATCAAGGTCAACATCCTGGACACACCCGGGTACGCCGACTTCGTGGGTGAACTGCGCGCGGGTCTGCGCGCGGCGGACGCGGCCCTGTTCGTGGTCTCGGCGGGTGACGGGGCCGAGGGACTCGGCGGTGCCACCCGCGTCCTGTGGGACGAGTGTGCTGCCGTTGGCATGCCACGAGCGATCGTCGTCACCCATTTGGAGGCGTCCCGGGCCGACTACGCACAGATGGCCGCTGTCTGCGGAACCACCTTCGCCGCCGACGACCCGGACGCCGTACTGCCGCTCTACCTCCCGCTCTACGGCACGCCCGGCGCCGACGGCCACTCCCCGGTCCTCGGGCTGCTGGGGTTGCTGTCACGGAAGGTGTTCGACTATTCCTCGGGCGAGCGGGTCGAACGCGACCCGGAAGGCGGAGAACTCGACCTGATCGATGACGCCCGCAACCGGCTGATCGAGGGGATCATCGCCGAGGGCGAGGACGAATCCCTCATGGACCGCTACTTGGCCGGCGAGGAAATCGACGTCAAGACCCTCGTCGAGGACCTGGAGCAGGCTGTCGCCCGAGGGACTTTCCACCCGGTGCTGATGGCGGCGCCCGCCGCGGAAGGCTCCCGTCAGGGACTGGGCACCGTCGAACTCCTCGAACTGATCACCCGCGGCTTCCCCACTCCTTTGGAGCACGGCACCTTCGCCGTCACCACGCCCCAGGGCGCCAGCCGGCCGGACGTCGTCTGCGACCCCGACGGGCCCCTGGTCGCGGAGGTCGTCAAGACCTCCTCCGACCCGTACGTCGGGCGGGTCTCGCTGGTGCGCGTCTTCTCCGGGACCCTGCGCCCCGAGGAGACCGTTCACGTGTGCGGGCACGGCTCGACCGACCACGCCCCCGACGACGAGGACCTGCACGAGTCCGACGAACGCATCGGGGCGCTCTCGGCCCCCTTCGGCAAACAGCAGCGCATCCTGGGCAAATGCATCGCCGGCGACCTCGCCAGCGTGGCCAAGCTCGGCCGCGCCGAGACCGGTGACACCCTCTCCGCCAAGGACGCACCCCTGCTCATGGAGCCCTGGGTGATGCCCGACCCCCTGCTCCCGTTGGCCATCGAGGCACACAGCAAGGCCGACGAGGACAAACTCTCCCACGGCCTGGCCAGGCTGGTCGCCGAGGACCCCACGATGCGCCTGGAGCAGAATCCCGACACCCACCAGGTCGTCCTGTGGTGCCTGGGCGAAGCCCACCGCGAGGTGGCCCTGGATCGGTTGCGCAGCCGCTACGGGGTCCAGGTGGACGTCGTACCCCACAAGGTGCCGCTGCGGGAGACCTTCGGCAGCCGGTCCACCGGGCGCGGCCGGCACGTCAAACAGTCCGGGGGCCACGGGCAGTTCGCCATCTGCGAGATCGAGGTCGAGCCACTGCCCCCGGGCAGCGGCATCGAGTTCGTCGACAAGGTGGTCGGCGGCGCGGTGCCCAGACAGTTCATCCCGTCCGTGGAGAAGGGCATCAGGGCCCAGGCCGCGCGCGGGGTGGCCGCCGGGTACCCGTTGGTGGACGTGCGCGTCACCCTGCTGGACGGAAAGGCCCACTCGGTGGACTCCTCCGACGCCGCCTTCCAGACCGCGGGAGCCCTCGCCCTGCGCGAGGCCGCCGGGGACGCCGAGATCAACCTGCTGGAGCCGGTCGCCGAACTCTCCGTACTGGTGCCCGACGAGTACGTGGGGCCGGTCATGAGCGACCTCTCCTCCCGTCGTGGCCGTGTGGTCGGCACCGAACAGGCCAACGGGGGAAGGACTTTGGTGCGGGCCGAGATCCCCGAGATCGAAATCGGCCGTTACGCCGTGGAACTGAGGTCGGTCTCCCACGGCACGGGCCGCTTCGAGCGCCACTATGCCCGCCACGAGCCGATGCCTGCGAACGTGGCCGACCGCGTGCGCGCGCAGGACGGCAAGGCCGCCTGACCCGCCGGCTGACCACTCGCGCACATTCGAGCCGCCCGCCCCAACCCTGTTGCGGCGGGCGGCTTTTGCCGGTCATATCTCCCAGGGGGCCGCAGCACGGCTACGCTGGGCACAGGTGTGCCGAGAGGGCGCCACAGGTGTGCCGTGTGGGGCAGCGGGGAACAGCGCAGACAGGGTCGGGCGCGGCGATGGGGGCAGCGGTGGCGGACGACGTATTCGACTTCAGGCCTGGAGCACAGATCCCGCTCCAGGGCTCTTCGGGACAGACCGCGGCAACCAATGCACTGGCCTCGGCGGCCTACCGTGACTCCGAGCTCAAGAAGATCCTCGAAGCCAACAACGAGTGGCAGGAATCCTCGATCAAGAAGGGCCGCCTGTCCCTCTTCGAACCCAATCTGGGTGAGGCGTTCGCCCGGGCCGTCCAGAACCGGATGCTCGCCCCGGGGCGAGCGCCGGTGATCCAGTCCTTCGGCCTGGAGCCGCAGGTGGTCGTCGAGCACTGCCTCGCCGCCAGCCGCATCCGCAAGGAGCGCGACACCAAGCTCACCGCCTTGATGGTGACCTGCGGACTCCTCTTCCTGCCGGGGCTACTGCTCTGGCTCGCCGCCTTCCAGCTGCGCCGCACGCTCGCCGGGTCCCAACGCAAACGGGCGGGGGCGTTCGGCAGCGCCCTGCTGATCGGCCTCGGCCTGATCGCGGTGGTCGCCCTGGTGAAACTCCCGCTCACGGGCTTTTGGGGCTACTACCTTCGCGGCATGATCGTCGCTCCCGTGGCCGGCTGGTACTTGGCCATGCGGGTGTGTGAGTCCACTGCCGTCGACCTGCGCGCCCGCTGGGACGGACTGCTCTCCGGTGGCGCGGTGGCCGCCAAGATCCCCGAGGCGGTTCCGCACGACCCCGGCGAGACCGCGGCCGAGGCACTGCGCCAGCAACTGATCAAGCTCACCGCCGAAGACCAGAGCAACAGCGTCTTCTACGCCGGCCCCAAGGGCATACTCGGCATGGGTTCCCGTTGGGGAAGCTGGCAACTCGCCGAGGAACTCCTCCCCCGCACTCCCGGCACCGAGATCCATCCCTTCCGTAGCTGGGACGTCATCAAGGTCATCCACGACCAGCTCCGCATGATCGAGCGCGGGCCGCTGCACACCGGTGGGTTCCCCAAGCCCTCGATCAAGCACTGGATCGTCACTCCGGTGGGCGAGGGCGCCAAGGAGGTCTCCCGGCCCAGCGGTGAGGACGTCGAGGCCTTCCAGATCAAGGGGCACGAGATAGCGCGGATCTGCAACGAGCAGCAGTTCAGCGCCGGCAACCGCCACTACCTCGGAATCCAGTTCGCGTTGTGGGACGGGCAGCTCGTCCTGACCATGATGGTCACCGTGACGGTCCTCTACCAGACCTTGCGCATCGAGGTCACCGCGCATGCCCTGGGCCCGGTCCACGGCCTGTTCACCACGAAGTCCTCGCCCAAGACCGTGTCGGTGGCCAAGGCGGTCAAGTTCTGGGAGTCCAGGGAGCGCACCCTGCCGCTGGTGGACGCCAAAGAGGTCGTCCGGCTGGCCGCCCGGGCTCCACTGACCTGGTTCCCGCCCATCTTGGACTTCCTCGGCGGCAAGTTGGTGCTGCCCGAGCCGTTCGGGCTGCGGCACGTGTGGGCGGGGCCGCCCTGGCGCCACCGCTTCATGGCCGACGACGCGCTGCGCGCCGTCACTCCGGTGCTTCGGGTGGTGCACGAGGCCGCGATGAAGGTACTGGAGGAGAACGGCGTGGACACCGACCGCTTCACCAACCGTTCGCTGATCGTCAGCGGCGCAGTCCAGGACCCGGCTCCTCGGCGGGCCGACGCGTACGACGCCTGACGGCGGTCCGGTTGGGGTAGCGGACCTGCCCGAGGTGGCCGGATCCCGGCCGGATCCGTTGTCGTGCTCCGACGCCCGACCGATGGCCCTGGGCTGCGCGGGCACCGCGCGGGTGGGCCGGGCCCTCAGTTGCTGGGCCAGACCTCCGCGAGCATCTGCCGTGTGTCGGCGAGCAGTTGCGGCAGTACCCGGGTGTGCCCGATCACCGGCATGAAGTTCGTGTCCCCGCCCCAACGCGGCACGATGTGCTGGTGCAGGTGTGCCGCGATCCCGGCGCCGGCCGCCGCCCCCTGGTTCATGCCGATGTTGAACCCGTGCGCACCGGAGGCCTTGCGCAGCGCGGTCATGCCGCGCTTGGTGAGCTCCGCGAGCTCCAGCGTCTCGGCCGCGTCGAGGTCCGTGTAGTCGGCCACGTGTCGGTAGGGGACGACCATGAGGTGTCCGCCGTTGTACGGATAGAGGTTGAGCACCGCGTACACGTGACGTCCGCGGGCCACGATCAGCCCGTCCTCATCGGTCATCTCCGGAATGCCGCAGAAGGGACAGCCGTCCCCGGCGTCCGGGCCGGTCGGCTTGTTCTCCCCTTGGATGTACGCCATCCGGTGGGGCGTCCAAAGGCGCTGGAACGCATCCTGCGTCCCCACGCCGGTCTGCTGCTCCGGCTCAATCGTCATGTGATGCAGCATATGGCTTCGCCCTCATGGCGTGTCGGCGGGGCGAGGAGACGGCCACGAGCGGCGATCCTGGTCGGATGCACGAGAACGCGAACACCCGGGAGACGCGCTGGGAGCAGCGGACCGAGCTCCCTCTCTTCTTCGCCTCACTGGTCTTCCTGGCTGCCTATGCGGTACTCGTGCTCGTCCCTCGATCCGCCGAGAGCCTACGGAACGTCGCAACGGTGCTGCTGGTGTCGATCTGGACGGCCTTCGTGATCGACTACCTGGGACGGCTCCTCGTCAGTGGAGCCCGCCCATTGCGTTTCGTACGTACCCACTGGCTCGACACCCTGGTCCTGGTGCTCCCGCTATTGCGCCCACTGCGGCTGGTAGAGGTCTACCTGATCATCCAGCGCCATGCCGACCAGCCCAGACTGAGTCTGCACGCGCGAGTGATCACGTACGCGGGACTGTCGGCGGCTCTGCTCGGCTTCGCCGGCGCCCTGACCCTCTACCGGCACGAGCGCGGTGCGCCCGACACGACGATCCATACCTTCGGGGACGCCCTCTGGTGCGTGGCTGCGACACTGACAACCGTGGGCTACGGCGATGTCACACCGGTGACTCCGGAGGGCCGGATCATCGCCGTGGGGCTGATGATCTGTGGTGTGGCACTGCTCGGCGCCATCACCGGATCGTTCTCCTCCTGGCTGTTGCAGATCTTCCGGCGGGAGGACGAGGAGGGGCCCCCGGGGATGTGAAACTCCCCGGGGGCCCCTCCTCGTACGGCGCGGGCCCGGTTCAGACCTGGACGCGGTCCTGAACCACCTGGGCCAGCTTGGCGAGGGCATCGGCCTTGGGAATGCCGTTCTCCTGCGAGCCGTCCCGGTAGCGGAAGGAGACCGTGCCGGCGGCCATGTCCTCATCGCCAACGATGATCATGAACGGAACCTTGAGTTTCTGATGGTTCCTGATCTTCTTCTGCATTCGGTCGGAGGAAGCGTCCACCTCTACCCGCAGGCCCTGCTTCTTCGCCTCGGCGGCGAACTCCTGCAGGTAGTCGACGTGGGAGTCGCCGATCGGGATGCCGACGGCCTGGACCGGGGCCAGCCACGGCGGCATGGCACCCGCGTAGTGCTCCAGGAGCACCGCGAAGAACCGCTCGATGGAGCCGAAGAGAGCCCGGTGGATCATGACGGGACGCTGACGTGAGCCGTCCGGGGCCGTGTACTCCAGGTTGAACCGCTCGGGCAGGTTGAAGTCGAGCTGCACGGTGGACATCTGCCACGTGCGGCCGATGGCGTCCCGTGCCTGCACCGAGATCTTGGGACCGTAGAAGGCCGCACCACCCGGGTCGGGGGTCAACGGCAGACCCTGCTTCTCGGCCACCGACTGAAGGACCGCGGTCGCCTCCTCCCACGCTTCGTCGGTGCCGACGTACTTCTCCGGGTCCTTGGTGGACAGCTCCAGGTAGAAGTCGTTGAGGCCGTAGTCGCGCAGGAGGTTCAGGACGAAGGTGAGCGTGCGGTCGAGTTCCTCGGCCATCTGCTCCCGGGTGCAGTAGATGTGCGCGTCGTCCTGGGTGAAGCCTCGGGCCCGGGTCAAACCGTGCACCACACCGGACTTCTCGTACCGGTAGACGGTGCCGAACTCGAACAGACGCAGCGGCAGTTCGCGGTAGGAACGGCCCCGCGCGTCGAAGATCAGGTTGTGCATCGGGCAGTTCATGGGCTTGAGGTAGTAGTCGGTACCGCCGTCAAGCTGCATGGGGGGGTACATGCCCTCCGCGTACCAGTCCAGGTGACCGCTCTTCTCGAAGAGCGCGCCCTTGGTGGCGTGCGGGGAGTAGACGAACTCGTACCCCTCCTCCTCGTGCCGCCGGCGCGAGTAGTCCTCCATGGTGCGGCGGATGACGCCGCCGCGCGGGTGGAAGACGGCGAGGCCGGAACCGATCTCGTCGGGGACGGAGAAGAGGTCCAGCTCGCTGCCCAGGCGGCGGTGGTCACGCTTCTCCGCCTCGGCCAGGAAGTCGAGGTGGGCCTTCAGCTCGTCCTTGGACGGCCAGGCGGTGCCGTAGATGCGCTGCAGCATCGGGTTCTTCTCGCTGCCACGCCAGTAGGCCGCGGCGTTGCGCATCAACTTGAACGCGGGGATGTTGCGGGTGGTGGGCAGGTGGGGACCTCGGCAGAGGTCCTTCCAGCACAGTTCGCCGGTCTTGGCGTCCAGGTTGTCGTAGATGGTCAGTTCCCCGCCACCGACCTCGACGTTCGCCCCGTCGTCGGTGGAGGCGGCGCCCTTGATGCCGATGAGTTCGAGCTTGTACGGCTCGTCGGCCAGTTCCTCGCGCGCGGCCTCGTCGGTGACCACGCGGCGGGCGAACCGCTGACCGCGCTTCTGGATCTCCTGCATCTTCTTCTCGATGGCCTTGAGGTCATCGGGGGTGAAGGGCTTGGAGACGTCGAAGTCGTAGTAGAAGCCGTCCCGGACCGGCGGGCCGATGCCCAGCTTCGCCTCGGGGAACAGCTCCTGCACCGCCTGCGCCAGGACGTGGGCGGTGGAGTGCCGCAGGATGTTCAGGCCGTCCTCGGAGGAGATCTCCACCGGCTCGACGACCTCGCCCTCGCCGACCTGGTAAGAGAGGTCCTTCAGCTCGCCCGCGACCCGGGCCGCGACGATGGAGCGCTCACCGGTGAAGAGTTCGGCCGCCGTGGTGCCCGTGGTCACCACGCGCTCTTCCCGCTCGGAATCGCGTTGGATGATCACACGGACGTCTGACACCGGTCTCTCCTGACTCAGGGGGTGCGCGCAGTGGTCACTGCACGCGGGTGAATCGTACCGAGCGGAGGCGGCCGACCGCGAAACGGTTACGACCCGCCGCCGTCCGGACCCGGCTCGTCCTCACCGGTGCAGGCTTCTTCGAACGAGCCGAGGTCCTCTTGGAGGGATTTCATCAGACGCTCGCGCTCCGCGTCGTCCAAACGCACCGGCGTCACCTCGCCCGCACCCGTCAACCTGCGGAAGCCGCCACGCCGCTGGAGCCGCCCGCTGAGCCGGACCGGCAACCCCACCAGATGGGCGTGACCAGCGATGCGGTAGGCCCCCTCGTCCAGGGCCACGCTCACGTTGGGGACCTCGGCTCCCGCCAGGACGCGCAACCGCACGGTGCCGCCGCCACCGGGGGCCGAGCGCCGCATCCGGGTCACGGCCCCGGTCAAGGTGACCGCGACTGCCGGCTCCTGCCGCGTGTAGCGTGCCGCGGCCTCGCGCAGCGCGGGCAGGTCCCCCGCGGTGAACTCCACCGGTTCGGGCCGCGCGGCGCAACCGGGGGGCGGGCCTGCGGCAGGAGCCCACGCCAGGGCGATTCGAGCACCTTCGGCACCATGCACGAGGGCTATGAGGGCATCGGCGAGTTCCCGGCTGACCCCCGCCTCCACCGCGCTGTCGAAGACCTCCATCCCGCCGGTGGCCCGCTGGTAGTCGATCGCCTCCCGGGCGGCGTGCAGGGCGTGGTGCAGTCGGGCGACCAGCCCCCGGCCTTGACCGACCGGCAGGTAGGCGGTGAGGCGCCCGCCTACAGGGGGTGCGAGCAGGACCTCGTCCAGCGCCCGGCCGGCCCGGGCCCGGTGGCGGGCGCCGTGGTAGCCGGCTCGGGCCCGCTCGGCCATCGCCCCGGCCAGCAGCAGTTGGCGCGCAGCGGTGCGCAGTTGGTCCTCGACGGTCCAAGGCGACCTCAACCGCAGGTCCGGGTGGAGGTCGGAGCCGGCCTCCCGGACCAGGTGGACCTCGTCGCTCGGCACGGCCAGCCCCACCAGCACCTCCCGGGCGCAGGGAAGTTCACTGCGGGACAGCACCGCCAGGGCCTCGCTGAGGAGGTCCTCACTGTCCGGGTAGGACCGGGTCTCGGGGATGAGCAGGCTGATCCTGCCATGAGCGGGTCCGGGCGGGGTCCAACGGGCATAGCGGCCGGCTGCGCCGCCGCGTCGCTGCCAGCCGTGGCGGCGCAGCAGTGCGCCGAGGACGGCCGGGTCCACTGGCGGCGCAGAGTCCTCCGTCAGCGGTGTGTGGACGGGGTGCGCGGACTCCGGCCAGGGATGCATCAGGGTCTCCCTCCCGACCCGACGCGGGTCATGATCTCGCACAGCGCGCGGTCGTCGAAGATCCTGGCGGTCGGGATCCGCACGGTGGTCCGGGTACGGCCGGTGACCGGATGACCTGCCAGGTTGGTCCAGTAGCAGCAGTGCCTGAGGTCGAGCCGCTCGTGGGCGGCGCGCAGCCAGTCCTCAGGAGAACGGGGTACGAGCATCACGACCAGGATCTTGTGGACCGCGACGGGCGTCCGGGCCAGTTTGACCAAGTGCGCGTTGTCCAGGGTGAAGGCGAAGGTCGTGCCGGCGGGGCGGGGCGCGATCTGAAAGGTGCATTTGAGCTGCACCTTGATGGTCACCTCGTCGTCGACGCTGTGCCCGGGTGAGCCGTGGCTGACGTGCCAGTCGATGCCGTTGTCCGGGAAGGGCTGGGAAAGCGAACAGCCTGCGGCGGCAGCCACGGCGTGCAGGTATCCCACCTGGAGCGTTTCCATGCAGGCGGTGGTGGCGAGGCTGCCCCGCTGCGGTGTGGGCCGCTCGGGCCGTAGGCCCGCGCCGTGACCGCTTTCGGGCTGCGCGAGCGCCATGGCTCTCCCCTGTGCCTCTCGGGCCTTGGCGGCGGCCCGCTCGTGAAGTGTGCGCACTCGCAGCTCCGGTGGCGGCCAGCGGGTGCGATCGATGACTGACGATGCCTCATATGCGCAGGCCGTCATAGGTGTTGTCTCCTCACGGGGTGGGCTGCAAACGGCGTACGGGGCAAACAGCCCGGGTATCACGCAATCGGGCAGTTGCTGAGTGAGCGTCTTCTGTCTTTCGGAGACGAGGAGTTCGGACATGCGTTGGTATGAGGGACCTCTGGCCGCTTTTGACACCGAGACCACCGGGGTGGACGTCGAGCACGATCGGATCGTGTCCGCCGCGCTCGTCGTGCAGGAGTGCGCGGGCGGCCGGGTGCGGTCCACGCGCTGGCTGGTGAACCCGGGGATACCCGTCCCCGTGGAAGCGACGAACGTGCACGGACTGACCGACGAGCACCTCCAACACCACGGTCGCTGGCCGGCTCCGGTGATGGAGGAGGTGGCTCGGTCACTGGCGGAGCAGTCGATCGCGGGGCGCCCCCTGGTTGTGATGAACGCGCCCTTCGACCTCACCTTGCTGGACCGGGAGTTGCGTCGTCACCGGGCTACCTCGTTGGCCCGCTATCTGGACAACCACCCGCTGTCGGTGCTGGATCCGAGGGTGCTGGACAAGCATCTCGACCGGTACCGAAAGGGCCGTCGCACGTTGACCGACCTGTGTGCGCACTACGGCATAGCCCTGGAGGAAGCCCACGACGCGGCGGCGGACGCAACGGCCGCGCTGGAAGTGGTCCGGGCGGTGGGGCGGCGGTTCCAGACCCGGTTGGAACGCCTGAGCCCGGCGGAGCTGCACACTCTGCAAGCGGTGTGGCACGCGGCCCAGGCACGTGGCCTACAGGCCTGGTTCGCGCGGAACGGTTCGCCGGAGGCGGTCGATCCGCACTGGCCCCTGCGGCCCGACCTCGCGGAGGCGGCCTGACGCCTCCCACGTTCGGAAGGAAATGAGTTGAGGCCGGTTCCTCCGCATGTCTTGCGGAGGAACCGGCCTCTCCCGGTGGGCGATACTGGGTTCGAACCAGTGACCTCTTCGGTGTGAACGAAGCGCTCTCCCACTGAGCTAATCGCCCGGGAACGCACTGAACCATACAGGGCCCGGCGGGCAGGGTTCAAACCAAGACCGCGGGGTCCGGGGTGAGTAGTGGATCTGAGTATCCGCACCCATGCGCACGACCGTGACCGGGGCCACACTCCCGTGGCATGGAGAACCCACTACCCCCAGCCGAGGAACTTCGGTTGATCGACCGGGAGCTGGCACAACTCGACGCCCGTCGGGTCCAGTTGCTCAACCGGCGGGCCTGGCTGCTGAGCGTCCTGGCTCCGCGCCGACCCCTGACCGGCCCCCCTGCGCGCCACCCCGCAGCCCCGTCCGGTCCCGGCGGCCGACCCGGGCCGAGCGCCCAGAGCGTCCTGCTCGCCCTCGGCGCGGTGCTCCTCGGGGTCGCCGCGCTGGCGTTCACCCTGCTCAGCTGGGGTTCCATGGGGATCGGGGGCCGGGCGTCGGTACTGGCCACGGTCACAGTGGGAGCCCTCACGGCGCCGGCTGTACTGCTGCGCCACGGGCTGCGCTCGACCGCGGAATCGGTGGTGGCCCTCGGGCTCGCGCTGACCATCCTGGACGCCTATGCGCTGCACGAGGTGGCGTTGCCCGACCTCTCCGGCCTGGGGTACGCGGCCGGCTGTGCGGCCGTGCTGTGCGTGCTGTGGGCTGGCTACGGCCTGCGGTTGCCGCAGTTGCGGCTGCCGGCGCCCTGTGCACTCCTCGCCGCTCAGTTGCCGCTCCCGCTCGCTGCTCTGACGACGAACACCCGGTTGCAGTCCGTGGTGTGGGCAGCGCTGCTCACGGCGGCGGCGGACGCCGGGTGGGCGCTGCGCCCCGGAGGTAGGCGAATTCTGCGGGACCTCGCAGGGATCGCCGCCTGGGTGCTGGGGGCGATGGGGTTGGCCGCGGCGCTCGCCCTGATGCTGTCCGCGCGCTCACTCGGCTCGGCGCTGCTGGCTGCCGCACCGTTGGCGGCGGGAGCCTGGCTGGGGCTGTGGGCAGCCCTGCGAGTGGCCGCGCGCGCGGCCGGTGCACGCACGCCCGTGTGGGCCGCGGCCCTGGCGGCGGCAGCCGGGCTGAGCCTGATCAGCGCGACCAGCGGGGTGCTGAGACTGGGGGCGTCGGGCCAGTGGTCCACGCTGATCACCGTGTTGGCGGCGGGAGTGCTCGCCGGCGCAGTGGCCTCGACCGGTTCTCGGATGCCGCCCCAGCTGCGGCAGGGCCTGTGGGTGGCTTCAGGGCTGGTCTGCGCGGGTGCCACCGTCGCTGCGCTGCCGCTGGTCGCGCTGGCGCTGCTCGGACCGCTCGGCGGGCTGGGGAGCATCTGGTCGGGGCCGCCACCTGCGTACGCGGACTTGCTGCCGGGAACGCTCCCGGCAGCGCTGGTCCTGTTGGTGTCGGCGGGGACGCTGGCGGCAGCGCACCGCAGGGCTGTGCATCCCGCAGCAGGTGCAGGTGCCCTGCTGTTGGCCTGGTCGGGCTTGTTCTCGCTGCCGATGGCCGCCGGATGGCCGTACCCCGTCGCCTTGGCGGCGCAGCTGTCCTTGACCGGTGCGACCGCGCTGGCCGCGGTGGCGGCTACGGGGCGCGCGGCGCGGCCGGCACCGGGAGCGGCCACGCAGAGTCCGACCGCCTCGGGGACAGCGCGGCTGGCCACGGTGGCCGCGCTCTGTGCGGGGCTAGGCGCCGCGAGCAGCTCGATGCTCGCGTTGACCAGTCAGGCGGCCACCTTCGCCGCCTTCGGGTTCCTGGGCGCCGCGTGCGTGGCTGTGGCGGTGCGGGGCGCCGGCGGTGGCCACGGGCTCGCGGCGCGGCTGCTGAGCGGGAGCGGGGCCGCCGGTGCGGTCGGGTACACGGCCGGGCTGGTGCTTGCCGCCGCCTGGTCCCTGGGGGTACCCGCCCAGTGGCTCGGCGTGGTGCTGCTGTCGGTGCCCGCCGGCTCCGTGGCGGTGGCCGCCGGGTCGGGTCCGGTCCGGCGCGTGCCCTCGCCGCTGCGGGTGCCGCTGGAAGTCGCCGGGGCGCTCGTCGGCCTGGTGGCCCTGGGACTCGGCCTGGTGCAAGGCGATGCGCCGTTGCTCGCCCTGACGCTGGGACTGGCTGCAGTCATCTGTGCGGCTTCGGCCCTGCGCGTCGACCGCCGTGCGGTCGGCTACGCGGCGGTCGCACTGTTCGTACTGGCCTCATGGGTGCGCTTGGCGGCCTACGGGGTCGAGGTTCCCGAGGCGTACGCCCTGCCGGTCTCGCTTCCGGCGCTGGCTGTGGGCCTGGCGCGTCGGCGCCGGGACCCGGAGTCCTCCTCCTGGTCCGCGTACGGGCCGGGGCTGGCCGCCACCTTGCTGCCCGGGCTCGTCGCGGCCTGGGTGGACCCGCACTGGCTGCGCCCGCTGCTGCTGGGGCTGACCGCCCTCGGGGTGACGCTGGTGGGGGCCCGCTACCGGCTCCAGGCCCCGTTGCTGCTGGGCGGTCTCACACTGGCCGGCGTCGCACTCCATGAGCTGGCGCCCTACGTGGTTCAGGTGGTGGATGCGCTGCCGCGCTGGCTGCCACCTGCGCTGGCCGGCCTGCTCCTGCTGACCGTGGGGGCGACCTACGAGCGCCGCCTGGGCGACGCCCGACGCCTGCGGAACTCCCTCGGCCGGCTGCGCTGAAGCGGGTGTTCTGTCGTTGGGGCGGCCGTACGGATGGGCCTGCCACCCCACCAGTGGACGCCGAAGGCCGCGGACTCCTGCGAGTCCGCGGCCTTCGATCCGGGGTGGGCGATACTGGGTTCGAACCAGTGACCTCTTCGGTGTGAACGAAGCGCTCTCCCACTGAGCTAATCGCCCGGGCGCACCGCAAACATTACCCCATGTCAGCGGGTCCCCAGGACCATCGGGAGGTCAGTTGCGAATGCTCCAGGGCATCTGAAGCCCGTACTTCCAGAGGTAGAAGCCGAGCAGCGCGCCGGTGATCGCCAGACCCACGGTCGTGAGGATGACGTTGCGGCGACGGACCTCGGGGTCGAGTGCCCGCTGGGCCGCGGCGGAGACCTTCCTCTTGGCCCATCGAAGCACCAACTGCGCCCAGACGAACTCGGTCGCCCAAATCGCCATCCCGGCGAAGATCACCACCCAGCCCGGGCCAGGCAGCACGAGCATGCTGACCCCCGCCGCGACCACGGCCAGACCAACGACGAAGACACCGGCCTGCCAGCTCAGGTGGAGGGTCCGGCGGGCTTTGATGAAGTCGGGTGCGCGGGATCCGAGCGGCGCCGGCTCCCGCTCCTCCTGGGGCGGGTCGTCCCTCGAATCACCGCTGGCCAGCGGGGCTCCGGGGGATTGCCCGTCGACCCCGGTGGGTCGACTCCCGCTCACGCCGCCATCACCCTGTGCCGTCATGGCCGCGGCGTCACCCCGGCCGTCACTCCCCGTGTTCATACCGCCCAACTTACCTGAGACGCACAGCACAGCGCAGAACCCAGATCACTCCGCCGTACGAGGTACCTGAAGGCCCACAAAACGGTCAGAGGGGTTTACAACGGCACCGTAGGTGGCATGTCGACTTCGCCGACGTGCGAATCCCCGAGCGCACACTGAGCGAAAGGCCCTGGCGCTTATGAACACCACGGTCAGCTGCGAGCTGCACCTGCGCCTCGTTGTGTCGAGCGAGTCCTCACTGCCTGTACCTGCGGGCCTGCGGTACGACACGGCCGACCCCTACGCCGTGCACGCCACCTTCCACACCGGAGCCGAGGAGACCGTCGAGTGGGTTTTCGCCCGTGATCTCCTCGCCGAAGGGCTCCACCGGCCCACCGGCACCGGAGACGTCCGGGTCTGGCCCTCCCGTAGCCACGGGCAGGGCGTCGTATGCATCGCCCTGAGCTCACCCGAGGGCGAAGCCCTACTAGAAGCCCCCGCGAGGGCCCTGGAGTCGTTCCTGAAGCGAACCGACGCCGCGGTGCCACCCGGCACCGAGCATCGGCACTTCGATCTCGACACCGAGCTCTCCCACATCCTGGCCGAGAGCTGAGCCAGGGGGAGAGCCCTCGACACCGTCCGACTCGGGGAGACGGTGCGAGGCGGACCACGCCTTACGGCTGCCACCGGCGCCGGCCCCGCGGGATCCACCCGCGCGGCCGGCGCCGGTGCGCGTTCGCGCTGAGCCGCTAGAGTCGGCCAGCACAGCGGCGGGCACCGGCCCGCAGCAGCCCAGGGAGTGTTGACCGTGCTGATCCCCCACGACACCCGCGGCGCCCTTGAGGTCGTCGTCGATCTGGTGAACACCGCACCGGAGCTCGACCAGCCCGACGGGCTCGCGGACCTCGGGGCACTACGCACGTTCGTACGAACCCACAACATCAGCGACGTCGGCGAGCTCAGCGCGCGTGACCTGTCGGGCGTGCGGGCCGTGCGGGACCGGTTCGCGCAGATCTTCGCGGCGAAGGACTCCCGGGCAGCCGCCCAACAGATCAACGAGCTGGTGGCGGCGGCGGGCACCACTCCCCAGCTCACCGACCACGACGACTACGACTGGCATGTCCACTACTTCGCACCGGGCGCCTCGGTGGGTGACCACCTCGCCGCCGACTGCGGCATGGCCCTCGCCTTCATCGTCGTCTCCGGAGAGCAGGAGCGACTGCGCCGGTGCGAGGCGCCGGACTGCCGCCGAGCCTTCGTGGACCTGTCCCGCAACCGTTCGCGGCGCTACTGCGACAGTCGGACCTGCGGGAACCGGCTCCATGTCGCCGCCTATCGAGCACGCCGGAAAGAGGCCTCCGAATAGGCCTCGGCTACCCCACTCCAGAAGGCCTGCCAACATTCGCCAGGCAAAAGCGAACTAGCCTATTGCGCCCGCGTGTTGGCCGAGCCGACAAGGTCCGTCCTGCGATCATCACGGCACGATGCTCGACACTTCGCCGGATGATGCTCCCCGCACCACTCCCACCGCCGGACCTGCCGGGGAAACTCGCGGTTGCTTGTTCGCCCTCTCCCAACCACCGCTGATGATCTTCCTGTCAGTGGTCGGCATCCTCTTGATGCTGGGCGCGCTCCACGACCTCTTCCTCCTCTGAACGCGCCCTGCCGCGGCGACTCAGATCCCGTGCTTCTTCAAAATGGCCTCGATGTCGGAGAAGTCCTCGGCCGGTTGCGCCGCCGCGCCGCGCGCCGGCTTCACCGCGGGCGTCTGACCCGCGGGGGCGGAAGCTGCCGGAGCGATCGCCTCCGGCGATCGTCCGCGGCGCCCCGCACTCCGGCGCTCCACGGCTCGACTGGTCATGAACAGCGCCCAGGACAGGCCCAGCACCCCGAACCCTGCCCAGACGGTCGGGTTGAACACGATCCCCGAGAGCCACTCCACGACCCCGGTGAGCACCAGGCCGAGTGGGACCAGTGCGTACGCGGCGATCCGGGTGGCCGCCAGGAAACGTTTGCGGTACGCAGTGAGCGCGGCGATGCCCAGGCCCGCCGCGGACACCGCGGAACAGATGGTCTCGGCAAGCATGCGGGCCTCCTGCACAGAGCGGTCGAGGAACGTTGGGTCCCCCTCCATCCTGCACCGCCGCCCGCCGCCGGGCCATGGTGCTAGCCCCACCTCAGGGAGATCTCCGGGACGCACAGGAGATCCCTCCTCCCCGGGTGCGAGACTGTGCGCATGAGCGAAACCGTCGTCCTCGATCTGTGGTGCGAGCTCCAGTGCACCGACTGCCGTACCGCCCTGTCAGATCTGCGTGTGCTCCGCGCGCGCTACGGGGACCGGCTGGAGGTGCGGCTGCGGCACTTCCCCCTCGACAAACACCGGCACGCCTTCGCCGCCGCACAGGCGGCGGAGGAAGCCGTGGAGCAGGGCCAGGGCTGGGCCTACGTCGAGTACGTCCTGCAGCACGTCGAGCGGCTCGACTCCGAGGGCGAGAAGTTCCTGATCGACGCGGCCCGCACGCTCGGCCTGGACGCGCAGGAGTTCGACACCGCGCTCATCGACGGCCGGCACATCCTGATGGTGGACGCCGACCAGGCCGAGGGCAAGGCGCTCGGAGTCACCGGAACCCCGAGCTACGTGATCGACGGCGAACGCTTGGACGGTGGAAAGAGCCAGGACGGCCTGCGGGCGCGGATCGAGGAGATCGCGGACCGCTTGCTGGTGGGGAGCTGAGCACAGCGAGCCGGGAAGGAGGGAGCGGTCGGCCCTCGGGAGAGTTTCCGGCAACCGTGACGCAGCTCCCGCGGGCGCGAGCCGGTCGGACGGAGGCTGCCGCCGCATTGGCCAAACCGCGAGGGGCGCCTCAGAGGATGTCCTTGATCAGGTTGACGGCGGTGAGCCGGTAGCCGAGGGACTCGTACAGGCGCAGGGCGGGCAGGTTGTCGCAGTACACGTGCAGGCCCAACTCGGTGGACCCGGCGCCCAGGGCGGCTCGTTCGGCCAGCAACATCAACGACCTGCCGTGCCCCTGGCCACGGTGCTGCTCATCCACCGCCACGTCGAACACGTAGGACCCTCGCACGCCCGGGCGCAGTTCGCTCTCGGCCACCCAGACGGTACCCACGGGTAGGCCCTCGTGCTCCAGGACCGTGAAGGAGGCCCCGGGGGTGTCCAGACCTTCGGGTAGTTGGGTGGCGTGGTCGTTGCGGGACTTGCGGGCGGCCTCCTCGGGCGCCATCCCGCGTTCCTGCCAGCCCCGGGCGTACTCGACCTGTGCCCGGGCCAGCCAGACGTCGAACTCCCGGGCAGTCATGGGGCGCGCGCTGACAGCCGGGGCGGCCAGCGCCGGCGGTACGGCCGGTAGCACCTTGGCCATGTTCCGACTCTGCTCGCGGTATCCGAGGGCGACGGCCAACGCCAGCCCGGCGCTCGCATCCGCCGGAACGTGCACCCGGATCCGGGTGCACCGCCAGGAGCGCAGCACCTCCTCGGCCGCCAGCGCGGCGACGGTGGCACGGCCTCGACGTCTATCGGGTTCTTCGACCCACATCGATCGGATGACACCCACGCTGGGACCGAAGGGGGTGTCGGTGGCGAGCTCAAGCCCGCCCACGGGACGGCTGTTGACGCAGATCTGGTACGCGCGGCGGCGGACTGCCCCATCGCTCAGGTGAAGCGGCCCGGTCGGCCGCAGGGTGGTGGTCACCACTGGTGTTCTACCTGGCGCGCGGCCGTCCGTCACCTGAGTTCGCGGTGCCGTTACGGGAACCGACTCAGGGGTCGAGGTCGGCGCCCGCCCGTTCGTCGAAGATCCGCATCGCCTTTGCGGTGACGGGACCGGGAGCTCCCGGCACGTCCCGGCCGTCGATCCGGTGCACGGCCTGGACATCTCGGATGGAGGAAGTCACGAAGACCTCCTCGGCCGCGTCCAGGGCCTCCAACGGAAGATCGGTCTCGTGAGCGCCCGCCCACTCCACGACCAGCGCCCGAGTGATGCCGGCCAGGCAGCCCGAGGCGAGAGGGGGGGTGTGCAGCTGCCCGTCGAGGACGACGAAGACGTTTGAGCCCGTGCCCTCGCAGAGCCGGCCACGGGTGTTACCGAAGAGGGCCTCGGAGGCACCGCCACGGTGGGCGCGGGCGAGCGCGACCACGTTCTCCGCGTACGAGGTGGTCTTCAGTCCCGCCAAGGCGCTGCGCTCGTTGCGTACCCATGGGACGGTGATCACGGCGGTGGTGTCGGGCCGGCGGGTGGCCTCCACCAGAGCGACCACCAACGTGGGGCCGTGTTCGCCGCGTTCGGAGCCCAACGGGGAGATGCCGCCGGTGTAGGTGAGCCGCAGACGCCCCAGAGGCATCGGCTGAGCGGCGAGGACGGCTTGACAGCCTCGACGCACTTCGTCGAGGTCGGGCGCGGGAAGTCCCAGTCCCGCGGCGGACCTGGCCAACCGCTCCAGGTGTCGGGTGAGGGCGAACGGTCTGCCGCCGACCGCCTTGATGGTTTCGAACACGCCGTCTCCGACCGTCAGGCCGTGGTCGAACACCGAGACCTGGGCGTCGTCCGCGTCCTGCAGTCTTCCATCGAGCCAGATCTTCACCGCAGGGTCCCTTCCGTTGCCACGTACGTTCCCGACGCTACCGCCAGCAGCCGCGCCGCCTTGAGTTCGGTCTCCTCCCATTCGCGTTCGGGATCAGAGCCCCAGGTGATGCCGGCCCCGGTGCCGAAACGGACGACCGCTGCGCCGCTCCGCGTTTCGCGTTCGATCCAGAAGGTGCGGATGCCCACCGCGAGCTCCCCGGTGCCGCGGTCGGCGTCGACCCAGCCGATGCCACCGCAGTAGGGGCCGCGGGGGGCCGTCTCAAGGGCCCCGATGATCTTCAGAGCGGAGGACTTGGGGGCTCCGGTGACCGACCCGGGCGGAAAGGTGGCCGCGAGCAGTTCGGGCCAACCCTTGCCCGGCGCGAGCTCGCCACGGACCGTGGACACCAGGTGCACCAGCCCGGGATGTGCCTCGACGGCGCACAACTCGGGGACGGTCACGGTGCCTGCGGCGCAGACGCGACCGAGGTCGTTGCGGACCAGGTCGACGATCATCACGTTCTCCGCATGGTCCTTGGGTAGCAGGTCCTCGGGGGTGCGTCCGGTGCCCTTGATCGGGCCGGAGAGCACGGTGCGGTCGGTGCGGCGCAGGAACAGTTCAGGGGACGCGGTTGCGATCTCCACGCCGTGCACCGGCAGGCGAATCGTTCCGGCATAGGGTGCTGGATTCCCGCGGGCGAGGAGCGCGGTCAGGGCGTCCACATCGGCGGCCCTCGGATCGGGCAGGGTCGCGGACAGCACCCGGCACAGATTGGCCTGGTACACCTCACCGCGCGCGATCTGCTCACGGATGCGGCGTACGCCCTCGGTGTAAGCGAGACGGTCCAGTGAGGAGGTCCACATGTCCGGCGCGGGGGCGCTCCAGGCCCCGAGCTCCGGGGAGGGCACTGGATCGGGCCGCACGTTCCCGAAGCGCGCGCACACCAGCCGCCCCTCGAAGTCAGCGGACACCGCCCAGAAGCCGGAGGAGTCCAGCGCGGACGGATCGCAGGTCACATCGCGTAGATCGGTGGCGAGGAGGCCACCGAAGCGAGCCATGGGGGGGAGGTCAGAGGGGTGGTGCTGCACGGTTGTGAGTCTATGGCGGGTGACCGGAAGGTGCCGATGCGGTGCCGGACCGGTAACCGGCTGCGAACGGACCGCAGCACGCTGCGCAAACGCGTTTTTGAGCTGGACCGGGAATCCGCTAGAGTTCAACACGTCGCCGGGGAACACACAGCCCCGAGGACGAAAGGTGACTGCCGGACCTGGTCCGGAAGGCATCGTGCGGACGTGGCTCAGTTGGTAGAGCATCACCTTGCCAAGGTGAGGGTCGCGAGTTCGAATCTCGTCGTCCGCTCGAAGTCGGGGATCTTCCCGAGAACCCCTGCAACTCCTGGTGGAGTGGCCGAGAGGCGAGGCAACGGCCTGCAAAGCCGTCTACACGGGTTCAAATCCCGTCTCCACCTCCAAGGACGATTAGCTCAGCGGGAGAGCGCTTCCCTGACACGGAAGAGGTCACTGGTTCAATCCCAGTATCGTCCACTGGACAGGCCGGCTCGATCCGGTACGTCCCCCGCGCGATTAGCTCAGCGGGAGAGCGCTTCCCTGACACGGAAGAGGTCACTGGTTCAATCCCAGTATCGCGCACGCAGTAGTCACACTGCGGCCCCTCGGCTGCGGTACCCGCGCGATTAGCTCAGCGGGAGAGCGCTTCCCTGACACGGAAGAGGTCACTGGTTCAATCCCAGTATCGCGCACCACAGGAAAGCCCCGACCGTCTCTCGGTCGGGGCTTTCGCGTGTGCGTCGCCGCTGGGCGGGAGCCCCGCGGGGGCGGAGCTCACCGCAACTTCGGTCAAGAGGAGAAGAGCATCCGGCCGAAGCCGCGGTGCCCACGCTTGTGGCCATGGTGGCCATGGTGCGGCGCGCCCCACGCCGGAGCCGGGACGCCTTGCGCCGGGTACGCCTGCGGCGCGGGCGGCGCAGCCTGCCACTGGGCCTCCAGGCGGGTCAGGGCCTCCAGCTCGCCGTAGTCCAGGAATATGCCGCGGCATCCGCTGCACTGCTCGATCTGGATGCCGTTGCGGTTGTAGGTGTGCATGATCGCGTGGCACTTCGGACACTGCATACTCGGCTCAACTCCTCGCCGTCGTCGGGCATCACCGGGATGCATGCCCAGTGACTCGGGCATCACCCTATGCCGGTGAAGGCTCTTCCCCGCCGGTCCGAAGTGTCGCAACTCGGGTACAGGAATCCACCATCAGCTGCTCCACCTCGTCGAGCAGCCGCTCCTCGGCCACCGACTTGGCGACCGCCAGCGCCGCGGCCTGCACCGTCAGGGCACGAGCGGCGACGTCCAGCCGGGGCCAGGGGTCTCCCGCGGCTCCGGCTGCCGGGCCTCCGGCGGCACGGTAGGCGTCCAGGAACCGGGTCCAGACGTCCGCACCCAATAGCCCCGCGGCGAACCAGGCGGCGGGTCGGGCGAGGTCCCACGCCGGATCGCCGGCACCGAGGTCGTCCACGTCGATCAGCAGCCAGGGGCCGTCGGGGGCCGGGTGGCGCACCAACTGGCCCAGATGCAGGTCACCGTGGCACAGGGCCCGGTGGCGCGACGGCTGCGGCGCGCCGCCCTTGGCCCACGCGGGGAGGGTCGCGGCAGCAGCCCGGATCACCGCCGCGGCGACAGCAGGCATCGAGGCGCCGGGCCCCCGGGTGGGCGGGCAGGCGCGATCGAGGCGGCGTAGGGCACGGTCCACCTTGACGGGCCCGCGCATCGGCGGGAGCGAGGCGGGGAGGACATCAGGCGCGGTGGTGTGCAGTCGCGCCAGCAGCCGCGCGACTTCCTCCCACGGTGCGGCTTCGGGGTCTTCCGGGTCGACCGGACTGCCCTGCGGCCAGAGCGACACGGCCCGCCCACCAGCCCTGGCGCGGGCCGCCTGGTCCGTCGTGAGGAGCAGCGGAGGCAGCAGCACCCCGGTGAGCAGGGGTGAGGACGCCACCCTCAGGCGGACCGCGAGTGCGGGGAGATCGGTGTCGGGAGCATGCGCCTTGGCCACCACTCCCCCGACTGCGACCACGGTGCCGTCGGCGCGGTCAGCGAGCACCGCGGCCGGAGCGGACGCCGCCGCTCTGTGCGGGTGGGGCAGTGCGGACGCCGCGAGGGCGGCCAGTTGGTCGGCGAGTGCGGCGGTCACGGTCCTCGTCCCCTTGCTGCGGTTCCCCGTATCCTCGCACGCTGGCCCGGCAGGCACCGGGCCGACAAGGGTGTGGGGGGTGCGGCTCCCCAGCCGCACCCCCCACACCTTGTGAAGCCGTCCGCCGCACCCCCGTCCCCACGGGGCTGAAAACGGCCGGATGCACCGGCCCGGGCCGCTCTCCCGGGCCGGGACGCGCTCAGCGCCCGAGCATCACACCCACGGACGACGCCTGTGTCACCACCGCTTCCCAGCCGCCGAAGAGGACGACCAGGAGGGTGGCCAGGGGAAGCACCATGGCCGCGGCCACCAAGGGGTGGCGCGTACCGGACTGACGGCCGCCGAACGCGGCGAACGCCTTGCGCCCCTGCGTGCGGATCATCGCCCGCCCTGCCGTGTCCGCCATGGTCGCTCTCCCTGTCGTCTTGGCAGCGGCGGGCTGGTGACCTCGGGGGACGAGTGCTTCACCCGCCGCTTGACTTCAACGGTAGGGGCGCCGAGGGGCCTGGTCCTCATGCCCTCGTACCCATTGGCGGGCCTACAGGAGGATGACGCGGGCGCCCACGGCGTACTCCCCTGGGTGTACACGGCCCCGCGGTCCCCCAGGGGACACCCCTGAGGGCCGTGCGGTCACTCGGTCTCCAGCGGCGCCGGGACCGGCGCTTCCACCAGGGCGAGCACCCGGTTGGCCATGAAGCGCGCCGTGCGCACCACCGCTCCCGTCCGGGTGACTTCGCTCACTTCCACCACTCCCCTGCGCACCGCCGTCTCCACCCTGCGCCCGGCCCGGCTGGCCACCACCTCGTACGTGCGTGTCGTGTCACCCGCGTCCACGACGATCTCGACCCGGTCACCCTTCATCGCCAAACCCCCTTCTCTGAAGGACTCTTGGGAATGCACATGGCCGGAAGACGGCTGTGGGGCCATTTCCTGACCACCCTTCAATTGTCCCACTCCGCACTGACAATCGAATATCCAGACGAGGGCGCGGCCTCTGAGCACACTCCCCAGATCGTCCGTAAGCTGTGGCTCGTCAACAGGACGACCGGGCAGCGGGGTGGACATGGCGATGATGCGGCTCCGGCGCGAGGACCCGCGTGTCGTCGGCACGTTCAGGCTGCACCGCCGCCTCGGGGCCGGCGGCATGGGGGTGGTCTACCTCGGCTCCGACCGGCGGGGTCAGCGAGTGGCCCTGAAGGTCATCCGCCCGGATCTCGCCGAGGACCAGGAGTTCCGCTCGCGTTTCGCGCGCGAGGTCTCGGCCGCGCGTCGCATCAGAGGCGGCTGCACCGCCCGTCTGGTGGCGGCCGACCTGGAAGCCGAACGCCCCTGGTTCGCCACCCAGTACGTACCCGGCCCCTCGCTGCACGACAAGGTGGCCGAGGAGGGCCCGCTGAGCGCCGCGCAGATCGCCGCGGTGGGCGCGGCGCTCTCGGAGGGCCTGGTCGCGGTGCACGAGGCGGGTGTGGTCCACCGGGACCTCAAACCCTCCAACATCCTGCTCTCCCCGAAGGGGCCGCGGATCATCGACTTCGGCATCGCCTGGGCCACCGGAGCCAGCACGCTGACCCACGTGGGTACCGCGGTCGGTTCACCGGGGTTCCTCGCTCCGGAGCAGGTGCGCGGGGCGACCGTCACCCCCTCCACCGACGTCTTCGCGCTGGGGGCCACCCTTGCGTACGCGGCAACGGCCGATTCGCCCTTCGGGCACGGAAGTTCCGAGGTCATGCTCT
This sequence comes from Streptomyces sp. NPDC006879, assembly GCF_042869595.1. Taxonomy (NCBI): domain Bacteria; kingdom Bacillati; phylum Actinomycetota; class Actinomycetes; order Kitasatosporales; family Streptomycetaceae; genus Streptomyces; species Streptomyces sp. NPDC006879. Next base: position 126,714 of record NZ_JBIAGC010000006.1, read on the forward strand.
ACCGGGTGGTACACGAGGAGCCGCAGCTGTACGGGGTGCCGGACTCGCTGGCTCCGCTGATCCGAGCGTGCCTGGCCAAGGACCCGGAGGAACGCCCCACCACGCTCCAGTTGTCGATGCGCCTGAAGGAGATCGCGGCACGTGAGGCACAAGGACTGTCCGACTCCCGGCCGCCCGCCCAGCGCGGCGAAGCGGCCCGGCCGACCGGCCGGTTGGCCGACCAGTACGCCCGCCAACACACCGAGTTGCGGCCCGGTGAGGAGTCGGTCGTGGCTCCCACTCAGCGCGCCGGCCGACCCGGGATCCGACCGGGCCGCAATCCCGCCTCGGGATCGGCGCCGCTGCGAGGTACCGCTTCACGGCCGTCATCGCCGCGCCATCCCGCAGGCCGCGACGGCGGACCGGGTACCAACGGAAGGCCGTCGCGACCGACTTCCGCAGGTCGGCGCCCAGGCGGGCCCGACCGCAGGCTGCTGCGCCAGCGCCTGATCGTCTTCGTGGTGGTCACGCTGATCGTGGCCCTGGGCATCGCCGCCGCGCAGAAGCTGTGATCGGACCGCCCCGCGCGCACCTGGTGCCCGATCGCGCGCAGGGCGGGCGTCTTGCTCAGGAGACCGGCCGCCCGGTGGCCACCGCGTAGAAGGCGACGGCCGCGGCAGCACCGACGTTCAACGAGTCCACCCCGTGCGCCATCGGGATGCGCACCCACTCATCGGCAGCCACCAGTGCACGGGTGGAGAGCCCGTCGCCTTCGGCGCCCAACATCAGCGCCACACGCTCCAGGCGGTGCGGCGCAGCGGCGTCGATCGGGGAGGCCTTCGCGTGGGGGGTGAGCGCCAGCAGCTTGAAGCCCGCTTCGCGCACCCCGTCCAAGCCCTTGGGCCAGTCGTCGAGCCGGGCGTAGGGGACGGAGAAGACGGCCCCCATGGAGACCTTGACCGAGCGCCGGTAGAGCGGGTCGGCGCAGTCCGGGGACAGCAGCACCGCGTCCATTCCCAGGGCCGCGGCGCTACGGAAGATCGCTCCGATGTTGGTGTGGTCGTTGACCGACTCCATGATCACTACTCGTCGGGCGGTACCGAGCAGTTCCGCCGCCACCGGCAGGGGCTTGCGTTGCATGGAGGCGAGCGCTCCGCGGTGGACGTGGTACCCCGTCACCCGCTCTGCCAGTTCGGGGCTGACGGCATAGACCGGGGCGGGGACCTCGTCGATGACGTCACGCATGACGTCGACCCACTTCGCGGAGAGCAGCATGGAGCGCATGGCATAGCCCGCGTGTCGGGCCCGTCTGATGACCTTCTCGCCCTCGGCGATGAACAGCCCTTCGGCCGGTTCACGCCGTCGGCGCAGCTCGACGTCGGTCAGGCCCGTGTAGTCGCCCAGGCGGGGGTCTTCGGGGTCTTCGATGGTGATGAGATCAGCCACAGGGTGATACTGCCTTGTCCGGGGTGTGCTGCCAACGGCCCGGGCCAGCCGGGTTACTCAAGGTTACGCGGGGTCAGTGGGTATCCTGCGGGCCCACCGTGACGACTTCTCCGATGATGATGACCGCCGGCGGGCGGACCTCGCGGTCCCGCACGGTCTCAGCCACGGTCGCCAAGGTGGCGTCCACCCGCCGCTGGGCCGCGGTGGTGCCCTCCTGAACGACCGCCACCGGGGTCTGCGCGCCACGGCCGTGCTCGACGAGGGTGGCTGCGATCGCGCCGATCTTGTCCACGCCCATCAGGATCACCAGGGTGCCCCGTAGCTTCGCGAGCGCCGCCCAGTCGATCAACGAACGGGGGTCGTCCGGCGCCACGTGCCCGCTCACCACCGTAAACTCGTGTGCCACGCCACGGTGCGTGACCGGGATGCCGGCAGCACCGGGCACCGAGATCGAACTGGAGATTCCGGGCACGACCGTGTAGGGAATGCCGGCTTCGGCCAGAGCCTGCGCTTCTTCCATACCGCGCCCGAACACGTAGGGATCTCCGCCCTTGAGACGGACCACGGCCTTCCCCGCCCTGGCGTGCTCGATCAGGGCGTTGTTGATGGCCTCCTGCGGCATGAACCGTCCGTAGGGGATCTTCGCGGCGTCGATCACCTCCACATGCGGCGGAAGTTCGTCCAGAAGGTCCCGCGGGCCGAGCCGGTCGGCGATGACCACGTCCGCCTCGGCGAGCAGGCGCCGGCCCCGCACGGTGATGAGGTCCGGATCGCCCGGCCCGCCCCCGACGAGGGCGACGCCCGTGGTGTGACCACGGTGCCGGTGCGCCGAGATGGCGCCCTCGCGCAGGCCTTCGACGATCGCGTCCCGCACAGCGGCCGAGCGCCGCGGGTCCCGCTCCTGCGCCTCGGCGGTCAGCACGGCCACGGTGACCCCGGCGCTGCGACCGGTGGCCGGGGTCCATGCGGTTGCGGCCTCGGCGTCGTCGCTGCGCACGCACCAGACCCGGCGGGCCTCCGCCTCGGCCGACACCAGATCGTTGGCGACCCGGTCACGGGTGGCGACGAGCACGTACCAGGCACCGTCCAGATCACCGTCCTGGTAGCGGCGCCGCTCCCAACGGATCTCTCCGGTGTCCGCCATCGCCTCGACGGACGGTGTCGCGGAGGGGGAGACCAACAGCACCTCGGCGCCGGCAGCTATCAGCGCGGGCAGACGGCGCTGGGCCACCTGTCCGCCCCCGATGACGACGACCCGCCGACCGGACAAGCGCAGTCCGACGGGGTAGGCGGAGTGTTCGGCCATGACGGGTGTCTCCTCGTACGTACGTGGCTGCGCGTGCGGCGGCGTGGGCGGGAATGCGGCGCATGCGCCGGGGCCAACGTTACGGGGCCCGGCTTGCCGGGGCGGCCCCGGGGACGGTGAGCTGGCGCACGACGGGCGAGGCGACGGCCCGCCCGGGCGACCGGGGCGACCGGACGCGTCGAGGTGGCCTGCCCCACCCACGGGGCGTACCGCAGGGGGATGGGGCCCCACGTCGTCGGGGGGCGGGCGGCACACGCGTCGGTGCGCGTGCCCAAGGGCCTCGGTGCCCCCGCTCCGACAAGAGCGGGGGCACGGTCGGAACTACTTCTCGGTGACGCCCGCGGAATCGAACGTCGCCACCTCGTGCATGGCGCGGGCAGCGCTCTGCACCAGCGGGAGGGCGAGCAGCGCGCCCGTCCCCTCGCCGAGCCTCAGGTCGAGGTCGACCAGCGGGCGCAGCCCCAGCTTGGTCAGCGCCGCCACATGTCCGGGCTCCGCACTGCGGTGCCCTGCGATGCAGGCGGCCAGGGCCTCGGGGGCGATGGCACGGGCCACCAGCGCGGCTGCTCCCGCGCTGACCCCGTCCAAGATCACCGGGGTCCGCAGGGAGGCTCCGCCGAGGATGAGGCCCACCAGCGCGGCGTGCTCCAGCCCGCCGACGGCGGCGAGGACACCGATCGGGTCGGCGGGGTCGGGTCGGTGCAGCTCCAGCGCCCTGCGCACCACGTCCACCTTGTGGTCGTGCATCTCGTCGTTGATGCCAGTACCCCGACCCGTGACCTCGGTGGGGTCCGCACCGGTGAACACCGAGATGAGGGCCGCGGAGACAGTGGTGTTCGCAATGCCCATTTCTCCGGTGAGCAGCGCCTTGTTGCCGGCTGCGACTAGATCGCGTGCGGTCTCGATGCCCACCTCGATGGCGGCCACTGCTTCCTCACGGCTCATCGCGGGGCCGGCGGTGAGGTCGGACGTGCCGGGACGAACCTTGCGGGGCAGCAGGCCGGGGGTGGCGGGCAGGTCTCCGGCGACGCCCACGTCGACCACGCAGACCTCGGCGCCGACCTGGTTGGCGAAGGCGTTGCAGACCGCGCCCCCACCCAGGAAGTTGGCGACCATCTGCGAAGTCACCTCCTGCGGCCAGGCAGTGACTCCCTGGGCGTGCACCCCGTGGTCACCGGCGAAGATCGCGACGGCCGCGGGCTCCGGGACGGGCGGCGGACAGACCCGCGAGAGGCCGGACAACTGGGCGGAGATGATCTCCAGCATTCCGAGCGCGCCGGCCGGCTTGGTCATCCGCTTCTGCCGCTCCCAGGCCTCACCAAGCGCCTTGGCGTCCAGGGGCCGGATGTTCGCGACGGTCTCGGAGAGCAGGCTGTGCGGCTCCTCGCCGGGCAACGCGCGCCGGCCGTACGTCTCCTCGTGGACGACCCAGGACAGCGGTCGCCGCTTGGACCAGCCGGCCTGCATCAGCTCTGGTTCCTCGGGGAACTCGTCGACGTAACCGACGCACAGGTAGGCCACGACCTCCAGGTGCTCGGGCAGGCCGAGCGCCCGGACCATCTCTCGCTCGTCGAAGAAGCTGACCCAGCCGACCCCGAGTCCCTCGGCGCGGGCGGCGAGCCACAGGTTCTCGACGGCGAGCGCCGAGGAGTAGGGAGCCATCTGCGGCTGGGTGTGCCGACCCAGGGTGTGCCTGCCACCGCGGGTGGGATCAGCGGTGACGACGATGTTCACCGGGGTGTCGAGGATGGCCTCGATCTTCATTTCCTTGAACTGCTTCGCACGGCCCTTCGGCAAGGACTTGGCGTACGCCTCCCGTTGACGGGTGGCCAGCTCGTGCATGGCACGACGGGTCTCGCCGGAACGGATGACCACGAAGTCCCACGGCTGCGAGTGACCGACGCTCGGCGCGGTGTGAGCCGCTTCGAGGACGCGCAGGAGCACTTCGTGCGGGATCGGGTCGGCGCGGAAGCCGTTGCGGATGTCACGGCGCTCCCGCATGACCCGCAGCACGGCGTCACGCTCCGCCTCGTCGTAGCCGGGGGCGGCGGCGCGGCGCTCGACCTCCTGGGGTGCGAGTGGCTCGGCGGGGGCGCCCTCAGGGGCATCGAGGGCGTCCTCCGTCGTGGCGGTCGCCTCGACGGGGGCTGGCGCCGCCGGCTCTTCGGCGGACGCGACCCGGGGCTGCTCCTGCGGGGCCGGGACCGGTTCCGGCTCGATCGGCGCCGCCTCGACCACGGGAACCTGATCGGCCTTCGGTAGCGCACCGGACACCAGGAGGTCCGCCAGCGGTACCCCGGCCGGCGGGGTGGGCGTCCCCGAGGCGGCCGGATCGGCTGGCTGCGTCGGCGGCTCCTCCACCACCACGGAGGGCTGCTGCGGCTGTCGGGTTTCGGGGGCGGCGACCGTCGGCTGCGCCGGGGCTGGCGCCTCCGCTTCCAGCGCCGTCTCGATGACTTCCGGCTGCTGTCTCTGCTCGGTAGGAGGCGCCACGGGGGTCTGCCCCTCAGGGGCCTCGGCCGGTGCGGACGCGACGGGTTCCGGGGCGGTGGGGACGGCTTCGGAAGGGTCGGGCTCCGCCCCGGAAACCTCGGTGTCGACCGGGGCGGCCTCTTCCAAAGGTTCCGCTACCGCTTCCACGACCCTCGCCGCGGCCGGGGCCTCATCAGCGGCGGCTGCCGGCGGCGCGATCACCACGGGCGGGTCGGCCGGCGAGAAGGGGATCGACTCCCCCGGTGGGGACTCGGGGTCGACCGGTGCCGCAGTCGTTTCCGGGGCCGGCTCGGCCGCGGGCTCCGCAGCGGCTTCGGGCAGCGGGGCGGGGGCCGGCTCTCCCAGCACGGGCGCCGCCTGACCAGCAGAGGGCAAGGACGCCTCGATCGGAACGAACGCACCGACCGGCATCTGCGGCACACCGGGCTGTCCCTGCGCGGCGCCCGCCTGCGGGGCACTGACCGGCTGGGCCTGCGCGACCAGCAGGGACGGCTCCGCTACCGGGGCTTGGGAGACTTGCGGAAGGGCAGTTTGAAGCTGCGGCTCGGAGTCCCAAGGGACGCCCGGCTGCGGGGGGACCTCGCCCGTGTGAGGGCCGCCCTGCGCCGGTACGGTCTCCCGCTGCTGCTCGGTGGCCTCGGGTCCGGACTGCGCGCCCGCGACGCTCATCGGCGCACTCGGCGTCGGCGGTGCGGCCGGCCCCCGGTCAGCGAGGGAACGCACGACGCCACCACCGGCCTCGGGCATCGGGGGCCCCATGTGCAGGGGGCGCCGCAACGGGGTCGCGGGAACCGGCGCCTCGGGGGCGGTGCGCACGGCGCCGAGGTCGAGCGCACCCGCATCGCGCCCGCCGGTCTCGTGGGCCTCGGCTGGGGGCGCCGGCTGCGAGGCGAACTCCTGTGGCGCATGGGCCTCGGCGGCGGGTGGGGGGACGACGGGGACGACCTGCGGATCGCTCCAGGAGCCCTGCCCGCTGGGCATCAGGAGCAGCTCCTCCTCTTCCGCGTCGGTGTCGAGGTAGACGAAGCCGGAGGTCGGCCCGGGGATGCCCGGCTGATCCACCATGCCCGTGCTGTCCGGGAGACCCTCGCCCGGGACCTGGCCGGTGTCAGTCATGCGTACCCCTCGCCCATCGGTTGTGCTTCCTCGATCAGCTCGCCGGGACGTCCGAACGCGGCACACCCGGGCCCGTCATGAAGAACGAGCGGATGCGTCACGCGGCACGAGCACCCGCCGACAACACAGCATTGTCGCGGGCGATCGCGGCGGTGGCAGCCATAAACGCCACAGCCTGCTGTGGACTACGCCACGTCGCGTGTCCCCCGGATTCTGCCGTACCACACCGACACCCGGGCGGTAGACCGAATGCGGACATCGGCAAACCGGCCACGGTGAAGCCCCAGGGCGGTACGGCGATCGGCCAGCCTACCCCGGCGGGCGCCGCCGGCGGATCACTGGGCCCGGCCCTCGCGGGTGCCGGAGACAAGGAAGACGACGGAGCGATCCCGCTCCTGCCAGCTGCGCGGGTCGAGTCCCACGGACTGCAGGAGCGCGCATTCGACGGTGTATCCGCTCTCGCTGAGAGCCCGGCCGATGGCCTCCGCCTCGTCCCGGGTGGACGCATGGCTCACGATGCGCTCGGGCCGACGGTCCGCGCAGGCGGTGACCACTTCCACCCCGCCACCGCCGATCCGCACGACGTCGGGCTCGGGCAGCGACTCCAACACGTGGGGGGCCCTTCCGTGCACCACTTGGAGTTGCACCCCGCTCCGCCGCGCCCAGGCCTTCAGATCCGCGCAGGCCTGGGCGTCATCGTCGACGGCGATCACGGCCGCGCCGAAGGAGGCGGCGTCGATGGCCAGCGCCCCCCGCCCGGTGCCGATGTCCCACACCAGGTCACCGGTGGCGGGGCCGAGCCGGGCCAGCTGGGCGGCTCGCAGCAGCGGCGAGGCACCTTCGGAGGGCTGCTCGGGCGGGCCGTCCGGCCCGGGTGGAGGCATCGGCACGGGTAGGGCCCATCCGCGGCTGCGCGGGCGGGGCCCGCCGGCCAGCCAGGAGTCCTGCTCGGTGGGGAGGACGGACCCGCCGATGACGATCACGACGTTGGGATCGCGCCAGCTGTGGTCGGCTGCCCTGTCCGAGGTGAGGACGGTGACCTGCTCCTGCGCGGTTCCGAGGGCCTCACAGATGACGAAGGTGCGGTGGACGCCTTCGAGGAGGAGGGCGAGTTCGGCCGGTCCGGCGCCGGGCGAGGTGAGCACGGCCACCTTGGGGTAGGCGCGGCAGACGTTGACGGCACGCCGCAGTGTGCGCCGGTGCGCGACGACGATCCGGGCGTCGTCCCAGGGCATACCGGCACGGGCGAAGGCGGCGGCCACCGAGGAAACGGCGGGCACGACTTCGACTTCGAGGCCGCGGTCCGGAGCGCGCAGCGCGCGTACGACGCCGAAGAAGCCGGGGTCCCCGTCGGCAAGGACCACGGCGCTGCCCCGGTGGGCTGCGATCTTGCGGGCGGCGAGTTCCAGGCTGCCCAGACGGATGCGTTCCGCGGTGGCCGGGACTTCGGGGAGTTCCAGGTGGTGGGCCGCGCCGGCCACCAAGGTGGCGGCCGAGAGCGCGGAAGTCGCCGCCGCCGTCAGGGGGGAGCCGTCCCAGCCGATCACCGTAACCCGGTCGGCCATCTCTTCTGTCTCCTGGGGTCGGCTCAGGTTGGGGCTCCGCGGGGCGGGCGGAGGTCGGGTTGCGCGCATCGTGAGCGTACCTGCTCAGGGCAGGCTGGGACCTGTTCGCCGGAGGCGGTCGCAGTCGGAGCGGCTCCCGCTGGTCCTTCGGAGGGTGAGGGTCCCCGCCACGAGCGGCCGAGCGTCTCAGCGGAGGGGCTGTCAAACCCCGTAGCGGGGGTACCCGCCGGCGTCGGCGAACTGCCCGCCGGCGTGTCGGAGGTCCCCGTCGAGGTCTTCCGGCAGGAGGCTCCAGACGATGAGGTCGGTGCGCAGTTGGGCCCAGCCCCCGTCAGCGGTCGGGGTGCGTACTATCCAGGCGTTGCGCAGTACGCCTTCACTGATACAGCCGATCTTCTGGGCCACCTGTTGGGACGCGGTGTTGTCGGCGGCGGTACGCAGTTCCAGCCGTTCGAACTGCTGGTCGTCGAAGAGCCACTGGGCCACGGCGAGCAGGGACTCGCCCGCGTACCCCTCGCCCCGGGCCCAGGGGGCGGTGACATAGCCGACCTCGGTGTTGCGGCAGCGCCAGTCCGTGTTGCGCAGGTGCACGATGCCGACGAGGCGCTGGGTGAGGAACTCGGTCACGGCGAAGACGATCCCGCGCCCCTGCGATCGCTCGGCGGGCGCCTGGTGGGTGACCCAGCGGCGGGCGTCCTCACGGGTGAAGGGGTGCGGTACCGCCGTCCATGTGGTGATCAGCTCGTCGTTCATCATCTCGGTGAGCGCCATGACGTCGGACTCCTCGAAGGGCCGCAGCACCAGCCGGTCGGTGCTGATGGAGATCTCCGGGAAGATGGTGGTCATGCTCTGCTCCATGCCTAGATGGCCGAAGGCCGCGGACGGCCGACGGTAGCGGCCCCAAGGGGCCCAGCATGCAGCATCGACCAGGGGATGTGCATGGCCGGGTCACCCGCAGTCGTACGGCTGAACGACCCCGCGCCACCACGAAGGTGACGCGGGGCCAGTTCCCACGGGGCCCTGGGGTCAGGCCTGCGGGGTGCCGAAGGCGGGGATCACGGACCCCTTGTAGGTGTCCTCGATGTACTTCTGCACCTCGGGGGAGTTGAGCAGCTTGGCGAGCTTCTGGATCCGTGCGTCCTTCTCGTTGCCGCGCTTGACGGCCAGGAAGTTCGCGTACGGGTTCCCCTCACCCTTCTCCAGCGCCAGGGCGTCCTTGCTGGGTTCCAGGTCGGCCTCGATGGCGTAGTTGCCGTTGATGACCGCGGCGTCCACGTCGTTCAGGGCGCGGGGCAGCGTGGCGGCTTCCAGTTCCTTGAACTCAAGCCCCTTGGCGTCGCTGATGTCGGAGAGCTTGGCGTCCGTACCGACTCCCTCCTTGAGGGTGATCAGCCCGTTGTCGGCCAGCAGGTGCAGCGCACGCCCCTCGTTGGTGGTGTCGTTGGGAACCGCGACGGTCTGGCCGGCCTTGAGGTCGGAGAGGGCCTGGTGCTTCTTGGAGTACAGGCCGAGCGGCTCCAGGTGGACGTTGACCACGGGGACGATGTCGGTCTTGTTCTTCTGGTTGAAGTCGTCCAGGTAGGGCTTGTGCTGGAAGAAGTTGCCGTCGATCTGGCCCTGCTGAGTGGCGGTGTTCGGCAGGACGTAGTCGGTGAACTCCTTCACCTCCAGCTTCAGCCCTTCCTTGGCGGCCAGCTCCGTCTTGACGAAGTTCAGGATGTCGGCGTGCGGGGTCGGCGAGGCTCCGATGACCAGCGGCTTGGAGGCGGTGGCCTCGTCGCCCTGACCAGAGGAGGCCGGGTCGGAGGAACTTCCACACGCGGTCAGCCCGAGGGCGAGGGCTGCGGTGGCGGCGGCAACGGCGGTGAGCTTGGTGTTCTGGCGCACGAAGAGTGCCTCTTTCTTGGTGGTGCGGTGAAAGCCCGAGCACGACAAGTGCGGGCTGTACTGGGGGGGGTGGATCGGGGGGCGGTGTACGCCGCTTTCAGGTGGCTCGGCCGCGGCGGGCCAGCAGCCGGACGGCGCCGTCGCCGATCAGCTGCACCACGGTGACCAGGGCGACCAGGACGAGGACCGTGGCGAGCATGAACCCGGTCTCGAAACGCTGGAACCCGTAGGTGATGGCTTTGGAGCCCAGGCCTTCGCCACCGACCGCACCGGCCATGGCCGAGTACCCGACCAGGGTGATCACGGTCGTGGTCACGGCGGCGACCAGAGACGGCAGGGACTGCGGCAGCAGGACCTTCCAGACCAGGGTGGGAACGCCGCCCCCCATCGACTGGACGGCTTCGACCAGCCCGTGGTCCACCTCTCGGACGGCGGTCTCGACCAGCCGGGCGAAGAAGGGGATGGCACCGATGGCCAACGGGACGATCATGGCGGTCGGACCGATGAACGTGCCGACCACTGCCGTGGTCACCGGGATCAGGAAGATCAGCAGGATGATGAACGGCAGTGAGCGGCCGATGTTCACCACCGCGCCGACCGCCTTGTTGACCGGGCGGTTCTGGAGCAGTCCGCCCCGGTCGGTGAGGACCAGCAGGATGCCCAGCGGGAGTCCGCCGAGGACTGTCACCAGGGTGGACCACAGCACCATGTAGAGGGTGTCGTAGGTGCCCTGCGTCAACAGCGGCTGCATTTCGGTCCAGGTCACTTGGCACCTTCCTCGACCAGCTGGGGCTGCGCCCGCGGGGTGCGGCTGCCACCGGCGCCCACGAGGGTGTCGATGGGGGTGTCGACGTACTCGACAACGTCCACCTGTAGGCCCTGCTCGCGCAGGAAGCCGACGGGCACCACGTTGTCCTCGTAGCGGCCGGGCAGTTCCATCCGCATCCGACCGACCTGGCGCCCACCGACGGTGTCGAGCGCGGCGCCAAGGACGCTGATGTCGATGTTGTAGGTGCGCGCCAGCTGGGAGATGACCGGCTGGGTCGCCGTCTCTCCGTGGAAGGTGACGTCGATGACGGTGCGTTCGGGGCCCGTGGCTGCGCCGCTGAGCGGGAAGAGCTCCTGGGCGAGCTCGGAGCCCGGGGTGGCGAGCAGTTCGGTGACGGTGCCGGATTCCACGATCCTTCCCCCCTTCATCAGCGCGGCTGAGTCGCACACGCTCTTGACCACGTCCATCTCGTGCGTGATGAGCAGCACGGTGAGGCCGAGTTGCTGGTTGAGGTCCCGCAGCAGTTGCAGGATCGATCGGGTGGTCTCGGGGTCCAGAGCACTGGTCGCTTCGTCGGAGAGCAGCACCTTGGGGTCGCCGGCCAGGGCGCGTGCGATGCCGACGCGTTGTTTCTGTCCTCCGGACAGCTGCGCCGGGTAGGCCTTGGCCTTGTCCTGGAGGCCGACCAGTGCGAGGAGTTCCAGTGCCTTGCGGGAGCGGTCGCGGCCGGGGACGCCCAGGATCTCCAGGGGGAGCTCGACATTGGCCTGGACCGTGCGTGAGGAGAGCAGGTTGAAGTGCTGGAAGACCATGCCGATGCGGCTGCGCGCTTGTCGGAGCTCGCGACCGGCCCGGCGGCCCCGCCCGGCCAGGGCGGTCAGTTCGGCCCCGTCCACGGTGACCGTGCCGGTGGTGGGGCGTTCGAGCAGGTTCACGCAGCGGATCAGGGAGGACTTGCCGGCGCCGCTCTGGCCGATGACTCCGTAGACCTCGCCCTTGCGTACGTGGAGGTCGACGCCGTCGAGGGCGGTCACCTCACGGCCGCGTGAGTGGTAGACCTTGGTCAGGCCCGATGTGGTGATCACTGGGTTTCCGTCGCTGTCGAGTGCTCGGCAGGGATGAGCCGGCACGGGGCGTGCATCTGGGACGCGTGACGGGCTGAACCGGTGGGGTTCCGGTGGGATCAGCGCGTGCGCGGGGCGGGAGCGATCCGTGGTGAGCGGAGGCTCGGCCGGGTCTCGCTTCGGGGCGCGAGGCTCAGTCGGGGGCCCTCAGAAGGCGCACATTCGACACATACAACGAGCACCGGGCGCGTTCATCGCCTCGGTCGCAAGGGTGCGGCTGCTCGTCGTGGTCATACCGACAGTTAACCAGACAGATTCACCGACTGATCAAAACCGTCCGAATATCGGACAGGACATGACCACAGTATGGACGGAAAGGGTCACCGAGAGATCCCCGAAGTCCCCCCACATGACCGTCGTGACCTGCGTCGCAGCCTGGTCGAGTGAGACCGACCCCGCGGCGCACACCCCGCTCCCGGCTCCCGTACATGTGGTCAAGACCACCAGCGCCGCGCCGCCGGGTGCCAAGCCCGTCTCACAGCACCCGCACGGCGAGGCACCCGAACAGCCAGGAGGACGGTCGAGCCCCACGGGGGCGCGCGCACCGACCCCACCCACCCGTAATACGCTCACCCCCATGTTCGTCACCCTCACCGTCACGCTCGCAGTGGCGGCCCTCCTGCTGGCCGCGTGGTGCGGCTTCGCCGCGTCCCGGAACGAACCCACCAAGGACTGGCACTTCATCGGCATGGCCGTGGTGAGCGTCCTCGCGCTGGCCCAGCTGGCCGTCGGACTGGTGCGCCTCGGCCGCGGTGAGGACCCTGCCGAGGGTGGGGTGATCTTCGTTTCCTACCTGGTGGGCGCTTTCTTGGCGATTCCGGCCGCGGGCTTCCTCTCGCTGACCGAACGCACCCGCTGGGGATCGGCGACGGTGGCCGCCGGCGCCGTCGTACTCGCGGTGCTCCAAGTGCGCCTGTGGGACATCTGGGGAGGCAACGGTGCCTGAGACCACCGCCAACGGGGTCGAACCGACCCCGGGGAACCGCCGCCTGGCGAGCGGCCCGGGACTACTGCTGGTCTGGGTCTACGGCGTGATCACGGTGGGCGCGCTCTCGCGCTCGCTCTACCAGATCCTCACCGAGTTCGACCGCGCGCCACTGGCCTACACCTTGTCCGGCCTGGCGGCGCTCGTGTACACCTTCATCACCTACTCGCTGGTGCGGGGCGGGGAAAGAGCGCGCCGAGCGGCCCTGGTGTGCTGCGTCGCCGAACTCGCCGGTGTACTGACGGTGGGAACGTGGACCCTGGCGGAGCCCTCCGCCTTCCCCGACGCCACCGTGTGGTCGGACTTCGGGATGGGATACCTGTTCATCCCGGTGATCCTCCCGGTGACCGGCATCTGGTGGCTTCGCCGGTCCCGGACCGCATAGCGGGGAAGGCGGTGGTTCAGGCGCTGACCACGTAGTCCGTGTCCCGCCCGGCGGCCTCCTTCTCCAAAACGATCATGCGTACGCCGTCCTCACCGGTGCTGTCCCCGACCGCGGCGTAACCGGCCCGCTTGTAGAGGCGCAGGCCACCCTCACTACGGTGACCGCTGTGCAGCTGGAAACGCGCGGTCTCCCCGCGGGCGACCAACTCCCCCTCCATCGCACGCAACAGCCGCGTGCCGAGCCCGTGGCCCTGCATACGGGGGTGCACGCCGAGCTTCGCGATCCGGCCCACGCCGCCCTCGTCGGTGTGCCCCCGGACCATGCCCACCACTTCGTCGCCGAGTCGGGCCACCAAAACGCAGTCCCTGGAGAGTTCGGCACGGATGGAGTCGAGGGTCTGGACGAGGGGATCGATGTGGTAGTTCCCGTACAGCTCGGCCTCACGCTGGAAGCACAAGTACTGCAGTCTGAAGATCTGCTCGGCATCCTGCGAGTTCGCCGCAGAGATGGTCACACTCATGCCCATATGTGCATGCCTCCAGCTCAACTGGTAGCCCGTCGGTTCTCACGCTCCTTTCCCAAAAGGTCAGGAGACACAACCTCCGCTGCCAGCATTCTGCGCAGACATCCCAGGCAACGGGAACGTGCCGGCCCCAGACTCCCCTGTGAGATACCCAACTCCCCTGCGATTTCGCGGTACGTCAGGTCCTGCGGCGACAGAAGTGCAGAAATCAATTCCGGACAGCGTCCGGGTAGTCGAGCCGCCGCGGCCCGCAGCGTCCGCCGTTCCTCGCCCTCCAGAGCCAGGAGTTCCGGTGAGGAGGGCTGCCCCGCCTCGCGGTAGGGGACTTCCCTTCGGGCCCTGCGGCGCGCCGTGCGGGCTTCGGCGCGTACGGCACGCCGCACCCAGCCAGCCGGTTCGCCGGCGAGCATCACTCCCGGACCGCCCTCCAGCAGCCTCACCCACACGGCCTGTTCCAGGTCCTCGGGATCGGCGCCGGTACCGTGCGCTTCGGCCGCTGCCTCGGCGGAGAGCAGCGGGCCGAGTTCTTCGAGGGGCAGGTCCATGCCGCGCTCGACGCACGCCCTACGGCTTCTGGTTGCCCCTAGAGCCACTCCTCACCCCAACGGGTGACTCCCGTGCGTACCCAGGGTCAGCGGCGACGGAAGTCCTCGAAGGCCAACAGCCCGGTGTCCGGCATATCGGTGAAGATGCCGTCGATCCCCTGCTCGAAGTACGTCCGGAACGCGCCGAACGCGTCCCCGTATGCCGCGGGGTCGCTCCCGCGCCGGAAGTCGGCCGGCAGGAAGGCGTTCTCGTTGCGCATCGTGTAGGGGTGCAGGACCAGTCCACTGCGGTGGGCGTCGCGCACCAAGGTGGTGGGAGTACCCAACGCGCCGTCCGCGTCCCTGGGGATGATCAGGTCAGCGGTCGGGCCGATGCCCTGCGCGAAGCCGGCCATCCAGCGCAGGCCCTTCGGCTTGACCAGGTCGGCCACAGTGCGCGGATCGCCCGCGACCTCGAAGTCCCAGGGGCGGGTGTGCGCCGCCGAGAGGAGCACCACCAGCGGGGAGTCGACCAGCTTCCCGAGGCGCTGGATACTGGAGGGCTCGAAGGACTGGAGGAAGACGGCCGAATCGTGACGGTGGCGACCGTAGCGGCGCAGCAGCTTGGCGAGTCGCTCCTCCAAGCCCAAACCCAACCCCCGGAAGTACGTGGGGTGCTTGGTCTCCACGTGCAGCCAGACCTCCGCACCGCGACGGCGCCCCTCCTGATCCGCCCACCGCAGCACCTCCTCGAAGGTGGGCACGCTCCAGCGCCCGTCATAGAGGGTGTTCTCCTGACGGATGGTCGCAATCCGCTCCTTCGCCCGTAGTGTCTTCAGCTCGGCGAGCGTGAAGTCCTCGGTGAACCAACCCGTGGTCGACACCCCGTCCACCGTCTTGGTGGCCCGGCGCGAAGCGAACTCCGGGTGGTCGGCCACGTCCGTGGTGCCGGTGATGTCGTTCTCGTGACGGCACACCAGGTGCCCGTCCTTGGTCGGGACGAGGTCCTGTTCGATCACGTGTGCACCCATGTCCAGAGCCAGCTGGTACGAGCCCAGGGTGTGCTCGGGGCGGTACCCGCTGGCTCCGCGGTGCGCGATGATCGCCGGGACCGGCAGGCGGCGGTGCGCGGGCCGATGCCCGCGGGAGGCCGTGGTGACGGTGGCTCCGCCGCCCTGGGCGGCGTGCGCCGTGGTGGCCGACAGGCCGAGCGCGGCGCCTCCGGCGCCGAACACGGCTGCTCCCAGCAGGCTGCGTCGGGCCGGGCTGGTACCCGCCGCGGCGCCGTCCTTGGTTCCCCCATGGGTCATGAGTGACTCCCCGATACAGGTCCGTTCACCGCGGTCGCGGCGGCCTGATCGTAGGCTGGCGGTCCTTGCTGGCGGGCGCACGTGGCCGGAACTCAGCGCAAACTGAAGTCAACACTACGTATCTGATGTGTGAACCCGATGTGCAACCGGCAGGCAGCCGAGAGTATCGTCCTCACCTGCACAGACCTCGTGCCGTGCCCACTCCTCACGACGCCGGAGGGCCCCGTTGTCCCGTTTCAAGCTCATCAAGACATCGTTGCGACCGGTACTGCGGCTGATGTTCCGCCCCCGGGTCGAAGGCGCGGAGAACATCCCGGGCACTGGTCCGGTGATCCTCGCGGGCAACCACCTCACCTTCATCGACTCCATGATCTTGCCCCTGGTGTGTGAGCGTCAGGTCGTCTTCATCGGCAAGGACGAGTACGTCACGGGCAAGGGTGTCAAGGGCCGGCTGATGGCCTGGTTCTTCACCGGTGTCGGCATGGTGCCGGTGGATCGCGACGGGGCGAACGGAGGGGTCGCCGCCCTGATGACGGGCCGGCGGATCCTGGAGGAGGGCCGGATGTTCGGCATCTACCCGGAGGGCACCCGCTCCCCCGACGGCCGGCTGTACCGCGGGCGGACCGGCATCGCCCGGCTGACCCTGATGACCGGCGCACCCGTGGTCCCGTTCGCCGTGATCGGCACCGACAAGCTACAGCCGGGCGGCGCGGGTCTCCCGCGTCCGGGCCGGGTCACGGTCCGCTTCGGCCAGCCGATGGAGTTCTCCCGGTACGAGGGCATGGACCGGGACCGCTATGTGCTGCGCGCCGTCACGGACTCGGTGATGACGGAGGTCATGCGACTTTCGGGTCAGGAGTACGTCGACATGTACGCCACCAAGGCCAAGGCCGCCTGAGCACTCCTCCGGCGCGGAGGCTACCGGCGGCGCAGCGCGCGGCTGATCCCCGCCGCGGTGGTGGTGGCCAGCAACCACCCGGCGACGATCAGCAGATAGGACAGCCACTGGTAGCCGCCGCGCGGGGCGAAGGCCGACTCCTGCCCGAAGCCGATGATCGGCAGCATCAGGTCGAGGGTGTAGAAGACGGGGTTGAAGCCGGGCGCCTCGTCCGCTTTCAAGGGCGGCGGCGGATTCAGTGCGAAGGCCACCGCCCCGATCAGGAGCAGGGCCGTGAGCCACACCGCGGCGCGCAACGGCCGGAATCCGTACCCGACGGTCGCATCCTGCAGCACCCCCCACAGCCGGGTGTGAGGGGGCAGCGTGCGGCGGAGGCGGCGCAGCTTGGCGAGTTGTACGGTGCGTGCCCCGTCCTCGTCTCCCACCGTCCGGTAGGAGGCGGCGAGTTGTTCGTAGGCGTAGGGCAGGTAGCCCGACTCCTCTCTCTCCAGCAGGGGCAGCCGCTGGACGGCCGGCATCGAGGGGGCGAGGCTGCGGTAGGTCAGCCCGTCGATGTGCACGCTTTCCGGCCAGACTTCCTGGGGGACGTGCAGCAGGTCCACCTGGGTACGGCGCAGGTTGACGGCTCCTTGGATGGGTGAGGCCTCCCGTAGCCACAGCTCACCGATGACACAACTACTGGCCCGCAGCGCTTGGCCGCCGGGGTACGACAGCCGTGCGTAAGCCAGGTTCAACTGGCCCGGGATCCTGGCTCCGCTGAGGTTGACGCGTCCGTGGGCGCGCAGCCGCATGGCTCGCAGATCGGTTCCCACCGACAGGGTTTCGGCATGCAGGGCGGTGCCCCGTGGGGTGTGCAGTTCCGCGTCGTCGAGGTTGACCTGCCCCGCTACCACCGCCCCGTTGATGCGGACCTGTCCGTGCGCGACCAACCCGGCGGCCCACAGGTCGGTGGCAATCTCGGCGTGGTTGAGCTGGAGCGCGGGCTCGGTGGTGTGGGCAGCCTGCGCGGCCTCCGGATCGACCTCCGGATCCTCGACCGGCGCGGGAACGCCGAGTTCGGCGTCGTTGAGGAAGAATCCGGACAGGCGTGCGCCGGCCAACCGGACGGGACCGGCTATCCGACAACAGCTGAGCCGCAGCACCACGTCGACCCGGATGGTCCCCGCGGTGAGCCCCGGCAGCACCGAGCCCGTGAGCACCAGCGCCCGCAGTTGGGAGCCGTACAGGTCCGGGGGGCGTTCGAAGTGACAGGACCGCATCCGCACGGGGTGCTCGACCGTGGCGTACTTGAGGTCCAGGGTGCCGGTGACGCGGGCCCCTTTGAGTTTGAGGCCCGCGACCTCACCCGGGCGCGCGACGGAGCCCAACAACAGGGAGCGCAGCACCTTGGCGCGGACGGTGCGTTCCGGCCCCCAGGAGGCCCCTTCGCCGGGATCCTCGTCGGAGCTCTCGCGGAAGTCGACCCCCTCGCCGCGCGGGAACGCCTCCCAGATCCGGCGTTCGGCAGGGGTCAGGTCGTTGAACTCCATCGGCGGGATGGTGTCGTATGCACCTTCTCCATGTCAACGACCAACTTCCTTTGTTCATTGCCTACTTGATTAAGAACAGGCGGCCGGTCGGCGGCCCTTCCGGAGGCAGGGTCCGTTTCCGCCGCGGACAGCCGTCCCGTCCGGCTCGATCACAAGAGGCGGTGCCAGGGCCGTGGCGTCAGTGCGAGACGCCGTCCGCGAGCTTCTGACCCCGCAGCAGGAACCAGGCGGCAACCGCGGTGGCGAGCAGCACGGCCGCGCCGACCCCGGAGGCGAGCCGGAGCCCCTCGACGAAGGCGTCCTGGGCCGCTCCCAGGAGTTCGGCGCCCCCCTCGGACGGCAGGGCCCGCGAGGCCTCCACGGCTCCACCGAGCGACTCGTGGGCCGCGCCCGCTATGTCCGCGGGCGTTCCCGCTGGCACCCGGAATCCCGCATAGACCCCGGTGACGATCGAGCCCAGCAGGGCGATGCCGAGAGCGGCACCGAGTTCGTAGGCCGTCTCGGACACCGCCGACGCCGAACCCGCCTGTTCCTTGGGCACGCTGGAGAGGATGACATCGGCCGTGACCGTGAAGGAGAAGCCCGCACCGAGACCGACCGCCAGCAGGGCAGCCCCCATCAACGGGTATCCGGTGTGCTGCCCGAGCATGGTCAGGGTCCCGAGCGCCAGGGCGATGGCCGCCAGGCCCCCGGACACCACGGATCGCACCGAGTAGCGCCGGGCCACGACGCCGGCGATCAGGCCGGTCACCACGGCTCCGACCGCGGCGGGCAGTTCGGCCAGGCCCGCCTCCAGCGGAGAGCGTCCCTGCACCAGCTGGAGGAACTGCGACAGGAAGAAGACCAGCCCCGACAGCCCGAAGACGGTGAGCAGGTCGGCGAGCACGGCGCCGGAGAAGCCGCGGTGCCGGAACAACCGCATGTCGAGGAGCGGTGAGGGCAGGGTCAGTTGGCGCCTGATGAAGGCGTAGAGGGTGCCCGCGCCCAAGGTCGCGGCCACCGCCACCTCCCAGCTGAGACCAGAGGTCGCGACTTCCTTGACCGCATAGACCACGCTGACCACTCCGACCAGGGACAGGGCCACGCTGAGCAGGTCCCAGGGACCCGCCACCGGGTTCTTGGACTCCGGCAGGAGCCTTACTCCCACGAGGACCAGGACGGCCATCACCGGAAGGTTGATCAGGAAGACCGACCCCCACCAGAAGTGCTCCAGCAGGAAGCCGCCGACCACCGGGCCGACCGCGGCGCCGGCCGAGGCGGTGGCTCCCCAGATCCCGATCGCGAGGCTGCGTTCGCGGGGGTCGTGGAAGATGTTGCGGATCAGGGCGAGCGTGGAGGGCATCAAGGTGGCGCCGGCGACACCGAGCAGCGCCCGGGCGAGGATCATCATCTCGGGGCTGGTCGCGTAGGCGTTCAGGACCGAGACCGCGCCGAACGCGGTGGCACCGAGCAGCAGCAGCTTCTTGCGACCGATGCGGTCACCGAGGCTACCCATCGAGACCAGCAAGCCGGCGATGACGAAGGAGTAGACGTCGCCGATCCACAGCAGTTGGGTTCCGGAGGGCTTGAGGTCCTCACTGAGGAACGGGGTGGCAAGACCGAGCACGGTCGCATCGACGGCGACGAGAAGCACGGCGAGCACCAGCACGGAGAGCGCGATCCAGCGGCCGGGGCTCTTGGCCGCCGTCCGCTCGGCTGCTCGCAGTGATGTGGTCCCGGTCATTTCTCGCTCCGTCGTGCGCCACCGAGCAGCAGCTCAGTGATCATGTATTGAAAGTCCTTGGTGGCGACCCGGCCGTCCATGACGGCCCAGGCGCAGGTACCGATCAGGCCGTAGAGGGCTTCGGTCAGCCAGGCGGGACTGAGGTCGATCCGCAGTTCGCCCGCTTCCTGGCCGCGCCTGAAGAGCGCGGCGACCCGCGCGTCGAGACGGGCCCAGCCCTCGTTGACCTCGTCGCCCTCGAACAGCTGGTTCTCGGTGACGAGGAAGGCCAGCAGTTGGGCATTGGGCTCGATCTCGGCGACCAGCCGCCGCAGTGCGTCGACGACCGGACCCGCGTCGAGTCGAGCGCGGTCGATGGCCTGGTCGAACTGGCGGATGCCGAGGTCCTCAAGGGCCCGGACCAGCGCGTCTCGTCCGGCGAAGTGGCGGTGCAAGGTGGCCCGCCCGATTCCCGCGGCCTTGGCCACCTCGTCCATGGTGGCGGTCGATTTGCGGGAGAGCAGGGCGGCAGCGTCGCGCAGCACCTGGTCACGATCCATAGCCATGAGACAACCCTACAGCGAATGAGACTCTCATGTCTCATTTAATAATCTGCCGTCTCATCTGCTCGCCGACGCCCTGCCCCTGTCACCGACCGGCCCAGACGGGGACGCCCCGGACCGCACAAAGACCCGTACCCCCGACCGCGATGGCGATCGGGGGTACGGGCCGGCCTTCGCCGTGATGAGGCCCAGGCACCCCTGGGGTCAGGACCCGTTCGGCCCCTTGGCCGTGGCCCAGGCGCGCTGGATCACCAGATCGGTCTTGACCTCCGCGAGCTGGACCGCCACCGCGGAGGGCGCGGTACCACCTCGGCCGTTGCGTGAGGCGAGCGCGCCGGGCACGTCCAGCACACCGCGCACCTCAGGGGTCAGGTGCTCAGAGATCTTCGCGAACTGTTCGTCCGTGAGCTCATCCAGCTCGATGCCCTGCGCCTCGCACTCCTTGACGCACTCTCCGGCGACCTCGTGTGCGACACGGAACGGGACGCCCTGCCGGACCAGCCATTCGGCGACGTCGGTGGCGAGGGAGAAACCGGCCGGCGCGAGCTCCTCCATCCGCTCCCGGTTCACCGTGAGCGTGGCCATCATCCCGGTGAAGGCGGGCAGCAACGCCTCAAGCTGGTCACAGGAGTCGAAGACGGGCTCCTTGTCCTCCTGGAGGTCCCGGTTGTAGGCCAACGGCAGTGCCTTGAGCGTGGCGAGCAGGCCGGTGAGGTTGCCGATCAGACGTCCGGACTTGCCACGAGCGAGCTCGGCGATGTCCGGGTTCTTCTTCTGCGGCATGATCGAGGAGCCGGTGGAGAAGGCGTCGTGCAGGGTCACGAAGGAGAACTCCTTCGTGTTCCAGATGATGACCTCCTCGGCGATCCGGGAGAGGTTCACCCCGATCATCGCGGTGATGAAGGCGAATTCGGCGACGAAGTCCCTGGAGGCCGTGCCGTCGATGGAGTTGCCGGCCGAGCCACGCTCGAACCCGAGGTCGGCGGCGACCGCCTCCGGGTCCAGGCCGAGGGAGGAACCGGCCAGAGCGCCGGACCCGTAGGGGGAGACCGCGGTACGGGTGTCCCATTGGCGCAGCCGTTCGGCATCCCGCGACAAGGACTGGACGTGGGCCAGCACATGATGGGCGAACAGCACCGGCTGGGCGTGCTGGAGGTGGGTGCGGCCGGGCATGGCAACCGTCGGGTGGGCCTCGGCCAGGGCGACGAGCGCGTCCTGGAGGTCCGCGATCAGCGCGCCGATGATCCGGGCGTGGTCGCGCAGGTACATCCGGAAGAGAGTGGCGACCTGGTCGTTGCGGGAACGCCCGGCCCTGAGCTTGCCGCCGAGGTCGACCCCGAGCCGCTCCAACAGACCCCGTTCCAGCGCGGTGTGGACGTCCTCGTCGGCGATGGTGCCGACGAACGCCCCGGAAGCGACGTCCGCCTCAAGCTGATCGAGGCCGGCGAGCATGCGGTCGAGCTCTTCGGGGGTGAGCAGCTCCGCCTTGCGCAGCACACGGGCGTGGGCGCGGGACCCGGCGATGTCGTAGGGCGCCAGACGCCAGTCGAAGTGGACCGAGGCGGACAGCTTCGCGAGGGCCTCGGCCGGACCGTCGGCGAATCGGCCGCCCCAGAGCCTGAGGTCACCGTTGTTGCTGCTCACAGCTACTGCTCCTCTAAGGGGGGATGTGCGACCGCCTCCCCGCCGCGGAGGAAGCGGGGAGGCGGTCAGGTACGTGCCGGGGCGGGCTTATGCAAGGTCGCGCTTGGCGGCGATCTTCGAGGAGAGGCCGAAGAGCTCGATGAACCCCTGGGCCTTGGACTGGTCGAAGGTGTCTCCGGAGTCGTACGTCGCCAGGTTGAAGTCGTAGAGGGACTCCTCGGACTTCCGGCCGGTGACGACGGCACGCCCGGCGTGCAGGGTCATCCGGATGTCTCCCGTGACGTGCTGGTTGGCCTCGTCGATGAACCCGTCGAGGGCCCGCTTGAGCGGGGAGAACCACAGGCCGTCGTAGACCAGCTCGCCCCAGCGCTGCTCGACCTGCCGCTTGTACCGGGCGAGCTCGCGCTCGACGGTGACGTTCTCCAGCTCCTGGTGGGCGGTGATCAGGGCGATGGCGCCGGGCGCCTCGTACACCTCGCGGGACTTGATGCCCACCAGGCGGTCCTCGACCATGTCGATCCGTCCGATGCCCTGGGCACCGGCGCGCTCGTTGAGCTGCTGGATGGCCTGCAGGACGGTGACGGGGCGGCCGTCGATGGCGACCGGGACACCCTCCTTGAAGGAGATGACCACCTCGTCGGCCTCGCGGGCTAGGGCCGGGTTCGAGGTGTACTCGTAGATGTCCTCGATGGGGGCGTTCCAGATGTCTTCGAGGAAGCCGGTCTCGACAGCCCGCCCGAAGACGTTCTGGTCGATGGAGTACGGGGACTTCTTGGTGGTCGCGATGGGGAGCTGCTTGTCCTCGCAGAAGGCGATGGCCTTGTCGCGGGTCATGGCGTAGTCCCGGACCGGGGCGATGCACTTCAGGTCGGGGCCGAGGGCGGCGATGCCGGCCTCGAAGCGGACCTGGTCGTTGCCCTTGCCGGTGCAGCCGTGGGCTACGACGCCCGCGTTGTGCTTCTTGGCCGCGGCCACCAGGTGCTTGACGATCGTCGGCCGGGAAAGGGCCGAGACGAGTGGGTAGCGGTCCATGTAGAGGGCGTTGGCCTTGATCGCCGGGAGGCAGTACTCGTCGGCGAACTCGTTCCTGGCGTCCGCGACCTCGGCTTCGACGGCACCGCATGCGAGCGCGCGCTTGCGGATGACGTCCAGGTCCTCGCCGCCCTGGCCGACGTCCACGGCAACGGCGATGACCTCGGCGCCCGTCTCCTCGGCGATCCAGCCGATGGCGACGGAGGTGTCCAGGCCGCCCGAGTAGGCGAGTACGACGCGCTCGGTCACGGGTTTCTCCTTAGGGTGCAATCACTGACAGGCATAACTATGCACTACTCCGTATGTTTCGTCAAAGGGGAGCGGAAGCACCTGGTCAGAACGGGCGCACCTTCCCTAGGGTGCGGGATATGTGGACGCTGATCCCCTTGTCACCCACGCGCTACCTCACCCCGGAGGAACGGCTCCTGCTCGGTAAGCCACTCGCCCGGGCGATCGACACCACCGACCCCGAGGCCTGGGTACACCTGGAAGGCCGCATAAGGCTCTCCACCTGGTGGAACGGCCGGGACGAGACCGTGGACTGGGCCAACGCCCCCCGCTGGGACGAAGAGGCCGCAGACGTCGCCTGGTCGCAGCTGCCTCCGTCCGAACCCGAACTCGCCCTAGCCCTGTGCCACGACCGCGGCCGGGTCCGGGAGACCGCACTGACTTTCGCGGCCGACCGGCCGGAGGTGATACCGCTGGTCCTCATCCGGTGCGCGGACGGCCAACCCCGGGTACGCGAACCAGCACGGGCCCTCCTGCGCACCGCCCTCACGCATGGGACACTCCAGGCCACCGACCTGGTGTCCCTCGCCGTGCGCCTGGCCCTGCGCCGCCACGGGAGCTGGGCCCTGGAACAGGTACTCGCCGTGGCGGGACCGCTGCCGGACACCCTGCTCCACCACCTGTGCGGTAGTCCACTGCCGCACGCCCGACTACTCGGCGTACGGCACTCCCTGGAACGCGGGCTGCTCACCCCTCGCCGACTGACCGAGCTCGCGACCACCGGAAAGGATCCGGCGGTGCGCCACCTGTGCACCGAAGCCCTCCTGGCCGCCGTCACCCCCGGCGATCCCGACGGACTCCTGGACCCGCTGCTGGCCGCTTCCTCCGCCGTGGCCCGGTCCTCCGCCGTCACCGCCCTGCACAGAGCCGGCCGGGGCGCGAAGGCTCAGGTCCACCTCAGCGACCCCTCGGCCCGGGTCCGCTCGGCGGCCCGTCTGGTCATGCGCCTGGAAGGCGAGGACCCGCTCCCGCACTACCGGTCGATGTGCGCCGATCCCGCCAGCCCCGGATTGCCGCCGGGGGCCGTCCTCGGCCTCGCCGAGTCCGCGGGCCCGAAGGCCCTGGAACTGCTGCGACCACTGACCGGCCATCCCGAAGGGCGGGTCCGGGCTGCCGCCCTGGCCGCCCTGCGCATGACGGACGCCGCCCCTCCGGACGAGCTGATGGCCGCCATGACCGACCCGCACCCCGCCGTCGTACGGGCCGCCCGCAAAGCGCTCGTCCCCTACGTCCTGTTGGTACCCGAGGCCTGGCTCGCGGGGCTCGTCGCAAGGAGTCAACCCCGACACGTCAGGCGGGCCGGGCTGCGCCTGCTGTGCGCGCACGGCCTCGGACTGCGTAGGCGGGTCCTGGCCGCGCTGGAGGACGACGAGGACCCCGAGGTCGCCTACGAGGCACAGCGCGCCCGATACGAACAACCGCCACCCGGCGGCCCCACCGGATGACCGGGGCGCCGCACGGCTGAGGTCTCGGCCCGGCCTCCGGTCGCAGCGGTGGGCATCACACCGGACCGCCGCGAGAAACTCCGGCGCCAACGCTCCCGCCGGCTTCGCACGCCCTCTGGTAGACCGTCCGTAACGGGGCCCGACCGCGGCCCGAGCTCCTTCGACCGCAGGGGAAGCGCACATGCCCGGCCGGTTCCACACCGCCCTCGTACTCGCCGCCCTCATCGGCGCCCTCGGCGCGGCGCCCCAGAGCACGGCCGACACGGCCTTCCCGTTGCCGCACCTGATGGCCGATACGGGCGGCGGGGATCAACTGATCACCGCGGTCGCCCTCGGACCGTCCCACACCGCGGGAACGCTGACCTGGTGGGAACGCCGCCGCTCCGGGCGTTGGGCGCGGGTGGGCAGCGCACCCGCCCGCTTCGGTACGAACGGCCTGGTCGAGGGCGACTCCCGCACCCAGGGCACCAGCACCACCCCCAGCGGACTGTACGACCTGCCCTACGCCTTCGGCATCGAGCCGGCCCCAGCCGGGACCAGCTACCCGTACCGGCCCGTGGGGGCGGACTCCTGGTGGTGCCAGGACAACTCCTCGGTCCATTACAACCGTTGGGTGGAGCCCCGACCTGCGGACTGCGCACCGCACGAGGCCGAACACCTGATCACCTATCCGCAGCAGTACGCCCGTGCGCTGGTCATCGGCTTCAACTACGCGCAGCCGGTGCAGGGCCGCGGAGCAGGCATCTTCCTGCACGTGGACGGCGAGGGGACCACGGCGGGGTGCGTCTCAGTACCCGCGGAGGCAATGGAGCGCATCCTGCTCTGGGCCGACCAGGAGGAAGACCCGCACATCGCGATCGGCAGCGCCACCGGTCCACTGGCTGTGACACGCTACTGACCGCCCGGTCCTGCCGCCGCACGCGGCAGGACCGGGCGGTCAGCCCTCCTTCTGAGCCAACCTCAGGAGGTGGTCCGCCAGCGCCTGACCGCCGTTGGGATCCCGGCTGATGAGCATCAGGGTGTCGTCTCCGGCGATGGTGCCCAGGATCGCCCGCAGTTCGGCCTGGTCGATGGCGGATGCCAGGAACTGGGCGGCGCCGGGCGGGGTGCGCAGGACGACGAGGTTCGCGGACGCCTCCGCGGAGATGAGCAGTTCACCGGAGAGGCGGCGCATCCGCTCCTCCTTCACCGACTCACCGAGTGGCGCCTGGGGAGTACGGAATCCGCCCTCGCTGGGTACCGCGTAGATCAACTCGCCGCCGGTGTTGCGGATCTTCACCGCACCCAGCTCGTCGAGGTCTCGGGAGAGCGTGGCCTGAGTGACGCTCAGTCCGTCGTCTGCGAGCAACTTTGCGAGTTGGCTCTGGGACCGCACCGGCTGCCGGTTGAGGATGTCCACGATCCGGCGGTGGCGGGCCGTGCGGGTCTGCGGTACGGCAGGACCGCCGTGCTCGTTGTGCGCCTGACTCATCGTCGTCTCATTTCTCAGCGGTGTCCGTCCCCGTGCGCGACATCGAGGATGCCGGGCAGTGCCCGGAGGAACGCGTCCACCTCCGCCTCGGCGATGACCAGTGGCGGCATGAGCCGGATCACGTCGGGGGCGGGCGCGTTGACCAGGAAGCCGGCGTCCTGAGCCGCCTTCTGCACCTGCGGTGCAAGTGGCTCGGTCAGCACGATACCCAGGAGGAGCCCCGCACCGCGGACATGGGAGACCAGGGGGTGGCTCGGGGCGCCGCCAGGGCTCTCGATGGCGCAACGCAGCCGCTCACCGGTCGCCTTGGCCCGGTCGAGGAGTCCCTCTGCCTCGATGGTCTCCAGTACGGCGAGTCCAGCGGCGCAGGCCACGGGGTTGCCGCCGAAGGTGGTGCCGTGCTGTCCGGGCTGCAAGAGGTCCGCTGCCGGCCCGAAGGCCACGGTCGCCCCCATGGGCAGTCCTCCGCCCAGCCCCTTCGCGAGCGTGACCACATCGGGTTCGACGCCCTCATGGGCGAGGTGCTCGAACCAGTGGCCGGTGCGTCCGATCCCGGTCTGCACCTCGTCCAGCACCAGGAGGGTGCCGGTGGCCCTGGTGATCTCGCGGGCAGCCTTGAGGTAGCCGGGCGGCGGGACGACCACACCGTTCTCGCCCTGGATCGGTTCGATGATGACGAGGGCGGTCTCCCGGGTGACCGCGGCCCGTAGCGCTTCCACATCGCCGTACGGCACATGTGACACCTCGCCGGGCAGGGGCAGGAAGGGCGTCTGTTTTGCAGGCTGCCCGGTCAGGGCCAACGCTCCCATGGTCCGGCCGTGGAAGCCCCCAGACGTGGCCACCATGTGCCCGCGCCCCGTCAACCGCCCCAGCTTGAAGGCTCCTTCGACCGCCTCCGCCCCCGAGTTGCAGAAGAAGACCCGTCCAGGACGCCCGAAGCACCGGAGCAACCGCTCCGCAAGCATGATCGGCGGTTCGGTGGCATAGAGGTTGGAGACGTGGCCGAGCGTGGCGATCTGCCCGGACACGGCCTGGACCACCACGGGGTGGGCGTGCCCGAGCGCGTTCACCGCGATGCCCCCGACGAAGTCGGTGTACGAACGCCCGTCGGCGTCCCACACCCGGGCGCCCGCCCCTCGCACCAGGGTCAGCTGTGGCGTCCCGTAGTTGTTCGCCATCGAGGCGCGCCACCGCTGGGCGAGGCTCTGGTTGCCCTGGCTGTTGGCCGTGCCGCTCATGCCGCTCCGCCCTCCTTCTCGTCACTGTGACCCGACTGGCCCTGCTCCGCCGCACCCGTGTGCCGGGCCTCGGCCGCGTCGGGTACGACCATCGTGCCGATGCCCTCGTCGGTGAAGATCTCCAACAGGATCGAGTGCTGCACCCGCCCGTCGATGACACGTGCGGTGTGTACGCCGTTACGGACGGCGTGCAGGCATCCCTCCATCTTGGGCACCATGCCGCTGGAGAGCTCGGGGAGCAGCTTCTCCAGTTCGCTGGCTGTCAGCTGACTGATGACCTCATCGCTGGCCGGCCAGTCCGCGTAGAGGCCCTCGACGTCGGTGAGGACCATCAGGGTCTCGGCGTTCAACGCCGCTGCGAGCGCCGCCGCTGCGGTATCGGCGTTCACGTTGTACACATGACCGTCCTCGGCGCTGCGCGCGATGGAGGAGATCACCGGGATCCGGCCGTCCTCCAGCAGCGCTTCGATCGCGCCGGTCTCGATGGAAGTGATCTCACCGACCCGACCGATGTCCACCAGCTCCCCGTCGATCTCCGGCCGGTGCTGGACCGCCGTGATGGTGTGCGCGTCCTCGCCCGTCATACCCACGGCGAGCGGTCCGTGCTGGTTGAGCAGACCGACCAACTCCCGCTGGACCTGACCGGCGAGCACCATCCGCACCACGTCCATCGCCTCGGGCGTGGTGACCCGCAAGCCCGCCTTGAACTCGCTGACCAGTCCGTGACGGTCCAACTGCGCGTTGATCTGGGGGCCACCACCGTGGACGACCACCGGTTTGAGTCCGGCGTGCCGCAGGAAGACCACGTCCTGGGCGAAGGCCGCCTTCAATGCCTCGTCGACCATCGCGTTCCCGCCGAACTTGATGACCACGGTCTTGCCGTGATGGCGGGTCAACCAGGGCAGGGCCTCGATGAGGATCTCGGCCTTGGGAAGAGCGGTGTGTTTGCGCGCGGCGCTCATGAGCTGTAGGCGCTGTTCTCGTGTACGTACTCGGCGGTCAGGTCGTTGGTCCAGATCACGGCGGACTCGGAACCGGCCGCGAGATCCGCCGTGATCGTCACCTCACGGCCGGACATGGAGACGAGCTCGCGGTCCTCGCCCACGCCGCCGTTCTTGCAGACCCACACCCCGTTGATGGCCACGTTCAGCCGGTCCGGGTCGAAGATCGCCTTGGTGGTGCCGATCGCGGAGAGCACCCGCCCCCAGTTGGGGTCCTCGCCGTGCACGGCGCACTTGAGCAGGTTGTTGCGGGCGATGGTCCGGCCCACCTCCACTGCGTCCTCCTCGGTCCAGGCGCCCGTCACCTCGACCTGGATGTCCTTGCTCGCCCCCTCGGCATCGCCGATGAGCTGCCGGGCCAGATCAGCGCAGACCCTCCGTACGGCCTCGGCGAAGTCCTCCTGGGCGGGTAGCACGCCCGAGGCACCGGAGGCCATCAGCAACACGGTGTCGTTGGTGGACATGCAGCCGTCGGAGTCCACCCGGTCGAAGGTGGTGCAGGTGGCGGCGCGCAGCGCCGTGTCGAGGGCGCCGCTGTCCACGTCGGCGTCCGTGGTGAGCACGACAAGCATGGTGGCCAGGCCCGGGGCGAGCATCCCCGCGCCCTTGGCCATCCCGCCGACGGTCCAACCGTCCTGCGTGACCACGGCCGTCTTGTGCACGGTGTCGGTGGTCTTGATGGCGATGGCCGCGGCCTCACCGCCACTGCCCGAGAGCGCCTCGGCGGCCGACTCCACACCGGGCAGCAGCTTGTCCATGGGCAACTGCACACCGATGAGTCCGGTGGAAGCCACCGCGATCTCGCCGGCGCTGTGCTCGCCGTGCCCACCGATGTCAGTCAGCACCTGCGCGACCTTCTCGGCGGTGGCATGGGTGTCCTGGAAGCCCTTGGGCCCCGTACAGGCATTGGCTCCACCGGAGTTCAACACGACGGCGCTGACCGCCCCACCGCGCAGTACCTGCTCGGACCACAGCACCGGGGCCGCCTTGACACGGTTGGAGGTGAACACTCCTGCGGCGGACCGGCGGGGGCCCTCGTTGACCACCAGGGCCAGGTCCGGATTTCCGTTCTGTTTGATCCCGGCGGCGATTCCCGCAGCCGTGAATCCCTGTGCGGCCGTGACGCTCACGGGGCGACTCCCATCGTGGAAAGACCCAGGCCCTCGTCGAGGCCGAGGGCGATATTCATGCTCTGCACCGCTCCGCCGGCGGTGCCCTTGGTCAGGTTGTCGATGGCGCAGATCGCGATCACGCGATCGGCAGCCTCGTCGTACGCGACCTGAAGCTGTACGGCGTTGCAGCCGTGCACGGAGGCGGTCGCGGGCCACCGCCCCTCGGGGAGGAGGTGTACGAAGGGCTCAGTGGCGAAGGCCTTCTCGTAGGCGGCCCGCAAGGACTCGGATGTGACCCCCGGCTTCGCCTTGGCACTGCACGTCGCGAGGATCCCCCTGGACATCGGCGCCAGCGTGGGCGTGAAGGAAACGGAAACCCGTTGACCCGCGACCGCGCTGAGGTTCTGGATCATCTCCGGGGTGTGCCGGTGGCCACCACCCACCCCGTAGGGGCTCATGGATCCCATGACCTCGGAGCCCAACAGGTGCGGCTTGAGCGCCTTGCCCGCGCCGGAGGTACCCGTGGCGGCGACGATCACCGCCTCCGCCTCGACCAGCCGATCCTGATAGGCGGGGAAGAGCGCCAGGGAGACGGCCGTCGGATAGCAGCCGGGCACGGCCACGCGTTTGCTCCCCTCCAGCACGGCCCGACCCCCGGGCAGCTCGGGCAGACCGTAGGGCCAGGTTCCGGCGTGTGGGGAGCCGTAGAAGCCCGCCCAGTCCTCGGCGCTGGTCAACCGGAAGTCGGCCCCCATGTCGACGACCAGCGTCTGCTCGCCCAGCTGGGCGGCGATGGCGGCGGACTGCCCGTGCGGCAGCGCCAGGAAGACGACCTCGTGTCCGGCGAGGACCTCGGCCGTGGTCGGCTCCAGGACTCGCTCGGCCAGCGGCAGCAGGTGCGGCTGGAGCTGGCCGAGGCGCTGCCCGGCGTTGGTGTTCCCGGTCAGCGCGCCGATCTCGACGCCTGGATGCCCGAGCAACAGGCGCAACAACTCACCGCC
This sequence comes from Streptomyces sp. NPDC006879, assembly GCF_042869595.1. Lineage (NCBI taxonomy): Bacteria > Bacillati > Actinomycetota > Actinomycetes > Kitasatosporales > Streptomycetaceae > Streptomyces > Streptomyces sp. NPDC006879. The sequence goes on from NZ_JBIAGC010000006.1 coordinate 157,050, forward strand.
CGCGTACCCGCTCGCCCCGGCAACCGCTACTCGTACCGCCATCGAACCCTCCTCGTCGATGGCATGACTATACGTTTCAATGCACGTTTATGCAATGCTGCCGCTGGCGCCCCGCCGAAGGGGTGTGACTGAGCGCTCCGGTTGGCGGGTGAGTGCTCCACCTGGCGGGCCGAGCGCTCCGTGCGGAGAGGTACGGGTCTCGTGCCCACACATGGGTGAACGGCGCGAGTGAGTAATTCATCGCAGGGAGCGGCGTCGCAACACGCCTGCGAGGACTGCTGCGAGGAGGGCGAGTATGGACACCGCCAGACCGATGAAGATCACGGGATTCACCCAAGCCGACGCCAGCTCCGTTCCCACGCCGCCCGACGTCACGCACTGCGAACTGACCGGCAGCGTCCACCGCGTCACGATGCGATCGCCCTCCACACCCTGCGCCGCGCGCACCTGGTCCGGGTCCAGGATGTAGAAGCCCGACGTCACGCCCCACGAGTAGGCGCCGAACGAAACCGCCGCAGCCATGACGGCAACCAGAGCGCAGGTGGCGACACTCGACAGATGTCCGATACTTGGCCGCTGCTTGCGGACCCGGACGATCAGGACGGCAGCGCCGACGACGACGCAGGGTGCCAGGACCGGAGCATAGATCACAGCCAGGAACAGGAAGATCTCCATTCCGGTTCAGACATCGGCCGGACAAGATCGGTTCCACCTCTCCTCCTGCACCAGCTCGGCGGCGCGGCGAAGGCGCAACGCCACACGGCCTCCGCCGATCCGGGTGAACGTACGGCTTCATGGCCGTGCGCCCTTCTTGGCGAGTCCCGCCGACTGGAGCGCTCAGTCACAGGGGTGTTGACCACGACCGATGGTTCGCGGTTCCGATCGCTAGTTGGCGAGGTGGGGAAACGCCGCGACTGGCCGGCGCGCCCGACCTCCTCGGTTGGAATTTGACCCATGAATCAGCAGGTCGATTGCACTGTTCATCCGGGCAATCTGGCACCCAGAATGGTGATCACAAAGGCGGACACTGAAGCACTCAGCCACAGGGGGTGCGACCGCGCGTTTCTCCCGCACCGGCCAGCACTGCGGCGAGGCCCCACGCCGCCTGGCCGCGACTACGATCAACATGGGCCTGCCCGGGTTCGCCGGGGGCTCATGAAGATCCGTTCCCACCTCGCTCGACCGGCCCGTGTGCCCAGACCCCGAGGCGCCGGCCCGGACGCCCACCCGGCGCCAAGAACAATCACCGGGCACCCGGCCACGATGTCGGCAGGACCGTCAAACGCCCCGGGGGACCCTCTGGCCATCGGCCAGCCCGAAAGGTCTCGCGTGGGCTAGGAGCAAGCTCAGGTACCCAAGAGCTCGATGACTTCGCTCACCCGGCGGACCGGGAGGGGGGTCCACCGCGGCGTTGGCGCCAGCCGGGAGACCACCGCGCTGAGCCACTCCGGGTCTCCGAGGCGGTGCAGCAGCTTCGCCTCGGACGTCTTCTCGACCAGGCCGATCACCAGTGCCATGTGCATGGATGTGTAAGTGCGTTCGTGATGGGTGTAGTTCACCGACCAGGGCTTGGATCGATCGCGAATGCCGAACAGGGAGCAGCCAGTTGGGCCACCGTCCATGTAGCCGCCGGCCGCGACGATGACACCCCCGGTGCGGGTGGCCATCCACGGCTTCATGGCGACCCTCAACCCAAGGCTGTGGAGGCTGCTCCACGGAACGAGGTCCCGGGGCTCCGCTTCTCCCCGCATGTGGTGCTCGATGCCTTCGGTGGTGAACACCAGGCATGACCCATCGTTGCGCTTCGGGTCCCCGATGACCCATCGGTCCCCGACCAGTTCCAGCGGCCCCAGGTGCTGCATCAGATTCCCCCATAGATCTTGCGTTCCCCTGCCCAGAATCTATCCTCAGCAGGCCCGTCCAGAAATCGGGCCGCCGAGGAACTCCTCCGTCACGTCGACCAGGTCTCTCCCGGTTCTTCTCTGACGGAGCCAGTTGTCGCATGGTCAGCTTCCCGGCCTCCGAGCTGCCGGAACCAACCTGGCGCCTCCACGACACGTCGCCGGACGCTCGGCCCATCGGCAGGGGGCTTCGCCACCGCGGGTCCGGCTGCACTGAAGCCAGGGCGTGGGAGAAACGGCCCACGCGGCATCAGAGGGCGAGTAGGTCCCTGCCCAGGCCGTTGAGCGGGCCACCGCTGTCGAACAGGGGCCCGCCCTCGGCCAGGCTTCCCGTATCGACGGCTTGGAACCCGGCGCTGTCGGCCAGGTCGGCCACCTTGCGCTTGGCGTCGGCGTTGTCGCCGGCGAGGAGGACGATGCGGCGCCCGCCGTTTACGGCGGGATCCTCGGCGAGGACCTGGGCCAGGTAGGTGTTGAACCCCTTGACCACGAGGGCACCTGGCACGAGCGAGGCGATGACCTCGGTGGGCGGGCGGCCCCCGGTGTCCGCGATCTCCAGACCGGTTGCCGTCTCCCGCAACGGGTTCACTGGAACGAGGACGGTACGCCCCCGCCAGGAGGAAACCGAGGCCACCGCGTTCTTTGCCTGGTCCCACTGGACAGCCAGGACGACGACGTCACCGAAGTCGGCGGCCTCCTGAGACGTCCCGGCCGACGCGTTCGGGCCGAGCTCACCGACGAGGGCCGCGAGCTTCTCCGGCCCCCGGGAGCCCGCCACTTTGACCTGGTGCCCGGCTCGGGTGAGCAGCCGGGCCAGAGCGGTGCCGATACGACCCGCACCAATGATCCCTACGTTCATGACCCCACCGTCACACACCCCCGGCCCTCTCGCCTCCGGCGAGCACTGGGCAGCCCCGGCTCCAGGCGCGGAAACCCCGCTCAGGTCCCCGGAGTCGCTCCGCCCGAGCGGTGGCGCCCCAGGAGCGGGAGGAGCGCGACGGCGGTTGAGCCACCATCCGGGCATGTGCCCTCCCGCCGTGCACCGCCCGGGGCGCTTCCCACGCCGCACCGCTCCCCCACCGCCGGGCACATCAGCGGTGCCCAGTCCCCTGCCGCCGACCAGGACCCCTGCCCGGCGGTCGGGCGGTAGCCTCGGCCGTATGGATGAGATCGACGGGGTGGAGGTCATCGCCTTCCCGGACGCCGAGGCGTTCGAGAGGTGGCTGGCGGAGCACCACGCGCGCCACGAAGGCGTGTGGGTCAAAGTAGCCAAGAAGCGGTCCGGCATCGCATCGGTCACCGATGGCGAACTGGTCGACAGCGGCCTCTGCTACGGCTGGATCTCCGGCCAACGCAGGTCCTACGGCGAGCTGTACTACCTCCAGAAGTACGTCCCCCGTCGCCCCAGGAGCCTGTGGTCCCAGGTCAACGTGGACAAGGTGGCCGAGCTGACCGCTAGCGGCAGGATGTGCGAACCGGGGCTGGCGGAGGTGCGTCGAGCCCAGCAGGACGGCCGCTGGGATGCGGCGTACGAATCACAGAAGAGCGCGAAGGTGCCCTCCGACCTCGCGGCTACCCTCGATGCGAACCCCGAGGCCAAGCAGGCGTTCGAAGCCCTCGACAGGACCGAGCGCTATCTGCTGGTCCTCCCCCTCCTCCAGTCACGCACCTCAAAGACCAGGAGGGCCCGACTGGAGCGGGCGCTCCGACTGCTGGTGGACGGGGACGGCGCGAACTGAGCCGGGTACCTCATGGGGCGTGCCCCTCGGCCGGCGACCAGAGCCCCGCGTCAGGGGAGTGCGGCGGTGGACCACCAGCGGGCCCGCGGCGCAGTACGCGACGAGCCAGGTGGAGGTGGAGTTCGATGTGGACCGGAGGGCCGACGCGCAGGCGAGGGCCGGGGGCAGGCTGTGGACCGTGGGCGCGGAGAGCGAGGCGGGGCTCTCAGGTGCCCGTACGCACCGGGTGTCCTTGATGTCGACCGCGAGGATCTCAGCCGGTGGCGACCTCCTGGTCAACGGATCACCGGACCGGCCGTCAGGGCCGGGGGACGTTTCGGTTCGGATCGCGGACTGACCCTCAGGAGGCGGCGACGGTGCGCGGCATGAGTCGGGCGGCGAGCAGTCCGAGGAGAGCGGCCACGACCGCGCTGCCGATTCCGATCCAGAGCAGGATGCCCTCGATGGCGCGCTCGATGCCTTCTCCGTGCGTGCGGACCTCGATCAAGGTGGCCGCGCCGGCCACTGCGATTCCGGCGACACCGATGACGATGGCCAAGGTGACACCGGAGGCCTGACCGGCCCGCTCCGGCGGGACCACCGTCTGGGTCCCGATGCTGCCCATCGCCCAGCCTGTTCCGTACCCGAAGCCGATCAGCAGCAGCCCGGCGAGGTAGGTGCCGAGTCCGGGACCGAGGGAGACCAGGTAGAGCCCGACCGCTCCGAGCACGGTGGCGACGGCGATGGTGCGGGGAATGTCGAAGCGCTCGCCGAGCCGGCCGGACAGGGGGGCAGCGACGCCCGCCGCGACCGAGGCAGCGAGGAAGATCGCGCCGGCCACGAGCGGTGAGCGGCCCTGGCCCTCTTGGAGGTAGATGGTGATCCCGTACATGGAGACCACGAGTGCGGTGTTGGCGACCATGGCCATGAGGGTGACGATCACGTAGGGAACGTTGTGGAAGAGGTCCAGGGCCATCAGTGGCCAGCGGGCCACCCGCTCTCGGAGGACGAACCCCACGAGGAGCAGCACACCGGCCACCACCATGGCGACCGTACCGGCAAGGGGCCAGGCCTGCACGCGGTCGACGGCATAGGTGACGGCGGCGATGCCCAGTACCACCAGGACCAGACCGGGAAGGTCGATGGAGCGGGGCACGGTGCTGTCGCGGGACTCGCGAACGCCGACCCATACGACGGCGATGGCCACCAAAACGGTGGGCACGTTGACGAGGAGCACCCAACGCCAGCTGACCAGTTCGGTGACCCCACCACCGAACAGCGGTCCCAGGGCCAGGGCGAGGGCGCCGACTCCGTAGGCGTCGCCGATCGCCCGCATCGTGCGCTCCGGCGGGTAGGCGTCGGTGATGACGGCGATGGCGAGCGGGAAGAGCACTCCTGCGCCGATGCCTTGGGCGATGCGCAGGACGACGACGACCTCCACGGTGGAGCTGAGGCCGGCACCGAGCGAGCAGAGGCCGAAGAGGGCGAGTCCGAAGACCAGCACCCTTCGGCGGCCGAGGATGTCTCCGAGGCGGCCTCCGGGAATCAGGCATGCGGCGAGCGCCAGCATGTATCCGCTGATCACCCACTGGAGGTCGGTCGTGGTGGTGTGGAGCTCTTCGGCCATCCGGGGGAGGGCCAGGTTCAGCGCGAGGAAGTCGAGTTGGACGACGAAGATGCACAGGGCGGCTGCGACGAGCGTCAGGCCGAGCCTCGGCTGCCCCGGAGCGTGCGAACCGAAGCGCATGGGTGGGCTCCTGTCGTGTGGCGAGAAACCGGGCGGGCGCCGGGTTCGGGGCCCGCTGCGGCCCGCCGGAGGGGTCGAGGGCCGCTTGGGAGCCGCGGCACGTGACGGATGGGTGGTTGGTCTGGATTGAGACGTTTCGACGGCGGCACCATTCTGGGATACCCCATACCGGTTTGCCGTTATTTCCCGCCGACCCTGGCGAGATGCCACCGAAGTGGCGGCCGGGGGCGGACGGGAGGACGGCCCCCCAGAGATCACGTGTCGTCCAGGGCGCCGTGACAGCACGACCTACCGTGCGACGATGCATAAGACAAAGACCCCATCAAGTCCTAAACCTCCCTGGACGAGGACCCAGGTGGTGACCGTGCTCGCCACCGGGCTCGGCCTCTTCGCCGTCTTCCTCGACGCGCTGATCGCCAACGTGGCCCTGCCCGACATCCAACGGGCCTTCGGGGTCGGAGAAGCCGGCCTCCAGTGGGTGGTCACCGCCTACTCCATCGGCATGGCCGTGTTCATCATGGCCGGCGCGACCGCCGCTGACCGGTACGGGCGCAAGCGGCTCTACGTCATCAGCGTTTCGGTGTTCACCCTCGCCTCCGTTGCCGCCGGACTCGCCCCCGGGCTCGAAGTCCTGGCCTTCGCCCGGGCAGTACAGGGAGTCGCGGCGGCTGCGATGACGGTCGCCTCCCTCGCCCTCGTGAGCGCGGCCTTCCCGGACACCGGCGAACGGGCGAAGGCGATCGGGCTGTGGACGGGTGTGGCGAGCATCGCGACCGCACTGGGGCCCACGGTCGGCGGAGTCCTGACGGAAGTCATCAGCTGGCGAGCCGTCTTCATGATCAACGTGCCGGTCGGCGTCCTGGTGCTGGTGCTCACTCTCGCGCGGGTGGTGGAGTCGAAGGAGGAGGGCCGACGCGGTTTCGACTGGGGCGGGCAGATCCTGTTCATGGTGGGCGTCGGCTCATTGGCCTACGCCCTGATCCAGGGTCAGAACGCCGGCTGGACCTCGCCGGAGATCCTGGTCTTCCTGGCTGCGGGTGCGGGCGCCATGGCGTTCTTCGTCAGCTACGAGTCCCGCCATCCGGCCCCGATGATGGACGTCGGCCTGTTCGCCGACCGTACGTACGCGGTCTGCATCGCCGCCATGTTCACGGCCTTCTTCAGCGTGTACGGAATGCTCCTGGTCATCACCCAGTACTTCCAGAACGTCGAGGGGTACTCGCCGGAGCGTGCCGGACTGCTGATCCTGCCGTTCGCCCTCAACGTGATGCTGCTCTCGCCCCTGTCCGGCCGCCTGGTTGCGCGGTTCGGGCCGCTGCCTGTCGCCCGGATCGGTCAGCCGCTCCTGGTCGCCGGTCTCGCTGTCGTCGCGTGGGGGATGACGGTGGGCGTGCTCTGCGTAGCCTTCGGATTGTTCCTGACCGGCGCCGGAGCGGCCCTGCTCGCTACACCGGTCACGGCTCTGGCGATGAGTTCGGTGCCCGTGGAGCGGTCGGGAATGGCCTCGGGGATCATGAGTGCCCAACGGGCGATCGGGTCTACTTTCGGGTTCGCCGTGCTGGGCACGATCTTGGCCGTCTGGCTGGCAAACACCCTCGACACTGATCTTGAGCGAGCCATTCCGGACGCCTCCACACGCCAGTCGATCACCGATCAGATCATCGACGAGGCCAATCCCTACGCGTACCTGGCCGAAGTCGGACCCGGCCGCCCCTTGCCCGCCCCGACCGCCGCCCAACTGGGCTCGATCGCGGATGCCGCGAGGAGCGACTTCATCGCTGGCTCCCAGCTGGCCGTGGCCATCGGAACCGCATTCTGTGCGATTGCGATGGTGTTGCTCTGGACCACCGCGGGCGGCCCGGCATCACCCCGCAAGGAAAGGAAGCGGACGCCCGTCTAGCTCGTGCTGTGACCGGGGTGCGGCACGGACGAAGCCCGGCGCAGCAGCCTGCAGACTTCACCGGTGGCGCGGCAGGTGCCCCGATGCGGACCGTCGGGTCGTTGGCCATGAGGTCTCAGGTGGGAGTCCCCAGGCACAGGTGCCAGCGCCCCGGGAATCCGATGAGGGTGAGCGGGGCCAGCGGACGCACATCGACCATCCAGTAGGTCTCGGGGGGCACCCGCAACGCGTAGACCAGTGCGGCTCGGACGACGGAGGGCTCCGCGACGGCGACGACCGCGTCGCCGTCGACGGCCGGGCGAGTGTCGAGCCAGCCGCCAATCCGCGTGATGAAGGCGAGGAGCGACTCGCCACCGTGCGGGGCGCCGGCGGGGTTGGTGAGCCAGTCGTCCATGGCATCGGGTTCACGGGAGGCCACCTCGGTAAGGGTGCGCCCCCGCCATCGCCCCATGTCCCAGTCGCTGAGTGCGGGCTGGACGAGGGGCGCGAACCCGAGCGCGTTCCCGGTGGCGCGGCTGCGCGGAGTAGGCGAGCAGTAGCGCAGTTCGGCTGCGCCGAGGGGGATCAGAGCGGGGGCGGCCAGCTCCACCGCCCGCCAGCCCGCACCGTCCAGCGGACGGTCCTCGTCGAAGCGCTCGCCGAGCACCGAGGCACTGCGAGCGGCTGCGATCAGGGTGAACCGAACGTGCATAGCGGCGATGGTGGGCCCGACCATGCCTGATGGTCAATATCGCGCACGTCAGGACCGGTTTTCACAAAGCCTGACGGAGCCGGCGGACCGCTTCTGTCAGCTCCGCCGATCCCGCGACGCCGGCGTAGCTGATACGGACGTGGCCGGCCGGGGGTTCGGCGCTGAAGAACGGACGGCCGGGCGTGATCGCCACCCCGGCACGCAGCGCGGCGGCTACCAGAGCACTCTCGTCGAGGTGTTCGGCCAGGCGCAGCCACAGCTGGAATCCCCCTTGGGGGACGTGCGGGAGATCGAGTTCGGGGAGTCGGTCGAGGACTGCGACGGTCAGGGCTTCGCGGCGGTGGCGCAGTTCCACGGAGACCGCGCGCAGGTGGCGGCTCCAGGCCGGGGATCCGACGAGTTCGAGGGCAGCTTCCTGGAGGGGGCGCGAGACGAAGAAGCTGTCGACCACCTGGATCGCGCGGAGCCGTTCCAGGACCGGGCCGCGGGCACTGAGCGCTCCCACCCGAAGGCTCGGGGAGGTGGCCTTGGTGAGGGAACGCACGTGCACCACCACCCCGTCGTGGTCCTCGGCGGCCAGCGGTGCCGGCAAGGGGCCAGCATCCTCGTGGGCGAGGTGGCGGGCGAAGTCGTCCTCTATGACGAAGGCGCCGTTCGCCCGCGCGATGCGCAGGACCTCGTCCCGTCGGCCCCGGGCCAGTACCACACCGGTGGGGTTGTGGAAGAGGGGCTGACAGACGAACAACTTCGCCCCGCTGCTCTCGAACGCGGCGGCGAGCAGTTCCGTGCGTACCCCTTGGGCATCGACGGGTACCGGCACCGGGCGCAGCCCGCAGGACCTGGCGACCGCCAACATGCCCGGGTAGGTGGGCGATTCGACCAGGACCGGCGCTCCGGGAGGCGCCAGGGCCCTCAGCGCGGTGGTGAGCGCGCTCTGGCCGCCCGCGGTGACGAGCACCTCGGCGGCGGAGGCGGTTCCGCCGATGTCTCGGGCGAACCAGTCGCGCAGTTCCGCAAGACCGTCGATGGGTGGGCGCGCCCAGGCACCCGGTCGCCTGCCCGCACGAGCCAGCGCCGCCGCCATCGCGCGCTCGGGCTGGAGAGAGGGGTGCAGGTAGCCGCCACCGAACTCGATGACGCCACTGGGTGGAAGCGCGAGGCTGACCAGGACACCGGAGGCGTCCACGCTCCGCGGTACGGCGTGACCGGCCACATCGGCGCTGAGGGTGACCTCCTGCCACGAGGTGTCCCCCACGGTCATCACGCCCTCGCCGCGAGGCTGGGCCCGGAAGGCCCCGGCGCCCGGGCGCGTGACCACCAGCCCTTCCGCGACAAGCTGGGCGATGGCCCGGGAGACCGTCACCGGACTTACTCGGAACCGCTCCACCATTGCCCTACTCGACGGCAGCTTTCCACCAAGTGGATAGCGGTCCAATTCACTCCTGAGGGAAGTGGCCAGTTCACCCACACTGCTACGCTCATGCATGAGAGCACAGGATAGCGCTACCCTGCCTGACCCGATAGCAGTCCGCAGGGCCACCCCCACGGGTCACGGCCGACGCGGCACTCTGCTCGCCACCCTCGGCGTCACCACCTTCTCCCTGACCTTCCCGGCCACCTCCTGGGGCCTGGAGAGCTTCGGACCGTGGACCCTGGTGGCCCTGCGCAGCCTCCTCGCCGCCGTGCTGGCCGCCGGATTCCTGCTGGTGCTGCGAGTTCCCGCACCGGAGCGCGCCCACTGGCCCGGTCTCGCCGTGGTCGCCGGCGGGGTGGTGATCGGCTTCCCGCTCCTGACCACCCTGGCTCTGCGGACCTCTTCGACCTCGCACGCCGCAGTGATCATCGGACTGTTGCCGCTCAGTACCGCCGCCCTGTCCGCGGTGCGCACCGGAGAACGCCCCTCAGCCACCTTCTGGGCCGCTGCGGTGGCCGGCGCGACCATGGTCGCCGGCTTCGCACTGAGCCAGAGCGGAGGCGGGCTGAACGCCGGCGACGGGTACCTCCTGGGAGCACTACTGGTCTGCGCGGCCGGCTACACCGAAGGGGGACGGCTGGCCCGGTCGATGCCGGGCTGGCAGGTCGTCGGCTGGGCCTTGGTGCTCTGCCTGCCCCTCAGCCTGGCCGCCGCCGCGCTCGGCCTGGTCCACGAGCCCACCCGAATGGGCGTACCAGGCCTGGCCGGGCTGGCTTGGCTCGCCTGCTCCAGCTTCTTCGGCCTGTATGTCTGGTACCGGGGGATGGCCGAGATCGGAGCCGCTCGCGCCAGCCAGTTGCAGCTCGCCCAGCCGCTCCTGACCCTGGTATGGGCGGTAGCCCTACTGGGCGAACGGCTGACCCCGGCCGCCCCCGCCACCGCGGTCGGCGTGCTGGTTTGCATCGCACTCACACAGCGCCGCCCCAGAACGACCCGGGCCGTCCACCACCCGATGCAACCGTGATGCAGATCACGGCTCGCGGCCTAGACTCGTGCTGACGGCCGAACTACCTGAGGAGGACGTCCCCATGCAAGCTGAGAAGGGCGACAAGCTGGTCAGGCACGGCCGGGTGACCGGTCAGGGGGACCAGGTCGTCGAGGTGGTGGAGGTGCTCGGGAGCGACGGCAACCCGCCCTACCGGGTACGCGCCAAGGACGGCCACGAGTCGATCATGTCGCCTGGCCCCGACTGCGTGGTCGACCACCGCAAGGACTCCATGATGGGCAGGTGAGGTGCCCGCGGGCGGCGCGCGGCGTTCGAGCACCGCCCGCGACCGTACCTACCGCGGCGGGACGGTGGTCGGATAGTGGTCCGCGACCACTCGGGCCATGGCCTTGATGCGGTCCTCGACCACTTGATCGGCGGAGAAGAAGATGTGCCCCCGCACCTCGGGCAGCTCCCGGGTCAGCCTGAGATGGCGGGAGAGCTCCGCCGGATCACTCCAGGCCGCGGCCTGGCCGGCCGCGCCGGCGCGATAGAGGGCTTCACCGATGTAGAGGTCCACGCCCTGGCCCCGTACGGTCTGGGCCCACCACGCGGCCAGCGTGGCGTAGTCGGCGCTGGGATGCCCGATGTGCCAGTACAGCTGGGGGGCGATGTAGTCCAACCAGCCCTCTCGCACCCAACGACGGCTGTCCGCGTAAAGGTCGTCGTACGTCTGCAGGGTGGCTCCCACCGCGGCACCTTCCGCGTCGTGCGCGCGATTGCGCCAGACGCCGAAGGGGCTGATGCCGAAACGGGTGCCCGGGCGCACCGCGGCGATGCGCGCGGACATCTCCTGGACGAGGGTGTCGATGTTGTGGCGACGCCAGGCGGCCACGGTGGAGAAGCCGCTTCCGTAGCGGGCGAAGGTCGCACCGTCCGGGAAGGACGCTCCGCTGATCGGGTACGGGTAGAAGTAGTCGTCCCAGTGCACCGCGTCCACGGGGTAGCGGACCACGGCGTCGACCATGGCATCCTGAACGAACTGGCGGACCTCGGGCAGTCCGGGGTTGTAGTAGAGCTTGCCGCCGTAGGCGACCGTCCACTCCGGGTGAACTCGGGCCGGATGTGTGGCCGTGAGCCGGCCGGGGTCGGCATGCATGGCCACCCGGTACGGGTTGAACCAGGCATGGAGTTCCAGGCCGCGCGCATGGGCCGCGGCCACGGCCTCGCCCAGCGGGTCCCATCCCGGATCGCGCCCCTGCACGCCGCTGAGACACTCCGCCCACGGCTCGAACGGCGAGGGCCACAACGCGTCGGCGGTGGGTCGCACCTGGAGGACCACCGCGTTGAGGCGACGGGCGACGGCCGTGTCGAGGAGGGAGTGGAGTTCGGCGCGCTGGCGCGCCACGCTCAGCCCGGCGCGTGAGGGCCAGTCGATGTTCAACACCGAGGCGATCCACATACCGCGCAGTTGCGGAATCTGGCCTACCGGCCGAGGTCTCTCAGCCCGGACGGCCTCCTCCGACCCCGTCGGGCCGCCCTGCCCTGGGGGTGCGTGCTGGGCGTACGCCTTCGTCTCTCCCGCCACCACGGTGGCGGCTACCGCGGCAGCCGCCCCGGCGAAGAGACCTCGGCGACCGAAGCCCGCGTGGTCTTCGGCGGGGACGGACATGGCGGCGCCTTCCGGGGCGGGCACAGAGGTCCAATCGTTATGCGACACGTGACACTCCGATTTCACAGTGTGACATCGATCTGCTAATCGACAGCATGCCTGCCCCGGCCCGCCCGACCGCGCAAGGACGGGGGTAACGTCGTGGGGCGTGGCGGGCGCCGGAATCACACGGGGGACCTGCCGGCGGATGATCACGAAAGGCACGATGTGACGACGGACCTCCCTGCTGACATCACCCGCGTCGGCGTAGTGGGCTGTGGCCAGATGGGCGCGGGCATCGCCGAGGTGTGCGCCCGGAGCGGTCTTGAGGTCAAGGTCGCCGAGACCACCGGCGAGGCCCTGGAGATCGGGCGGACCCGCCTCTACAACTCCCTGACGAAGGCCGCCGAGCGCGGCAAGATCACCGAAGTCGAGCGGGACGAAACACTCGCGCGCCTCAGTTTCACCACCGACCTGGGTGAATTCGCGGACCGTGACCTCGTCATCGAAGCGGTCGTGGAGAACGAGCAGGTCAAGACCGACATCTTCCAGGTCCTCGACCAGGTGGTGACCCGGCCGGACGCCATCTTGGCGTCCAACACCTCCTCGATCCCCTTGGTGAAGCTGGCCGTGGCCACCTCGCGGCCGGACCAGGTCATCGGCATCCACTTCTTCAACCCGGCACCCGTGCAGCGATTGGTCGAGCTCATCCCCGCGCTGACCACCAGCGAGGAGACCATCAAGCGGGCCGACGCGCTGGTGAGCAACGTGCTGGGCAAGCACGCCATCCGGGCGCAGGACCGATCCGGATTCGTGGTCAATGCCCTGCTGATCCCGTACCTGCTCTCCGCCATCCGCATGTTCGAGTCGGGCATCGCCAGCCGTGAGGACATCGACAACGGCATGGAGTTGGGCTGCGCCCACCCGATGGGCCCGCTCAAGCTCGCGGACCTGATTGGTCTGGACACCGTCGCCTCGGTAGCGGACTCGATGTACGCCGAGTTCAAGGAGCCGCTGTACGCCGCTCCGCCGCTCCTGCAGCGGATGGTGGACGCCGGTCGCCTGGGCCGCAAGAGCGGTTCCGGTTTCTACCCGTACGCCTGACCCACCTCGCGGGGTGCGGTCATCGTCCAGCCGGCGGTGACCACACCCCGCGGCTACCCCGGCTCACCACGGCACGCGCAGCACTTCGTCGATCCGGCCGGCGGTCTCTCGCGCCTTTCGGCAACCGGTGTCCAGCAACTGGCCCCGGACTGAACGGAGTCGCTCCTGCAGCCGCCGCGATTCCATTCCTCGGGCACACCCCGCCATCTCCATGGCCGACTCCCCCGCGAGGTCCGCGTCGCCCTGCCGCAGTCGGGTCTCGCACAGCACGGCGAGTCGGTGCACCCTGCCCCGTTCGTGCGCCGGAGCGACGGCAGCGGCCTCTGCGTGCTCCCTCGCGGCGGTCAGGTCACCGAGCTCCAGCAACGCCTCAGCCACCTGGACGTCGACCAGACCCGGCTGGACGTATCCGGTCTCGACCGGCTCTGCCTCGGGGCGGACCCGAGCCGCCGCCGCCTCGGCCCGTCGGATGCACTCCCTGGCCCCGGTGCCGTCCTTCAACCGCGCATAGGCCTTGGCCTGCATCGCGTGGAGGTCGCCGGCCAGGGCGGGGCTGACGGATCGTCCGGCACCGCGCAGTGCGGCCTCAGCGAAGGCCATGGCCTGCCGGCACTCGTCGAGGCAAAGGGCCTGGTTGACAAGCAGCGCGATCACGTAGGCGCCGAGCGCCCGGTCCCCGCTTGCCTTGGCCAGGCGCAGGGCCTGGTGGAAGTAGCGCTGCGCCAAGCCGTGGGCGTCGCTGTCGTACGCGCAGATGCCCGCCACCGCCACCAGGGCTCCGCTCGCTCGGTGCAGTCGACGTCCGAGTCCGTCCGGGTAGTCGCCTCGCAGCAAGGGGGCGGTCTCGACGGCGAGGAACCGGACGATCCGGGGCCTGGTTGCCGGCCCGCCCACCCGGCGGTACATCAGCTCGTAGTGCGAGCGGGCCTCCTTCAGTGTCTCCAAGGTGGCCGGGCTGATCGCCTGCGCTCCGGTTCGGGATACGTCGAGGTCCTCGGGCGGGTTCTCCCACTCCCACACCGGCATCACAGCCGGCGTGCCGGTCAAGGCGGGGGCTCCGGCCAGGTGGGTCCGACCTTGGCCGTCCGAACGCCACAGCGCCGTGGCCCGGTCGAGGAAACCATTCAGCGGGTGCCCGGCGGGATCGGGTGGGCAGCCTGGACGCCCGAACCCGATGTCGTCCAGGGTCAGGACCCTGTGCAACCTGTCGCTGAGCACCTCGCAGATCAGGTTGGGCACCTGTCCCCGAGGCCTTTGACCTCTCAACCAGCGTGCCACCGAGGTGTGTTCATAACGCAAGGCGAGTCCTTGCGCACGTCCCGCCTGGTTGACCCGGACCGCGAGGCCGGCATGCGATATGCCGGCCTCGGCGAGGAGCGCGTCGAGAAGCGTGTTCGGCTGGATGCCACGGGGCTGCGGCTGTGCGCTGTGGGGCTGCATCGGGCCCTCCGTGGGCTCTTCGGTCCCAGGTGTTCAGGTCCAGGTGTTCACGTCTTGGGGCGGCTGGATCTGGCGGGACGCAACGCCCCTCCGGTCGCGCTCCCTTCACACGGGGTGTGAAGGGAGTATGCGCATAAATGCGCCGCGCACGCTGCCGGGGCGGCACACCGACCGGTTGACTGAAGTCTCCTCACGACCCGGACCGTCGGCTCCCCCTCGTCATGGCTCGACGGTCCGCTCCCGCGCCGCCCGTCCTGCTGTCTGCCCGACACTCCATGGCAGGGCGGGCGGTGCAACCCGGTGACGTCGCCGTCAGGCACCGTACGGGGTGACCGCCCGGCGCACGACCTGCCCACCCGACTGCGCGGGCGGCCGAGGGTAGTCGTTGCGCAGCACCAGCAGGGCCACGTCGTCGGTGAGTTCGCCTCCGGTGTGGTGCAGCAGAGCCTCCCGCACCCCCGCCACCAGCACTGCGGGCGAAAGCGCGGTGGCGACGCTCCCGGACCCGCTCAGCACCCCGTGCAGCGGGAAATCGCGGCCGGCTCGGTCACGGGCGTCCTCAGCGCCGTCGGTGTACAAGAACAGCGTCTCGCCCGGTTCCAGTCGAGTGACCACCTGATCGGGAAGTTCCGCGGGCAGTGGGCAGACCCCGAGTGGCGGTAAGGGGTCGAAGGCGCAGGCAGGTTCGACCATGCCCGGTGCCGACGACCGCCCACCTACCGGCTTCCGTCCCGCCCGGTGTCCACTCTGGCTCCCGCGGGCCCGCAGCCGGTAGGGCCAGGGGTGACCGCAGTTGTACATCCGGACCCTCTGGCCCGCGGTCACTTCCAGGAGCAAGACGGTGACGAAGTCCTCCGCCGGGGCGCCGTCCGGCTCCCCCGCCCCGCCGACCGGAGGGTCGGCCACCCTTGCCGCCCGTTCGCGCAGGTTGCGGCCCAGGGCCCGTTCCATCCGGCGGAGTACGCCGCCCAGGTCCGGCTCCTCGTACGCCGCCTCCCGGAAGCTGCCCAGTACCGCGGTGGCCGCGCCGAGGGCGCCCAGTCCGTGCCCCCGGGCGTCACCGATGACGATCCGCACCCCGTACGGGGTGGTCAGGGCCTCGTAGAGGTCGCCGCCGACCGAGGCACCCCGAGTAGCCGAGAGCTGCGCGGCGGCCACGGCGAGTCCGTCGAGCCGGGAGGGCAGGGGCCTCAAGAGGGCGCGCTGAGCTGCTTTGGCGATCTCCCGGGTGTGCTGCAGCTCGCCCAGGAACCAGTGCCGCACGTAGAAGGCGGCGCAGGCCGCGAGCGACAGCGACACCAGGCAGCCGAGGAGCCTCGGGAGCGGGGCGTCCGGCACCACGTCTGGGCTGAGTAGCTCCCAAGTGGCCATGGCCACCGTCCAGACAAGGATGCACACCCAGCGCACACGAGGCACACCCCCGCGCACGGAGCACCACACCTTGTTTCGGATCATGCCGTCGGTCTCCCCGCGCCGTTGTGCTGTGGCCGCCGGTGACACCGACACCCGATTTGGCCGGATCGATTGTGTCGATGGCCCGATAGCGCGCACGAGTGTGACCGTGAGTTCTCACTCGAACGAGTGAGGGGCGCACCCGTTACCCGGGTGCGCCCCTCAGAGACTCGTACGCTTCGGGATCACGCCCCGCGCAGCACCGCCCCGGTCCGCTCGGCGGCCAGCGCCACCGCCGCGTCCCGCGCGGCCGTGGCCTCCTCGACCGTCAGCGTGCGATCCGCGGCCCGGAAGCGCAGCGCATAAGCCAGCGACTTCTTCCCCGCGCCGATCTGCTCACCGGTGAAGACGTCGAACAGCCGCAGGGATTCGAGCAGTTCCCCTGCGCCCTCGCGCAAGACCGCCTCGACCTCAGAGGCCGGGACAGCAGCGTCCACCACGAGCGCCACGTCCTGGGTAGCCACCGGGAAGGCGGAGATCCGAGGTGCCTGCACGGGCTCGCCGCCGGCCGCCTGGAGGCGGTCGAGGTCCAGCTCCATCGCGCAGGTACGAGCGGGCAGGTGCAGCGCCTTCACCACGCGCGGATGCAACTCGCCGGCGTGACCGATGACCTCCTCCACGCCCTCGACGTGGACCACCAGCTCGGCACAGCGACCGGGGTGCCAGGGGCCGTACTGCCCCTGTCGCACGACGAGTTCGGCTCCCGCCTCACGGGCGAGGACACGTGCCGACTCAATGGCGTCCGCCCAGGAGCCAGGGCGTTGCGCACCCCACCATCCGGCCTGCTCTCGGGCGCCGGCCAGGACCACCGCGGCATGCCGCGGCTGCGCGGGCAGCGCGGCGTCCAGTGTGGCGATCTCCTCGGCGGTGGGACGGCGGTCGACCGGCAGGCGGACGGCCGCTCCTGGCTGATCGCCCGCCAGGAAGACGAGACCGGTCTCGAAGAGCGCGAGGTCGTGGCTGCCCCGGCTGTCGTTGCGCCGCAGGGCCTGGAGGAGGTTGGGCAGCAGCGTGGTCCGCAGCGCCGGCTCCTCGTCCGACAGCGGGTTGACCAGCCGGACCACGCGGCGGGCGGCGTCCTGGGCGGGCAGCTGGAGCTGGTCGAAGACCTGCTCGCCGAGGAACGGGTAGCTGAGCGCTTCGACATAGCCCGTCGCGGCCAGTGCCCGCCCGACCCTGCGGTGCAGACGCTGACGCTCCGTCAGGCCGCGGCCGGACGGAGGCTGCGGAAGGGTGGAGGGCAGGTTCGCGTAGCCTTCCAGCCGAATGACTTCTTCCGCCAGGTCATTGGGCTCGCACAGGTCGGGGCGCCACGACGGAACGGTGATGACGAGCTCGTCCTGACCGTAGACGTCGCAGCCCACCTCCTGGAGGCGGCGGACGACCGTCTCACGACCGTAGGCCACCCCCGCGACGCGGTCCGGGTGGTCCGTCCGCATGGCGATGGTCCGCGGGGCCGCCGGAGCGGTCAGCTCGGTCACGCCCGCCTCGGCGGTCCCGCCGGCGAGCAGCACGAGCAGATCGACCGTGCGCTGGGCCGCCGCGGCGGCTGCCTGCGGGTCGACACCACGCTCGAAGCGCTTGGAGGCCTCCGAGGACAGCTTGTGGCGACGGGCGGAGCGGGAGATCGCGATCGGGTCGAAGTGCGCGGCCTCGATCACGACCTCGGTGGTGCCCTGGACCTGTCCGGTCTCCGGGTCCGGGACGGCGTCGGCGATCTCGGTGTTCGCCCCGCCCATGACCCCGGCCAGGCCGATCGGACCGCGGCTGTCGGTGATCACCAGGTCCTCGGCGTCCAGGACTCGCTTGACCCCGTCGAGGGTGGTGAACTTCTCGCCCTGTTCGGCGCGGCGGACACCGATGGGGCCGTCCACACGGGAGCGGTCGTAGGCGTGCAGCGGTTGACCCAGTTCGAGCATCACGTAGTTGGTGATGTCGACGGCCAGCGAGATCGGCCGCATACCGGCCTTCTGTAGCCGGCGCCTGAGCCAGATCGGCGAGTGCGCCTCGGGGTCGAGTCCGGTGACCGTGCGTGCGGTGAAGCGGTCACAGCCGGCCATGTCGGCCACCTGGACGGGGTAGCCGTAGGAGTTGGGCGGAGGTACGTCCAGGAGTGCGGGGTCACGCAGCGGCAGACCATATGCCGTTGCGGTCTCACGCGCGACACCGCGCATGGACAGGCAGTACCCGCGGTCGGGGGTGACTGCGATGTCCAGGACCTCGTCCACCAGCTCCAGGAGCTCGATCGCGTCCGTGCCGACCTCGTACTCCGGCGGCAGCACGATGATGCCGCCGGTTCCGTCATCGCCCATCCCCAGCTCGTCGCCGGAACAGATCATGCCGTGCGAGGTCCTGCCGTAGGTCTTGCGCGAGGCGATCGCGAAGTCCCCGGGCAGCACGGCTCCGGGCAGCACCACGACGACCTTGTCGCCGACGGTGAAGTTCCGGGCACCACAGACGATCTCCTGGGGCTCACCCGTGCCGCCGGCTTGGCCGACGTCGACCGTGCAGAAGCGGATCGGCTTGCGGAAGCCCTCCAACTCCTCGATCGTCAGCACCTGGCCGACGACCAGGGGCCCTTTGAGCCCGGCGCCGAGCTGCTCGACCCGCTCGACCTCAAGGCCGGCGTCAATGAGCTTGGCCTGCACGTCACGACCAGTTTCGCCCGCAGGCAGGTCGACGTACTCCCGCAGCCAAGAAAGCGGGACCCGCATCAGATCTCCATCCCGAACGGCCGGGTGAACCGGACGTCACCCTCGACCATGTCTCGCATGTCTTCCACGTTGTGGCGGAACATCAGCATCCGCTCGATGCCGAACCCGAAGGCGAACCCGCTGTACTTGTCCGGGTCCACACCGCAGGCGATCAGCACCTTGGGGTTGACCATCCCGCAGCCGCCGAGCTCGATCCACCCCTCGCTTGAGCAGGTCCGACAGGCCCGATCCGGGTTCCCGACGGACTCACCGCGGCAGACGTAGCACTGCATGTCCATCTCGGCGGACGGCTCGGTGAACGGGAAGAAGTTCGGCCGCAGCCGAGTGGTCATGTCCGGCCCGAAGAGCGCCTGGACCATGTGGTCGAGGGTGCCCTTCAGGTCCGCCATGGTCAGCCCCTCGTCCACGGCAAGCAGCTCGATCTGGTGGAAGACCGGCGTGTGCGTGGCGTCGAGCTCGTCGGTGCGGTAGACGCGCCCCGGGCACACGACGTAGACCGGTGGCTCACGATCGAGCAGGGAACGCGCCTGCACCGGCGAGGTGTGGGTGCGCAGCACGACACCGGACTCGTCACCCTCGACGCCCTTGGGCCCCTGGACGAAGAAGGTGTCCTGCATCTGGCGGGCCGGATGGTCCGGTGTGAAGTTCAGGGCGTCGAAGTTGAACCACTCGGCCTCGACCTCGGGGCCCTCGGCAACCTCGTAGCCCATCGCCGTGAAGACGTCCGCGATGCGCTCCATCAGCGTGGTCAGCGGGTGTCGGGCGCCCGCCGGGACTCGGTCGTAGGGCAGCGTGACGTCCACCGCCTCCTCGACGAGTACCCGCTCGTCCCGCTCCGCCTCAAGCTCCACGAGGCGGGCCGCGAAGGCCTTGTTCACCGCGCCACGAGCCTGACCGACGCGCTTTCCCGCCTCCGCCTTGGCCTGCGGCGGCAGTGCGCCGATCTCGCGGTTGGCGAGCGCCAAGGGGGCACGGTCGCCCATGTGCGCGGTCTTCGCCTCGCGGAGTGCGTCGAGGTCACCGGCGGTGGCGAAGGCGGCGAGCGCCTCGTCCCGCATGCGCTCGATCTCTTCCGGTTTCAGTGCCTCGACCTCAACAGGGTCGTACGACTTGTTCGGTGCCGACATCTCTTCCCGTACTTCCGATGGGCTGGCTGGAGGTCCCCGCTCGACCCGGACTCGCTCCTCAAGGGGACACAAAGGTGCCAAAGGACGAGTCTAAGGGCCGCGGGGGGTGAAGGAGCCCGTGGGCCACCCGGCGAGACCGCTCGTGCAGCGTTACGAGAGGTAGGCCGGGGCGCCGACAGGCAGGGTAAAGCGGAATTGCGCGCCACCACCGGGGGCTCTGCCCACCGTGATGGTGCCGCCGTGCGCCTCGACGATGCCCTTGACGATGTAGAGGCCGAGGCCGGTGCCACCCCGTTTGCTGCCGCGCCAGAACCGGGTGAAGACCCGCCCCATCGACTCCTCGGGGATACCGGGCCCCTCGTCGGTGACGGTCACGGCTGTCCCCCTCTCCGGTCGCGCGGAATCGGCCCTGACACCGCCCCGGCCCTCGGCCGGGGGGTCCGTCTTGACGGGTGCTTCCGCCACCTCGATGGTGACCGTTCCCGCGCCGTGCCGCACGGCGTTTTCCAGCAGGTTGCCGAGGACCTGGTCGACCTTGTCGGGGTCGGCCCACAGATCGGGAAGGGGGTGCACGATCTTCACCGAGAAGCGCTCCGGCTCCTGGCCGTTCGCGACCATGCCCTGGATGTGCCGCGCGATCGCGGCCGGTACGTCGACGGGCTGGCGACGCAGCTCCAGCCGCCCGGAGTCGATCCTGGAGATGTCCAGCAGTTCAGCGATCAGACGGGTGACCCGATTGGCGTCGGCGTCCACGGTCTCCAGCATCAGACGCTTCTGGTCGTCGGTGAACCTCTCCCACTTCGCCAACAGGGTCGCTGTGAAACCCTTGACCGAGGTCAACGGGGACCGCAGCTCGTGCGCGACGGTGGCGATCAGCTCGGCATGGCTGCGCTCGGTGCGACGGCGGGCCTCGGTGCCCCGCAGGCTGACCACGAGCCGACACAGCGGGCCGCCGGGGCTCTCCCGCACGTACCGGGCCGCGACGAGCACCTCCCGCCCACCGGGGAGCAGCAAGTTCCGTTCGGGCTGTCCCCGCCGGGTGTGCAGTCCGCCGTAGGGATCGGTGACCGACCACCAACGGCGGCCTTCGAGGTCCTCCAGCGGCAGGGCGCGGTCGATGGTGACACCGAGGGCGGCTGCGGGATCGACCGCGGTGATGCGGGCCGCGGCGGCGTTGAAGCACACCACCCGCCCGGCGTGATCGGCGATCACCAGACCATCGGGCAGATCGTCGGGGTCGAGGCCGGCCGACCGCGGGGCGTCACCTCCGGCGCCGTACCGGTCGGACGGAGCCATCGGTGTCTGGACGGCGGGCGGCACGGGCCGGTGCGCCTGCGGCGAGCTGTTCGTCCCGACGGTCATCTCCCCGTAACCCCACATCTCCGAGTAGCGCAGTGGGCCCCCGAGAGCGTCACATTACTAGCTGGGGGTCACAGAGCGGCACCCTCCGACAGCCCGCTGTGCACGCGCGGAAGCGTAGAGGCACACCGCGGCTGCCGTGGCGAGGTTCAGGCTTTCCGCTTTTCCGTGGATGGGAACGCGCACGACGGCATCGGCCAGCGCCCGGGTCTCCTCGGGCAGCCCCCAGGCCTCGTTGCCGAAGATCCACGCCGAGGGCACCTTCATGCTGCCCGCGTCCAGCTCCGCGTCGAGGTCCTCAGTACCCGCTCCGTCCGCGGCGAGGATGCGTACACCGGCGCCCCGCAGCCCTGCCACGGCCTGCGCCACCGGCACGCCCACCGCGACGGGCAGGTGGAACAGCGAGCCCACCGAAGCCCGAACCGACTTGGGGTTGTACAGGTCCACGGAGGCGTCGGTCAGCACGACGGCATCGGCTCCGGCGGCATCGGCGCAGCGCAGCACGGTACCGGCGTTACCGGGGTCGCGGACGTGGGCGAGCACGGCGACCAACCGAGGGCGGCCAGCCAGGATCTGGTCGAACGGCGAGTCGAGGAAGGCACACACGCCGACCAGGCCCTGTGGGGTCACGGTCTGGGAGACCTCGGCCAGGACTTCGTCGGAGGCGAGGTGGACCCGGGCGCCCGTGGTGCGCGCCGCTTGGACGATCTCCGCGTAGCGTTCGGCGGCCTCGACGGTGACGAAGAGTTCGAGCAGCGTGGGGTGACCCTCGGGGCCCCGGTGGTCGACCGCCTCCCGGACGGCCTGCGGGCCCTCGGCGATGAAACGGCGCTCCTTGGTGCGGAAGTTGCGCCGGGCGAGTCGCCTGGCGGCGGCCACCCGCGGGGAGCGCGGGGAGATCAGCTCGGCGGGGCTGGACATGGTGCGGCGGCTCACTTCCGTACGTGCAGGGGGTCGTTCAACGCGCCGGACCCGCAGGCGCGGGGCCTGCGGGTCCGGTCTGGTGCCGTGTGTGCGTCCGGAGACCGGGCGCCCCGGCGGAAGGCGCCGGCCTGATCAGGCGGCGGCCTTCGGGGCGTTCACGTCGGCCGGGAGGGCCTTCTGAGCGACCTCGACGAGGGCGGCGAACGCGTTGGCGTCGTTGACGGCCAGCTCGGCGAGGATCTTGCGGTCCACCTCGATGTTGGCGGCCTTCAGACCCTGGATGAGGCGGTTGTACGTCATGCCGTTCTGGCGGGCAGCGGCGTTGATGCGCTGGATCCACAGCTGACGGAAGTCGCCCTTGCGCTTCTTGCGGTCGTTGTAGTTGTAGACCAGCGAGTGGGTGACCTGCTCCTTGGCCTTGCGGTACAGGCGCGAACGCTGACCGCGGTAGCCGGAGGCCGCCTCGAGGATCGCCCGGCGCTTCTTGTGGGCGTTGACTGCCCGCTTGACGCGTGCCACTTGTTAACTCCTTGTAGCGGGGCCGTGGTTGTCCTCACACGGCCCGAAATCGATTGGGTTCCCGGTCTCGACGTCCCGCTCCCGGTACGGGAGCGGGGCACGTCACTTGCCGAGAAGCTTCTTGATCTTCGCGGCGTCGCCCGGGGCCATCTCGGCGGTGCCGGTCAGGCGGCGGGTCAGCTTGGACGACTTGTGCTCAAGCAGGTGGCGCTTGCCGGCACGCTCGCGGAGCACCTTGCCGGAGCCGGTGATCTTGAAGCGCTTCTTGGCACCGCTGTGCGTCTTGTTCTTCGGCATCGCGCCGTTATCTCCTCGTCAGTGGCGCTCCCACCGGCCCGGTCGGACCGGCTTACGGGAGCGTCAATCGTGTCGTTGACCCGGGGCAGGATGCTCCGGGATCAGGCCTCGGCGTTGCCCTCAGCAGGAACGTCCTCGGCGTGGGCCCCCTCAGCGGGAGCTCCCTCACCGATCTCGTCCGTACCGGTCTGGCCCTGGCGCTCGGCCTTGCGAGCGGCCTGGGCCTCACGGGCTTCGGCCATCGCCTCGGTCTTCTTCTTGTGCGGACCGAGAACCATGATCATGTTTCGGCCGTCCTGCTTCGGGTTCGACTCGACGAAACCGAGGTCCTGGACGTCCTCCGCCAGACGCTGCAGCAGTCGGTAGCCGAGTTCCGGCCGGGACTGCTCGCGACCACGGAACATGATCGTGATCTTGACCTTGTCGCCCTGCTTGAGGAACCGAACGACGTGACCCTTCTTGGTGTCGTAGTCGTGCGGGTCGATCTTCGGCCGGAGCTTCATCTCCTTGATGACCGTGTGCGCCTGGTTCTTGCGCGCCTCACGGGCCTTCATGGCCGACTCGTACTTGAACTTGCCGTAGTCCATGAGCTTGCAGACCGGCGGGCGGGCATTCGCCGCCACCTCGACCAAGTCGAGGTCGTACTCCTGCGCAAGCTCCAGGGCCTTGGCAAGCGGAACAATCCCGACCTGCTCGCCGCTGGGACCGACAAGTCGCACCTCGGGAACGCGAATCCGGTCGTTGATGCGGGGCTCGGCGCTGATGGATCCTCCTCGGTAGCACCACACGACTGCCTGGCAGGCAGCCGCGGACGTCTGTTTTCGTTAGACCAACCGCGCCGGAACGACAAAAACGCCCCGGACGGTACACAGGCGGAAGCTCCAAGAATTACCGGAGCACCGCCGCGTGACCGCGGGGCGCGTATCAGCGGCTTTCCATCGTCCGTACGGAACGATGGATGCCGCGTGACCGGTGACCTGCCGCCCCGGAAGGCGGTCAGGTGGGAGTACGGAGCCTCCACTTGTGGGCCGGACACATGCGCGTCCAGCCGGTCGTCACACAAGGTTAGCAGGGCGGCGGCGCAGGCGCTAACCAGAAGGCGCGTCGTCCGCTTCCCGCCGCCCGGCTTATCGTGTGGGACATGACTGACGCGATGCCCTCCACCGACCCCCAGGCCGGCCCGACCCCCGACTACGACGAGCTCACCCGCGATATCGCGGAGGTCCCGGCAGTCGAGGTGATCACCACGGTGGCGGTGCACCTGCTGAGCGCAGCCGCCGTCAACCTCGGCCTGGACAAACCGGACTCCCAGCACAAGGACCTCGACGAGGCGCGCAAGCTGATCACCGCGCTGGCCGGTCTGGTGACCGCCAGCGCCACCGAGATCAGCTCCTTCCACGCGGCTCCGCTACGAGACGGCCTGAAGTCGCTCCAGCTCGCCTTCCGCGAGGCCTCACTGGTGCCGGACGAGCCCGGCAAGGGCCCCGGTGAGCAGTTCACTGGGCCCGTCTTCGGCTGATCCCACGGCCCGGGCGGGCAACGGTGCCCGCTGATCCCTGCCCCGCCACTCGGTCGGTGCAGGGATCAACGGATGAACAACGGCTCCACGTCCGGCGAGGCCTGCGGTCCGAGCACCGCCAGGTCCAAGCCGTGGACCAACCGGGCGCGCAGCGCCTCATCGGCGGCCAGCTCCTGCGCCACCCGGCGGGCCGTCGCAGCAGCGTCGGCCGCCTCCCCCACGACGATCGCCACCGTCCCGTCCGCCCCACCACGCCCCAGGTAGGCACGGGCCACGCCCGGCTCCGCCGCCACCACCCGGCGAACCGCCTCGACGACCGCCGGATCGGCGAGCGGGTCCGTGCTGGTACGCCCCTCGGCCAGAGCGCGCAGCGCGACCCCGGTCAGCTCGTAGGCGACCGGACCGGCCAGGTCCAGCAGCAGCGTGTCCGCCTTCTCGTGCGCGACCGCTTGAAGCGCTTGGTGAAGCGGGACCGCGACGGGGCGGGCCTGCGGGTCCCAGCGGGCCAGCGACTCGGTCGAGGTGAAGGCGGGCAGCGCCCGCCGGCCACCGGCCTGAAGGGTGGGTACGGCCATGTCGGAGGTCTTCTCCCGGCGCAAGCCGTCGGGGCCCTCCTCGACCTCGCCGAGGACGGCGACGACCGGCACCAGGAGCCTGGAGGCGGCGAGGGCCGCCAGGACCTGCGGTTCGGCTGCCCGGTCCAGTGACCACGCGGCAAGAGCCGCCGTCAGAGCCGGATCGGCGGAGCCGTCGTCATCGGAGAAACCGGGGTCGGGAATGTTCTTCTGCGCCACAGTTACCCGACTCTAGCCGGGGCGGTGGGCGGGTCCGACCAACGGGTCGTGCCCGAGCCCCGCCACAGCAAGGCGGCAACCACCAGGAACAGGCCTCCCGCTCCGGCAGCGAAAGGGGTCAGCTCGGCGAACCCTCCTGATCGCGCACGCGGTTGGTCCGGCCCCGGCCCGAAGTACGTCTTGGCGTAGCGCGCGGCCACCGGAACGGCCGGCTCGGCCCGCAGGCGGTCCGCGGCACGCAGGGCCGCCGCGGCATCGACCAGGCCGTAGCCGCGGGAATCGTCACGGCCGCCGGGAGGCCTGTTGCGGGCCGTGTCCATCAGTAGCTGCTTGATCTGGGCGGGGCTGAGGTCGGGATGGGCGGAGCGGACCAGGGCCACCACCCCGGAGACGAAGGCGGCGGCGGCACTGGTGCCCCAGCCCTTGTAGTACGTGCGGTCCGGGTGCGCGATCAGTACGTCCACGCCGGGCGCGGCCACGGTGGCGTACCAACTGCTCGTGGAGAACGACGCCTTGACGCCCCGCTTGTTGACGGCGGCGGCGGAGATCACTCCCGGGTAGGCCGCGGGGTAGGAGGTGCGGTTGCTGCCCCGACCACCGTTTCCGGCGGAGGCGACCACGACCACGCCCTTGCCGAGGGCGTACTGGATGGCCTCGTCTTCGGAGCGCTCGGCGTGGGCACTGCGGCTGTCGTCACCGAGGGAGAGGTTGATGACGTCCGCGCCGTTGTCGGCTGCCCAGCGGATGCCCTCCGCCAGAGCAGCGCCCCTGGTTTCCCTGGCCTTGCGGCGCAGCTTGTCGCGTTCCTCCAGGATGACCCGAACCGGTAGGACCTTGGCCCGCGGGGCGACGCCAAGGACTCCCTTGGCGCGCCGGGCTCCATGGCCACGACCGGCGATGATGCCCGCCATGGCGGTGCCGTGGACGGCCCAGGCCTTCTGGCCCTCCCGGGCGCCGAAGCCGACCAGGTCACGGCCGGGCAGGACACGACCGGTGAGGTCCGGGTGAGTGCCGTCGACCCCGGTGTCGAGGACCGCGACGGTCACACCGGCGCCCTTGGTGGTGGCCCAGGCCCGGTCGGCGTGCACGAGGTCCAGCGGCCACTGGCGGTCCGGGCGCCCCGCGGCGGCGGCCGGAGTGGTACCGAGGGCTGCGAGGCTCGTGGCGAGCAGCAGCGCCGTGGTCCGCCGTACTGCTCGGGAGCTCAGAGCGCGCCGGGTGGGCGAGGAGGCTGCGAAACGGGGGGTCATCCGGTGGTCTCCGTCTGAGCTGTGACGGTACGGCGCAAGGTGCGCTCCACCCGATCGGCGACGCCCTTGGCCTCGTAGCCCATGCCCGACTGGGAGGCGGGGCTGCTGGCTCCGGGGGTCATGGCGGACGCCGCGGGCCGGGGTTTGGTGACTTCACGGCCGTCGGCGAATCCGGACACGGCGTACACGACCACGGGCGCGTCGGTCAGCACACTGACGGTCCAGCTGGCTGCCTGGGCACGGCCGAAACCTTCCGCCGAAGTACCTTGGGGCCCGTACGGCGAGGGTATGAGGTCCATGCGACCGAGGAGCTTCTCCTTGTGGAAGCGCGAACGCATGGCGACCATTCCGGCGGGGTCCGCCTCGGTGAAGAGCAGGCCGGCGGTGATCAGACTGCTGCGGGTGGCGTCGGTGTAGGTGGCGCGGAGCAGCCGGGCGCAGCCCACGGGTTCGAGGAGGGCGAGCACCGGATCGCCCTGTACGTCCGTGCAGGGGCCGTCCGGGGCGACGGCCACCCGGGTCCAGGTCCGGTCCGCGCCGCCGGGGCCCGCTCCGTCGCCGTTGAGGGTGGGCGGGAAGAGGGCGTCCACGGGGGCACTGTGCCAGTGGGCGGCTGCCCGCGTGTATGCCACGTCCTCGGCCGGCGCTTGTGGATCGCCGGAGAACAGGCCACCGCCCACGGCGACGCCGAGGAGGAGGAGTCCGAGCGCGGCGCTGGCCGCAGCGGCGACTCGCCTCCGGTGGCTTCCGGACCCGGGCAGACGTACCACGTCAGGTGTGGTGGTACCGGGTGATACGTCACCTCCCGCATAGCGCGGGGCCGGGAGCACGGGCACCGGCTGCGCGCTGGCGTCGGAGCTCAGGAGAGGTGCCGGGTCGCTGCAAACGACCGGACCCGACCGAACGGCATCCGCCGTCTGCGGGCCGCTGGGGCCTTGTGGCTCCGCCGTCATCCGCGGTCGCCCCCCTGTCCGGTTCTGCGCGCCTCGCCGAGCCGGGGGCGCGGCCATCTGTTTCCGCGCCACTCTACGTGGCGCCTCCACCCGCCTCGGAATCAGGCGGCCCCTTTCGTGATCCGACCTGAACGTTCCCCTACCCGGCGGTGATCGGGTCTGGCAAGCTGCGGGACATGACGTCCCCCGCCGCCGATCGGGCCCGTTACGACCGGGCCACCGAGCACCTCGACGCCCCGTTCGCCGCCGTGGACCTGGATGCCTTCGACGCGAACGCCGAGGACCTGGTGCGCCGGGCGGCCGGCAAGCCGATCCGGGTGGCCAGCAAGTCGGTTCGGTGCCGTGCTCTGCTGGAGCGGGTCCTGGCCCGGGACGGCTTCGCGGGCGTCATGTCGTACACGCTCGCCGAGTCGCTGTGGCTGGCCCGCTCCGGTTTCGACGACGTTCTGCTGGCCTACCCCTCGGTGGACCGCATCGGCTACGCCGAGTTGGCGGCCGACCCGAAGCTCGCGGCAGCCGTGACCGTCATGGTCGATGACCCCGCCCAGCTCGACTTGATCGATCACGCCCGCGACGGCGGTGGCGAGGAAATCCGCGTCTGCCTCGAACTCGACACCTCCCTGCACCTGCTGGGTGGGAGGGTGCGCATCGGGGCGCGACGCTCTCCCCTGCGGGAGCCCGTCCAACTCGCGGACCTGGCGCGTGCGGTGCTGGCCCGCCCCGGCTTCCGGCTGGTCGGACTGATGGCCTACGAAGGCCATGTGGCCGGGGTCGGGGACGCGTTGGCCGGTCGGCCGCTGCGCTCCCGGGCCATCCGTCTGATGCAGGGCGCGGCCCGCAAGGAGATCGCCGCCCGGCGGGCTGCCGGCGTGGCTGCCGTACGGTCAGTGGTGGGCGACTTGGAGTTCGTCAACGGGGGCGGGACGGGCAGCGTCCAGTACACCGCCGCTGAGGAGGCGGTGACCGAGGTCGCTGCCGGCTCAGGGCTCTACGTACCGCGGCTCTTCGACAACTACTCCTCCTTCCGGGGCCGCCCGGCTGCGCTGTTCGCCCTGCCCGTGGTGCGCCGACCGGGCGTCGCGGTGGTGACCGTGTTGGGCGGGGGCTACCCCGCGTCCGGAGCTCAGGGAGCCGATCGACTCCCGGAGCCGTACCTGCCCCAGGGGCTGCGCTACGACCCACAGGAAGGGGCCGGGGAGGTGCAGACCCCGCTGTTGGGGGCAGCCGCCGATGACCTGCTGATCGGTGACCGCGTCTGGTTCCGGCATGCCAAGGCGGGCGAGCTGTGCGAGCGGTTCGAGTCGCTGCACCTGATCGAGGAGGATGAGGTGGTGGCCGTCGCCCCCACCTACCGGGGCGAGGGCCTCACCTTCCTGTGAGCGACGGCCCGGCGCCCACTTGGATCGGTGGTGCCCGCCCGGTGTCCGGTTCCAACGGGCGGCTCCCGGGGGTCGCCCGGCGACGGCGCGCGGCGACCCCAAGGAGGTCGGCGGGCTAGAGCGGGGTGACGTACGCTCCCGAGATGCCACCGTCCACGAGGAAGTCGGTGGCGTTGATGAACGAGGAGTCGTCGCTGGCGAGGAAGGCCACGGCCGCTGCGATCTCCTCGGCCTCGGCGAACCGCCCGAGGGGGATGTGGACGAGGCGACGCGCCGCCCGCTCGGGGTCCTTGGCGAACAGCTCCTGGAGCAGCGGCGTGTTGACCGGCCCTGGGCACAGGGCGTTGACACGGATGCCCTCGCGGGCGAACTGCACGCCGAGCTCCCGGGACATGGCGAGGACGCCGCCCTTGGACGCGGTGTAGGAGATCTGGGACGTGGCCGCACCCATGATGGCCACGAAGGAGGCGGTGTTGATGATGGAACCGCGCCCCTGGCGCTGCATGTAGGGCAGGGCCGCCTTGCAACACAGGTAGACGGAGGTCAGGTTGACGTCCTGGACGCGCTTCCAGGCGTCCAGGCCGGTGGTGAGGATCGAGTCGTCGTCCGGTGGGGAGATGCCCGCGTTGTTGAAGGCGATGTCGACCGAGCCGTAGGTGTCGTAGGCGGTCTTGAAGAGGGCTTCCACCTCCTCGGGGTCGGTGACGTCGACCTTGACGAAGATGCCGCCGACGGCGTCGGCAGCGGCCTTGCCCGCGCTTTCGTCGATGTCCGCACAGACGACGTGCGCGCCTTCGGAGGCCAGGCGTCGGGCGGTTGCCAGGCCGATGCCGCTGCCGGCGCCGGTGATGACGGCGGTACGGCCGACCAGACGGCGGCAGATGATCTCTTCGGTGGTCATGGGTGTTCAGGCCTCCGTGCTGATGAAGACGTTCTTGGTTTCGGTGAAGGCGGTCAGTGCGTCCGGGCCCAGTTCCCGGCCCAGGCCGGACTGCTTGTAACCGCCGAAGGGGGTCCAGTACCGCACGCTGCTGTGGGAGTTGACAGAGAGGTTGCCTGCGGCCACGGCGCGCGAGACGCGGATGGCGCGGCTGACGTCACGGGTCCAGATCGATCCGGACAGTCCGTACTCGGTGGCGTTGGCCAGGCGTACGGCGTCCTCCTCGTCCTCGAAGGGCAGGACGACGGCGACAGGCCCGAATACCTCCTCGACCGCGATCGGTGCGGCCGGGTCAACCTCGGTGACAACGGTTGGCGGGTACCAGAAGCCGGGCCCTTCGGGCGCTGTACCTCGAATCACCGCAAGGTCATCGGTGACATAGGACCGCACCCGGTCCCGTTGCACAGCCGAGATCAGCGGCCCCATCTGGGTCTTCTCATCCGCGGGATCGCCCACGACCACGGACTTCAGGGCCGGCGCGAGCAGGTCGAGGAACCGGTCGTAGACGGACTGTTGCACCAGGATCCGGGTGCGGGCGCAACAGTCCTGGCCGGCGTTGTCCAGGAAGGACATCGGAGCCGCAGCCGCGGCTGCCTCGACGTCCGCGTCGGCGAAGACCACATTGGGACTCTTACCGCCCAGTTCGAGGGTGACCCGTTTTACCCGCTCGGCACAGCTGGCCATGATCTGCTTGCCCACCCGAGTGGAGCCAGTAAAAACGATCTTGGCTACACCCGGGTGCTCGACCAGCGCGTTGCCGGTCACCGCCCCGGCGCCGGGCAGGACCTGGAAGAGGTGCTCGGGCAGCCCGGCGGCCAAGGCCAGTTCGGCCAGCCTCAAGGCGGTGAGCGGCGTGGTCTCGGCAGGTTTGAGGATGACGGCGTTGCCCGCGGCCAGCGCGGGCGCGACGGCCCAGGCGGCGATCGGCATCGGGAAGTTCCACGGCGCAATGACTCCGACCACGCCGAGGGGTTCGAGCAGGGTCACGTTCAGCCCGCCCGACACCGGGATCTGCTGGCCGGACAGCCGCTCGACTCCGCCAGCCGCGAAATCCAGGAGATCGCGGGCGTTGCCCGCCTCCCAGCGGGCGTTGCCGATGGTGTGGCCGGCCTCGCGCACCTCCAATCGCGCGAGTTCCTCAAGGTGCCCGTCGACGATGACGGCGAAACGTCGCAGCAACCGCGCCCGGTCAGCGGGCGCGGTGGCGGCCCAGCCGCGGGCCGCGGCAGCAGCACGTTCGACGGCCGCGCCGACCTCGGCGGGGGTGGTGGCCGGGACGGTGTCGAGGACTTCGCCGGTGGCCGGATTGAGCACCCGGTGTGCGGTGGGGTGGGGCACGGGTGGTGGTTCGAAGGACAAGGGGTGCCTCACAGGCGTTCGAAGGAGCGGCGTAGTTCCCAGTCGGTCACCGCCGAGTCGTAGGCGTCGAGTTCCACGCGAGCCATGTTGCGGTAGTGCGCGACCACTTCCGGCCCGAAGGCGGCCTTGGCGATGGGGCTGTTCTCCCAGAGCTCCGCGGCCTCGTGCAAGGTGGTGGGGACGTGGGCGTAGTCACCGGCATAGGCGTTGCCGGGGCACGGCTCGGGCAGTTCGAGGCGGTTCTCGATCCCGTACAGGCCTGCGGCCACCAGGCCGGCGACGGCGAGATAGGGGTTGACGTCACCGCCGGGGAGTCGGTTCTCGAAGCGCATGGAGCGCCCGTGACCGACGATCCGCAGCGCGCAGGTGCGGTTGTCCTTGCCCCATGCGACGGCGGTGGGGGCGAAGGAGCCCGGCCGGAAGCGCTTGTAGGAGTTGATGTTCGGCGCGTAGAGCAGGGAGAAGTCGCGCAGCGCGGCGAGTTGCCCGGCAAGGAAGTGCTTCATCACCGGCGACATGTCACCGGTGATGCTGCCATCGCCGGGGCCCGCCGCCGCCATCACATTGCGCCCGTCGGCTTCGGCCAGCGAGAGATGGATGTGACAGGAATTGCCTTCCCGCTCGTTGAACTTGGCCATGAAGGTCAGCGACATGCCTTCTTGAGCCGCGATCTCCTTCGCCCCCGTCTTGTAGACGGAGTGCTGGTCACAGGTCACCAGGGCCTCGTCGTAGCGGAAGGCGATCTCGTGCTGGCCGAGGTTGCACTCCCCCTTGGCCGACTCCACCGTCAGCCCGGCGGCTCCCATCTCGTTACGGATGCGGCGCAGAAGCGGCTCGATCCTGCCGGTGCCGAGCACGGAGTAGTCGATGTTGTACTGGTTGGCCGGCGTCAGGTCACGGTAGCCGGAGCTCCAGGCCTGCTCGTAGGTGTCCTTGAAGACGATGAACTCAAGCTCCGTGCCGACCTGAGCGGTGTAGCCGAGCTCGGCGAGCCGTTCCAGCTGTCGGCGCAGGATCTGCCGGGGTGCGGCCACGACGGGCGTGCCGTCATGCCAGGCGAGGTCGGCCATCACCATGGCGGTTCCCTCGTTCCACGGCACCCTGCGCAGGGTCTCCAGGTCGGGGTGCATGGCGAAGTCGCCGTAGCCGCTCTCCCAGGAGGACATCTCGTAGCCGTCGACGGTGTTCATGTCGGTGTCCACGGCCAAGAGGTAGTTGCAACCCTCGGTGCCGTGGTTCAGTACGTCGTCCAGGAAGAAGCGTGCGGCGAACCGCTTGCCCTGCAGCCGTCCCTGCATGTCGGGAAAGGCCAGGACCACGGTATCGATCTCACCGCTCGCGACCAGGGAGCGCAGCTCCTCGATCCCGAGCGGGGCGGTGCGGTCTGCCACGTGGAATTCCTCCTTCGGTCAGCCGATGAGCCATAAGGTATGGGAGACAACCATTAATTGGGAAGGGGAAACGGCGACGTGATGCACGAAGAGACCACAGACGTAGCCGACGAGGTGACGGACCCGGCCGCCGGAGCCGGCCTCGCCGACCAGCTCACCCCCGTGCTGCGCCCGGTCCGCGCGGGCAACGGCTTCGAGGAAGCGCTGGAGCAGGTCCTGCAAGTGCTCCGACTCGGGTTGGTGGCCGGCGGCGAGCGGCTACCCGCCGAGCGGGAGCTGGCCGAACGCATGGGCATCAGTCGCGTGACGCTGCGCGAGGTACTCAAGGTCCTACAGGAGCAGGGGCTGGTGGAGAGCCGTCGCGGCCGTTACGGCGGAACCTTCGTCCTGCCCCGCCCGAACACTCCCGCCACCGGCGTCGGCCGAGAGCTGCGGCGCCGGGTCGCGGCCGTGGACATCGAGGACGTGCTGCGCTTCCGCGAGGTCCTGGAGACCGGTGCCGCAGGGCTGTGCGCCCAGCACGGGCTGAGCGGGGAGCAGGCCGACCGGTTGCGCGCCGCCCTCGCCGCCACCCACGACGCCCCGCTGGCGGAGTACCGGCGCCTCGACACCCTGCTGCACCTCACCCTCGCCGAGCTGTCCGGGTCCGCGACCCTCATGGCGCAGTACGCGGCGAATCGGGCCGTGGTCAACGAGTTGCTGGACTGCATCCCCCTCCTGGTGCGCAACCTGGAGCACTCCCAGCAGCAGCACACCGCGCTGGTGGAGGCAGTCCTGGAGCAGGACGCGGACGCGGCCCGCGAGGTCATGCGGGAGCACTGCTGCGGCACGGCGGCACTGCTGCGCGGGTTCCTGACCTGAGCCGAGCCTAGGGAGCTGCTTAACAAGACGTAACAACGCAGGCCTTGCGCAACCCCCTCCCCGGCCGCAAAGGTATGCAGCCACACCATTGCGTGCACGCCAGTGCCCCGACGCAGGAGCCGTCCATGGCCGACGACCTCGACGCTCGCACCACCTCCCCCGCCCCGCCTGGACCGGACCTCGGTCCGAGCTCACCCGAAGACGCCTATCTCGAACGCCGAACACTGCGTCGCGGCAGCGCCGGCTGGCTCCTCCTCACCGGACTCGGCGTCGCCTACGTCGTCTCCGGTGACTTCTCCGGCTGGAACATCGGCCTCGCCGAAGGCGGCTTCGGCGGGCTTGCCATCGCCATGCTGCTGATGGGGGCGATGTACGCGGCGCTGGTCTTCTCCCTCGCCGAACTCTCCGCCATCCTGCCCACCGCGGGCGGCGGCTACGGATTCGCCCGCCGCGCCCTCGGCACCTGGGGCGGCTTCCTGACCGGAACGGCGATCCTCATCGAGTACATCCTCGCCCCCGCCGCGATCGTCATCTTCATCGGTGACTACGTGGAGTCCCTTGGGCTGTTCGGACTCACCTCCAGCTGGCCCGTCTACCTGGCCTGCTTCGCCGTCTTCATCGGGATCCACCTCTGGGGCGTGGGCGAGGCCCTGCGCTTCAGCCTCATCGTGACCGCCATCGCCGTAGCGGCGCTCCTGATCTTCGCCTTCGGGGCCCTCACGGAGTTCAGCGCGGACGGGCTCAACGACATCCCGGCAGACCCCGAGGCCCTGGGCTCCAACTCCTGGCTGCCGTTCGGGCTCTTGGGGATCTGGGCCGCCTTCCCCTTCGGCATGTGGTTCTTCCTGGGCGTCGAAGGAGTACCACTGGCCGCCGAAGAAGCGAAGGACCCGGTCCGCTCCATGCCCCGGGCCCTGGCCACCGCCATGGGCATCCTCACCGTCCTCGCGCTGATCACCTTCTTCGCCGCAACAGGGGCGCAGGGCGCCGGCGCCATCAAGGACGCGGGCAATCCGCTGGTGGTGGCCCTGGAAGGGGACGGCGGCCCCACCGCTTTGAGCCGCTTCGTCAACTACGCGGGTCTGGCCGGACTCGTGGCCTCCTTCTTCTCCCTCATCTACGCCGGCTCCCGCCAGCTCTTCGCCCTGTCCCGGGCCGGGTACCTGCCACGGTTCCTGTCCCTGACCAGCAGACGCAAGGCGCCCTATCTGGGCCTGCTGATCCCGGGCGCGATCGGCTTCGGACTGGCAGCCGCCACCGGCGACGGGGCCAGGATGCTGAACATCGCCGTCTTCGGCGCGACGATCTCCTACGCCCTGATGGCCCTCTCGCATATCGTGCTCAGACGGCGCGAGCCGGACCTCGCCCGGCCGTACCGCACCCCCGGGGGCGTCCTCACCTCGTCGACGGCCTTCCTGCTGGCCCTGTCGGCGCTGGTGGCCACCTTCCTGGTGGACAAGGACGCCGCCTTGATCGCCCTGGGCGTGTACGCCGCCGCCCTCGCCTACTTCGCCTTCTACAGCCGTCACCACCTGGTGGCCTCCGCCCCCGAGGAGGAGTTCGCGGCCCTGGCCGCAGCCGAGGCCGAACTCGTCCGCGCACCCGAGGCACCCCAGGAACAAGGGCGCAACTGACCGCCCCGTCCCGGCATCCGCACCCCCAGGAGAACCAACCGTGTCCAAGCCGCTCATCGGCATCAGCACCTATCTCGACACCGCCTCCTGGGGGGTGTGGAACATGCCGGCCGCGCTGTTGCCGGCCGCCTACCTGCGACTGGTGGCGGCGGCCGGCGGCCGGGCCGTACTACTGCCACCGGACGCACCCGAGGAAGCCGCGGCGCTGGTGGCGGTGGTCGACGGCCTGGTCATCGCGGGCGGGGCTGATGTGGATCCGAGCCGGTACGGCGCGCCGCGTGATCCGCGCACCGGCCCGGCCGCCCCCGAGCGGGACGCCTGGGAGGCGGCACTGATCGAGGCGGCACTCGTCGGCGGCACCCCGCTCCTGGGGATCTGCCGGGGCATGCAGATGCTCAACGTCGTACTGGGCGGAGACCTGGTCCAGCACCTGGACGGCCACGTCCAGGGCCCCGGAGTAGTGGGTACCCATCCGGTCAAGCCGGTGCCGGGCACCCGGTACGGGCGGATCGCGCCGGAGTCCGAGGACGTCCCGACCTATCACCACCAGGCGGTCGACCGGCTGGGCCGGGGGCTGCTGGTCTCCGCCCTGGCCGAGGACGGAACCGCGGAGGCCGTGGAACTCCCCGGCGAGCACTTCGTCCTGGGCGTCCAGTGGCATCCGGAGCAGGACGACGACACCCGGGTCATGGCGGCCCTGGTCGCCGCTGCCGCGGCGGGCAAGAAGCGCCCCTGAGTCCGCCGGGCCCGTCAGCTTCGTCGAGTCGCCGGCGCCCCCACCGCCGGCAAGGCCCGCGTCAGGCGTTCGCGGCGGTCAGCGAGAGCAGGTCACGGGCCGGGCCGGTCGGACGCGTGCCCAGGTGCCAGACGGCACGCAGCGAGCGGCCAAGACCGGCATCGGCAACCGGCACGGCGACGAGCCGCCGGGATGCGAGTTCCTCGCCCACGGCGAGTTCGCTGAGCACGCACGGGCCGGCGCCGCTGACGGCAGCCGCCTTCACGGCCGTGGTCGAGGCGAGCTCAAGCAAGGGCGTGGCGAGCCCGCCGTGTGGGGCGAGTGCGGCGTCGAGCACCTGCCGGGTGCCGGAGCCTCGTTCGCGCAGGACGAGGGGCGTGGCGGCGAGCTCCGCGGCGGCCACCGGTTGATGGCGCCGGGCCCAACGGTGCCCCGGGTCCACGAGCACCAGGAGCCGGTCCTGGGCGATCACCACGGAGTCCAGGCCATCGGGGGCCGACACGCCTTCGACGAAACCGAGGTCGGCCTCGTGGGCCAGCAGTCGGGCCGCTACGGACGTCGAATTGCCAGCCGACAGCGACACCGCCGTGCCCGGGCGTTGGGCACGCAGGGCGATCAACCAGCCCGGCATCAGGTACTCGGCGATGGTCATGCTCGCGGCCACCCGCAGGCGTGAGTCCCGGCGGGTGCGCAGGGCTTGGGCGCCCGCGTCGAAAGCCTCCGCGGCCTCCACGACCCGGCTTGCCCAGTCGGTGACCAGGGCCCCCTGTTCGGTGAGGGTGGACCCCCGCGGGCTGCGGTCCACCAGCGCCACCCCCAGGCGGGTTTCCATGGCCCTGATCCGACTGCTGGCGGCGGGCTGGGTGATCCCGAGAGCACGAGCCGCGGCGCCGAGGCTGCCGAGGCGGGCGACGGCCAGGAGCAGTTCCAGGGCGCCGAGGTCGGGCACCCGGTGGGCCAGCGGCAAGGAGGTGCCTTCACCCGTTCCGCCGTGCGCCGGGGCCGTCCCGCCCGTACCTTCACTGCCGCGCCTTGCTCCACTACCCATAACATCACTTTATGACCTGATAGGGGTCGAGTCCCTACCGGGGTCCGCGATACGGACGGAGGCTGTGGTCATGACCACCTTCGCCCCCTCTCGCGTCGCACGGACCGCACCCGCCACCACCCCACGGCTCCCGGCCCTGCGTCATCTCGGCCCCAACTGGTACGCCTCGATCATGGGGACCGCGATGGTGGCCAACGCTGGCGCCACGCTGCCGTACCAGCCGCCGGGGTTGCGGGAGCTGAGCACCACCGTGTGGGCCCTGTCCGCGGTCGCACTCGCCGTCTTGCTGGTGGCCCGTGCCGGGCACTGGCTCCACCACCGGGACCAAGCCCGGGCGCACCTGCTGGATCCGACCGTGGCGCCGTTCTACGGATGCCTGGCGATGGCCCTGCTGGCGGTCGGCGGCGGCGCGCTGCTCGCCGGTAGGGATCTCATCGGCACGACTGCGGCCGTGGCGGTGGACGCTGTCCTGTTCACAGCGGGGACGACGGTGGCGCTGTTCGTGGCCGCGGCAGTGCCCTACCTGATGATCACCCGTCATACGATCCGGATGTCCGCGGCTTCGCCGGTCTGGCTGCTCCCCGTGGTCGCCCCCATGGTCTCGGCGGCCCTCGGGCCCCTGCTGATTCCGCATCTACCCACCGGGCAGGCGCGGCTGGGCATGCTGTTCGCCTGCTATGCGCTGTTCGGCATGAGTGTGCTGGCCACTGCGGTGATGCTACCGATGATCTTCTTCCGGCTACTTTCGGAAGGCCCCTTGCCACCCGTCCTCACCCCCTCGCTGCTACTCGTCCTGGGGCCGTTGGGACAGTCGGTGACCGCTGTGAACGCGCTCGGCGGCCTTGCCGCGGAAGCCGGCCTACCCCAGCCGCACGCCGGGAGTCTGGAGGCCTTCGGCGTGGTCTACGGAGTCCCCGTGCTCGGATTCGCCCTGCTCTGGTTGGCGCTGGCCGGAGCTTTGACCGCCTGCGCCGCGCGGGCCGGCATGGGCTTCGCCATGACCTGGTGGGCCTTCACCTTCCCGGTCGGCACCTGCGTGACCGCCGCAGGTGCGCTGGCCGGGCACACCGGCCTGACCGCCTTCCAGTGGCTGGCCGCCGCACTCTTCCTGGTGCTCACCATGGCCTGGGCGACGGCTGCATGCCACACCTTGGGCGGGCTCCGCAGCGGAGAGCTCCTGGCCGCCCCGCGAAAAGCCGCCTGAAACACCGAACCGCCCGCACCCGAACGGTGCCACAACGCCGGCGCCCCTTGCCGCGGGACCGGTCAGGCTCTCGCCGCACCCGACCGCAGCGTCGCCGCCAATACCTGTGGCGCCGCCACCAGCGAAGGCCCGTACCACGTCAGGTGTCGGCCGCTGACCAGCGCGGCCGGAGTGCCTCCAAAGGCCTCGGGCCCGTCGGTGGCGGTGAACCGGTACGGCTCGTCGGGGAGGACGACGAGATCGCAGGCAGCGGCGCGAAGCTCTTCGAGCGCCACCCGCGGGTAGCGCTCGGGGTGCGCCGCGTAGATGTTCCGCACACCCAGGCGGGCCAGCAGGTCCCCGGCGAAGGTGTCCCGCCCCAGCACCATCCAGGGGCGGCGCCAGATGGGGACGACCGCGGCCAGCTCCGGCCCATCGCTCAGCTGCGACCAGGCGGACCGCGCCACGTCCAGCCAGCCCGGTCGTTGAAGCCCGCACCCTCCCACCAGGACCCGTTCGAGTTCCGAGAGGGCCTGCGTCAGCGTGCGGACCTCGGTGACCTGCACCCTCAACCCGGCCGAGGTCAGGGCCGCCAGGTCGGGGGCACGGTTCTCCTCCTCGTTGGCGATCACCAGATCGGGTGCGAGCTCCAAGATCGCTGCGACGTCGGGGTTCTTGGTGCCTCCGACGCGCCGCACATCCAGGTCGGCCGGGTGGCTGCACCAGTCGGTGGCACCGACGAGAAGCTCAGGAGCGCTCGCCGCGACCGCCTCGGTCAGCGAAGGCACCAAGGAGACCACCCTCATGTCGACCATCCCCGCTGCCGTGTCACCGGCGCTCGTCCGACAGCGCGTCGATGTGGTCCCCGACCGCCACCACCAAGATCCTGGTGGCCTCGGTGGCCGCTCGCCAACGGTGGCGCACGCCCCCGGACAGGAAGAGCGAATCGCCGCGCTCCAGCCGGTACGCGCACCCCTCCGCCTCGACCTGGCAGGCGCCCTCGACGACGTAGAGCAGCTCGTCGTTGCGGTGCCGGTACTCACGACCGGTGTCCTGCTCGCCGGAGAACTCCAGGGCGTGCAGTTGGTGGTGTCCGCGCACCAGAGGTCGGACGCCGGCGGTCGGCTCCAGTCCCGAGGAGTCGCCGGCCCGGACCAGGTCGACGGTACGCGTGGAGTCCGACGCGGCCAACAGCTCGACGGCGGTGGTCTCCAGGGCGTCGGCCACCCGCTCCAGGGACCGTATGCTGGGACGGGCGCGCTCGTTCTCTATCTGGCTGAGGAACGGCACCGACAAGCCACTGCGCGCGGCGACGGCAGCCAGGGTGAACTTCATCGCCCGGCGGCGACGGCGTACGGCCGCCCCCACCCGGAGCGGTTCCCTGGCCTCCTTGTCCTTGTCCTTCTCCCGGGCGTGACCGTCGAGTTCCATGGCCGGGGCTGCCCTCCCCTAGTCCTGTGAGCACCACAGTGTGCCTGAGAGCACCTTACGCAGCTTCCCCCCTCGCTCGCGGAACAGTCGTGCAGGCCGCTCTCGCCCCTTGCCGACGGTCGCGACGAAGAGCACGACCCGTGGGGCGGCCCCCGTGGGCGAGCCCTTCGATCGGAGCGGGCGTTGTCGGCGGGGTACGGCATCATCGGGCCTGTGACCCGACGCCTGATGCTCCTCGACACCGCCTCCCTCTATTTCCGTGCCTACTTCGGGGTCCCCGACTCGGTCCGGGCCCCGGACGGCACTCCGGTCAATGCCGTACGCGGACTCCTCGACTTCATCGGAAGGTTGGTCCAGGACCACCAGCCGGACGACCTCGTGGCCTGCATGGACGCGGACTGGCGTCCACACTGGCGAGTGGAGCTGATCCCCTCGTACAAGGCGCACCGCGTGGCCGTTTCGACCGAGAGCGGTCCGGACGAGGAGGAGACGCCCGACACCCTGGCCCCGCAGGTCCCGATCATCGAGGCGGTACTGGACGCCTTCGGGATCGCGAGGGTCGGCGTCGCCGGCTACGAGGCGGACGACGTGATCGGCACGCTCGCACTCCAGGCGACCGGCCCGGTGGACGTCGTGACCGGCGACCGGGACCTCTACCAGCTCGTGGACGACGCACGCCGGGTGCGCGTGCTGTACCCGATCAAGGGCGTGGGAACGCTCCAGATGACGGACGAGGCCGTGCTGCGTGAGAAGTACGGCGTCGACGGGCCCGGCTACGTGGACCTGGCCCTGTTGCGCGGCGACCCCAGCGACGGGCTGCCCGGAGTACCGGGCATCGGCGAGAAGACCGCCGCCAAGCTCCTGGACGCCTACGGGGACTTGGACGCGATCATGGCGGCCGTGGACGACCCGAGCTCACGACTGACCCCCTCGCAGCGCAAGCGGCTCCAGGAGGCGAGGCCGTACGTGGCGGTGGCTCCGAAGGTGGTGCGGGTGGCCTCGGACGTACCGCTGCCGGCCTTCGACCCCGCGCTGCCCGCGGCCGTGGCCGACCCAGAGGCCCTGGAGGCGATCGCCACCCGATGGGGACTGGCCGGCGCAGTTGGACGGCTGAAGACGACCTTGGGCGTCTAAAGTGTTAGCTTAGGTAAGCCTAAGCCAACATGCTCAGGGGAACAGGGGACATCGCCGTGGCCGGACGACCCGTACGCAAGCAGCCGAGCGTGGGCACCGCTGTGGTGCTGCGCACCGAGCGGCTCACTCCGCACATGGTGCGGGTGGTGCTGGGAGGTGAGTCGCTGGCCGGGTTCGCCGCGGGCGAGTTCACCGACCACTACATCAAGATCCTTTTCCCGGTGGAGGGCGTCGCCTACCCCGAGCCCTTCGACGTGGAACGGATCCGCGCCGAGTTCCCCCGCGCACAGTGGCCTCGCAACCGCGCCTACACCGTGCGCGCCTGGGACCCGGTGCACGTGGAGCTGAGCGTCGACTTCGTCGTCCACGGCGACGAAGGACTGGCAGGCCCCTGGGCGGCGCGCGTCCAGCCCGGTGAGACGGTGCGTTTCCTCGGGCCGGGCGGGGGCTACGCCCCGGATCCGCGCGCCGACTGGCACCTACTGGCCGGCGACGAGAGCGCACTGCCCGCGATCGCCGCCGCTGTGGAGCGACTCCCCGCGGGCTCCGTCGTGCACGCCTTCGTCGAAGTGTCCGGCCCCGAGGACGAGCAGAAGATCGTCACGGCGGACGGCTTCGAAGTCAACTGGCTACACCGTGGCGCCCGCCCGGTCGGTGAGGCCCTCGTCGAGGCCGTCACCGGTCTTGAGTTCCCGGCCGGGCAGCCGCACGTCTTCGTGCACGGTGAGGCGGGCTTCGTCAAGGAGCTGCGCCGCCACCTCCGGATGGAGCGCGGGATCCCGCGGGAGCGGCTGTCGATCTCCGGCTACTGGCGCCTCGGCCACAGCGACGAAGGCTGGCGGGCGATCAAGCGGGAATGGAACACCCAGGTGGAGTCGGAGACGGAGCCCGCCCCGGCACAGCAGGCCCGCGAGGCGGCCTGAGCGACGCCCCGCCATCGTTGACCGGGGCCGCGCCCTAGGCTTGGGGCGATGAGACGCAGATCCACGCCGCCGGCGCCGCTCCCCCAGCGTCATGGCATCGACCCGGTATGGCTGCGGCTGCCCACCGACGGCGCCTGGGAGACGGTGCGGGACTATCTGGTGTACCGCTACCCCTCGGTCGGCACGGCCGGGGTCGACGGGCTCTTCGCCCGGCAGACCGTGTACGGACCGGACGGACCGCTCGACGAAGGGGCGCCCTACCGTCCGGGGGAGTACGTCTGGTTCCAACGGGAGATCGCGGAAGAGCCCGTGGTGCCCTTCCCCTTGCACATCACGCATCGGGACTCGCGTCTGCTGGTCGCCGACAAGCCCCACTTCCTCGCCACCACCCCGCGCGGGAGCCACATCACCCAGACCGCACTGGCGCTCCTGCGTGAGCAGTTGGGACTGCCCGAGCTCAGTCCGGCTCACCGGCTCGACCGGTTGACTGCGGGGCTGGTGCTCTTCACCCTGCGGCGCGAGGACCGCGGCGCCTACCAGGGCCTGTTCGAACGCCGGGCCGTGCACAAGGAGTACGAGGCGGTAGCCGTCCACGACCCCGGCCTGCGACTTCCGGTGACCGTGCGGAGCCGGATCGAGAAGGTCCGCGGCGTGGTAGCTGCTCGGGAGGTACCCGGAGAGCCGAACAGCGAAAGCCGGATCGAAATATTGGAGCACCGGGCGGGACTGGCCCGCTACCGGCTGGTCCCGAGCACCGGGCGCACCCACCAGCTACGGGTGCACATGAACTCCCTCGGCATCCCCATCCTGGGCGACCCGCTCTACCCGACGGTGACCGATCCAGCTCCGGACGACTACCGACGACCGCTCCAACTCCTAGCCCGATCACTTGAGTTCACCGACCCTCTGACCGGCGAAGGGCGACACTTCGTCAGCGGACGAAGCCTTGAGTCCTTCAGTCGCTACGAAAGCTGGGCGCAGGGCACCCAGCCATGAAGACACCCGGTAGAACACCTTCAGGGGCGGGGCGGCGCATGCCCTGAGCAGCACGAGCGGTCCCGGCCCCGAGAAGACGGGTACCGGGACGCGCCAGCGCGCTCCCCAGCCGGTCAGCCGACCGAGCTGTACGCCACCACACCCCTGAGCAGCGCGTCCACCGCCTTGCGGGCGTTGCGGGCCACCGTACTGTTCTCCCGCGGGGCCGCGGCAGCGATCTGACCGAGGACATCAATGACCTGCTTGCACCACCGGACGAAGTCCCCGGCAGGCATCTCGGCCTCCCGCAAGACCTCGTCCAGGGACCTGTCCGAGGCCCACTGATGGGCGGCCCAGGCGAAACCCAGATCGGGCTCGCGCTGACCTACGCCCTCGGCCTGGTTGATCCGGTGTTCCTCCTCCAGCGCGTCGAGCCGGCCCCAGATACGCACCATCTCGGCGAGCGCCACCTTGGCCGCGCCGCCCGGAACCTTGGGCGCCACCGCGTCGTCGGACTGCCTGGCCTCGAAGACCAGCGCCGATACGCAGGCGGCCAGTTCCGCTGGGCTGAGACCTTCCCAGATCCTCGCTCGCAGACACTCGGAGGCCAGCAGGTCCAACTCGCCGTAAAGGCGGGCCAGTCGCTTGCCGTGCTCGGTGACCTCGTCCTCACGCAGGTAGTCGAGCTCGGTGAGGAGGGCGTGGATGCGGTCGAAGGTACGGGCGATGGTGTTCGTCCGACCCTCGATACGGCGCTCCAACTGGCGGGTGTCCCGCTGGAGTCGGTGGTAGCGCTCGGCCCATCGGGCGTGGTCCTCGCGCTCGTCGCAACCGTGGCAGGGATGGGCCCGCAGTGCGGTGCGGAGCCGGGCGATCTCCCGGTCGTCGGCAGCCGCCGCCCGACCGCGCCGGTGACGCTCGGGCGCGATGTGCCCCGCCTTGGTGCGCAGCGCCGAGGCCAGGTCACGACGGGACTGCGGGGAACGCGGGTTGAAGGACTTGGGAATCCGCATCCGCTCCAGCGCCTCGACCGGCACCGGGAAGTCGATCGAGGCGAGCCGCTTGACCTGCCGCTCCGCTGTCAGCACCAGAGGTCGCGGCCCGTCGTGCTGCTCGAAGCCCCGGTGTCCGTTGGTCCGCCCCGCCGGGATCCCCGGGTCCAACACCAGCGCAAGGCCGGCGAACTTCCCGGTGGGGACATGGATGACATCGCCGGGCTTGAGGCGTTCCAAGGAAGCCGCCGCCTGAGCCCTGCGCTGGGCGGCGCCCTGCTTGGCCAGGTCGGTCTCCCGGTCCTTGAGGTCACGGCGCAGCCGGGCGTACTCCTCGAAGTCCCCGAGGTGGCAGGTCATCCCTTCCCGGTAGCCGTCCAGGCCCTCTTCGTTGCGCTGGACCTGTCGGGAGATGCCCACCACGGACCGGTCGGCCTGGAACTGGGCGAAGGAGGTCTCCAGCAGTTCGCGCGAACGGTGCCGGCCGAACTGCTGCACGAGGTTGACGGCCATGTTGTACGAGGGCTTGAAGCTGGAGCGCAGCGGATAGGTCCGGGTGCCCGCCAGACCAGCCAGCGCGCCCGGATCCATGCCGCGCTGCCAGAGCACCACTGCATGGCCCTCGACGTCGATGCCCCGGCGACCGGCACGCCCGGTGAGCTGGGTGTACTCGCCCGGGGTGATGTCCGCGTGCTGTTCGCCGTTCCACTTGACCAGCTTCTCCAACACCACCGAGCGGGCGGGCATGTTGATACCCAGCGCCAGGGTCTCGGTGGCGAACACGGCCTTGACCAGACCGCGGACGAAGAGTTCCTCCACGACCTCCTTGAAGGTGGGCAGCATGCCCGCGTGGTGCGCCGCGATACCGCGCTCCAGGCCCTCCAGCCACTCGTAGTAGCCAAGGACGTGCAGGTCCTCGGTGGGGATGGAGGCGGTGCGCTCCTCGACGATCTCCCGTACCCGGAGCCGGCCGGCCTCGTCGTTGAGACGCAAGCCGGCGTACAGGCACTGCTGGACGGCCGCCTCGCAACCGGCACGGCTGAAGATGAAGGTGATCGCGGGCAGCAGCCCCTCGGAGTCGAGCCGCCCGATCACCTCGGGGCGGCCCGGGGTCCAGATCCGGCTGCGGGAGCGTCGCTCGCGCTCCCGGTCGGCTTCCCGCACCATCTTGCCGCGACGGCGCTCACGCGGGTTGTAGGTGCGACTGTTCTCCATGCGCGCCATGCGCAGCAGGTCCGGGTTGACCTCCCGGCGGGCGGCGCCGCG
This sequence comes from Streptomyces sp. NPDC006879, assembly GCF_042869595.1. Taxonomy (NCBI): domain Bacteria; kingdom Bacillati; phylum Actinomycetota; class Actinomycetes; order Kitasatosporales; family Streptomycetaceae; genus Streptomyces; species Streptomyces sp. NPDC006879. Next base: position 201,761 of record NZ_JBIAGC010000006.1, read on the forward strand.
ACCGCCGTGGTCGCTCTCCTCCTCGAAGAGGTCGTACATGCGACGCCCGGCGAGCACGTGCTGCCACAGTGGTACCGGGCGCTCCTCGGAGACGATCACTTCGGTGTCACCGCGGACGGTGTCCAGCCAGTCACCGAACTCCTCCGCGTTGGAAACGGTGGCGGACAACGAGACCAGGGTCACCGACTCCGGCAGATGGATGATCACTTCCTCCCAGACGGCTCCGCGGAACCGGTCGGAGAGGTAGTGCACTTCGTCCATGACCACGTAGCCGAGCCCCCGCAGCGACTGCGAGCCCGCGTAGAGCATGTTGCGGAGCACCTCGGTGGTCATGACCACGATCGGCGCCTCGGAGTTGACACTGTTGTCACCGGTGAGCAAACCGACCTTCTCGGCGCCGTAGCGCTTGACCAGATCGGCGTACTTCTGGTTGGACAGGGCCTTGATGGGCGTGGTGTAGAAGCACTTGCGCGCCTGCCGTAGGGCGAGGTGCACGGCGAACTCACCGACGATGGTCTTGCCCGAGCCGGTGGGCGCGGCCACGAGCACGCCCTTGCCGGCCTCCAGCGCTTGACAGGCCTCGATCTGGAAGGGGTCGAGGTCGAACTCGTACATCTCGCGGAAGGGGGCCAGCGCGGTGGCCTCCTGCGCGGCACGGATGCGGGCAGCGGCGTAACGCTCGGCGGGGGAGAGGTCCTCGGTCATCTTGTTGATGAGCCTACCCGGCGGGTCTGACAGCAGTCGCGATCTTTAATTCTGATCAGAGCCCCGCTGAATGCGGGGGCGGACGCATCAGGGCGCGAGCAGTTGCAGGGCGCCGGACACGCATTCGGTGGTGACCGGCAGCGGTCCGATCCGCTCGCCGTCCGCGTAGGCGGTCAGGCCCTCGGCCGCCAGGCTGACCTTGGCCGCACGGTGGACGCTGACCCGCGGATGCCTGATGTGCGTCCCCCGGTACACCCGGGGGAAGACCCTCAGCAGGGTCCGCCGGGGGACTGCGCCGACCACCGTGATGTCGAAGAGCCCGTCATCGGGCACGGCGTCGGGACAGATCCGCATGCCACCGCCGTAGGAAGACCCGTTGCCGATGGCGATGAGGGTCGCCTCGACCTCCCGAACAGGGCCGTCGTCCAGGCTGATGCGGTACGCCGCAGGTCGGAAGGCCGCGAATTCGGCGAGCATCGCAAGGTCGTAGCTGAAGCTGCCCGAGGGCCACCGCATCCGGTTGCTGCGCTCGTTGACCTTGGAATCGAAACCCGAACACAGCACGCTGCCGTACCAGGGAGCGTGCCGATCCCTCTGATGGGCGGTCCCGGCGGGCGCGCCCGGGACCTGGGGCAGGACCCGGCCGAGGTCGAGGCTTCGGATCCGGGATCCCTTGAGCGCCTCCGCGGCCACCCGGGCGGCCTCGGCGGGGTCTCTGACCGGCAGACCGAAGGCACGAGCGCAGTCGTTGCCGGTACCGACCCCGACGATGCCCAACGGAACCCGCGAACCGGCCACGGCCTGGAGGGCCAGGGAGACCACCCCGTCACCGCCCACCGCGACCACGGCCGCCGTTCCCTCCGTGACCGCGGCCCGCAGTCGTACCAGCGCGTCCGCGGCGTCCGTCCCGACCACGGTGCGCACCCGGAACCCGGACGCCCGCAGCGCCGTCGCAGCCGGTTGGGCGGCCTGTGCGCCCCGGCCGCGACCGGCGGTGGGATTGACGAAGAGGGTGATCTCACTGCTCACCCGCGGACCCTATCCGTTCGAATCTTGCACGGAAAGCAGTTCGAGGCGGCGGAGCAAGCGATGTGGAAGGGAGGGTCAGGTCACGTCGTCGTAGCCGTTGAGCCGGTCCCGGCTGCCGTCGGCCTGTTCCGGCACAGTCGCTGAACTACTGACGGGCTCCACCTCGTCGATCGACTCGGGCGTCAGGTCCACCCGGGAGGCTTCGTCGTCTTCCAGGCCCGCGTCGGGGTCGTTGCGGCGCCGGCGTCGGTCATTGGCCAGGCACACGCCGAGCGCGATGAAGTAGAGGGCGACGATGGGTGCGGCGAGCGCGAGCATCGTGAGCGGGTCACCGGTGGGGGTGGCGAAGGCCGCGAAAATGGTGATCCCCAACACCATGGCCCGCCACCAACTCGCCAGCCGCCGGGCGGAGACGACACCGGTGAAGTTGAGCAGAACCAGCAAGAGGGGGAGCTCGAAGGCGAGGCCGAAGACCACGACCATCCGCGTCACCAGGTCGAGGTAGTCATCGACCGGCAACAGGTTGCGCGCGTGCTCGGGGGTAAAGTCCAAAAGGATCGTGGCGGTCTGCGGAAGGATCTGGTAAGCGAGGACGGCGCCGCCGAGGAAGAGCGGCACGCCGGCGGCCACGAAGCTGAGCGCGTACTTCTTCTCGTGCTGGTGCAGCCCCGGCGCCATGAAGGCCCACAGCTGGTACAGCCACACGGGCGCGGACAGCACGACGCCCGCGGCAAGGGAGACCTTCAGGGCGATCGAGAAGGGCGCGATCAGACCGTTGACGGTCATGTCCGCGCAAGGCCTGCCGTTGCGCTGGCTGACCACTCCGTCGGTGCACCCCACGGAATCCAGCATCGGCTTCAGCATGAAGTCGATCAGGTCCTTGTAGAAGATCGCCGCGACGATCGTGATCACAAGGATGGCCAGAACGGACTTCAGCAGGCGGTTTCGCAACTCACGGAGGTGTTCCGCGAGGGGCATCCGCCCCTCCTCGTCCTTCTCCCGTGTGCGGGCAGACTTGAGCAACCCACGTCCCTTGTCTCGTGCAACTCGATGTAGTCAGCTGGTCGCGCGCGTCAGCTCTGAGCCGTGTGGTTCGGGTCGGAGACCGGCCGAGCGCTGGTCACGTCGCCGGGGGCGGCCTGGATCGTACGTGGGGCGGGCTGCGCTGCGGGCTGCTCGGATGCGGGGGCGTTCGTGCTGGTCGGCGCCGGCTCGTCGTCCTTCTTCATCGCTTTGGCCTCGCTCTTGAGGATGCGGGCCGACTTGCCCAGCGACCGGGCCATCTCGGGAAGTTTCTTGGCGCCGAAGAGCAAGAGGATGACAGCGATGATCAGAACGATCTCAAGAGGCTTCAGATTGCCCATGTGTGGCTTCCTTCTTACCGAGGCTGCGGAGGTGTTCCGGGCGAAACCAGACTTCTTGCCCGGACAGCCGTTCTTAGCAGGGATCGTAACCCGCACGGGTAAACGCGCGGCAATGTGCGCACGACCCCCCGATTGCGACCCACGCCTCGCCTGCAGGCCGTGATCACAGCGTACCGCCCGCACTCGAAGACCCGGCAGGGCGCATCAGGCCGGACATCTCAGCGTCCAAGGGTCTGTCCGTTGCGCACCAGGACATCGGCCGCCCGCTCCAGGTCATCGGCGGCCACAGCGATCCGACTGCTGGTGGCGGACACCTGTCGGCCGAGGCGTCGGACCTCGATCCCGACGCGTACGGCCAGTACGCCGAGGACGGCGACACCGAGGAATCCGAGGGCAACTGCGAGCATCGGCCAGAACATGTGCCGAGCCTAGAGGGTCGTGTGGAGCCGCAGGGTACGCACCCCACCGCCGGTGAGCAGTTCGACGATGCGCTCCCCCGCGGGCTTGCGCACCGACGAGCCGCACTCGGGGCAGGTGAAGGAGTAGAACGTCGTGCGTCTGCTGCCACCGATCGCCAGCCGCAGTGCCGTAGCGCCGAGTTCGAAACGGGCTCGGCAGTCGGGACAAGCGGCCTTGAACAACACCGCGCCGCCCCTCCCGGTGGACAGTCCGGCCGTTCCTCGGGTCATGTGCCCCTCCCCCTCGTCACTCGCCCCGCCGCCGCCCGACGCGCCCGCACCGGGCGGGTGCCCTCAGTTGCCCTCGTCCTCGTACGCCGCCAGCGCCTGCGCTGCCGCCAGCCGCGCACTGTCCGCCAAGGCGGCAGGGGCCACGATCCGCCCGTCCCGCCCCAGCCGCAGCGCCAATCGGCGCAGTGAGGCGGGGTCAGGGGTGCGCAGGGTGATCCGCAGTCCACCATCGGGCAGTTCGCGGGCGCTGTCGTGCGGGTAGTACTCGGCGACCCAACGGCCACCGGGCCCCACCTCGACCACGACTTCCGGGTCCTCGGCCGAGGGTTGGACCAGCGCCGCGGACAGGTCACGCGGCTCGATGGCGGGCGGTTCCGCCTTCTCGTCGAGCAGGTGGATCTCCGCCACCCGGTCGAGCCGGAAGGTCCGCCGCGCCTCGGAGAGGTGGCACCAACCTTCCAGGTAGGTGTGACCAACGGCGAAGAGCCTGATCGGGTCGACCACTCGCTCCGTGAGCTCGTCCCGCGCCGGGGAGTAGTAGCGCAGCCACAGCCTGCGACGCTCCGAGATGGCCCGGTCCACGTCGGCGAAGACGCCGCCCTCGGATTCGAAGGTCACCGACAGCCGGGCGCTCGCCCCGGCGGCTTCCCCCGCGGCGGCCTCCAGCTTCGCAGTGGCCCGCAACAGAGCTTGTCGGTCGCTCTCGCGCAGTCCCGGCAGGGTGGCTACGGCGCGGGCGGCGACCAGCAGCGCGGTGGCCTCGTCGGCGGCCAGCCGCAGTGGCTCGGCGGTGGACTCGCCCGAAGCATCGGGATTGCGCCACCAGATGTGCTCACCGTCGGTGTCGATGTCCAGCAGGTCACCTCCGCGGAAGGAAGTTCCACACATCGGCAGTACGTCGAGGTCCGAGATCAGTTCCTCCACGGTGATCCCGAAGGCTCGGGCGACGTCGTTGACCCGGGCTCCGGGCCGTTCCCGCAGGTACGTCACCAGCGAGAGCATCCGTCGGGTCTGGTCGATGGCGTTCGCAGCCATAAAGGTGTCCTTGCCCCCTCAGCCCTTGGCCACGGCGCGCAGCCGGTCGACCACGTCGGCCCGCAGGTCCGCGGGCTCCAGCACGACCACGTCCGGGCCGAACTCCACCAGCCAGGCGTCCAGTCCGTGCCCGTACGGGATTTCCAGCTCGTCCCAGCCGTCCCCCAGGGAGCGCTCGGACCGGGCCCGGGCCCGCAGCGGGTAGCCGGCTCCGGCCCGCAAGCGGATGCGCGCGGAGCGCGTGGCGCTCTCCCCAGCCCATTCAGCCACGGTCTCTCGGACCGTCACGACGTCGGGCACCGCGGCGGTGTACCTGCCGGCGCGGGAGCGCACCTTGCCGGAGATCCGGGAGAGTCGGAAGACCCGCTCGGCATCGCGTTCCCGGTCCCAGCCCGCCAGGTACCACTGGCCACGCCAGCACTCCAGGGCCCAGGGCTCCACCTGCCGGCTCTCCGGACGCACCGCGTTGGACTTGCGGTAGTCGAAGGTGACCGGCCGACGGTCACGGCAGGCGAGCATCAGCGGCTCGAAGGCAGCCTCGTGGACGGGGATCCTCGGTTCGATGACGCTGTGACGGGCCCCGTAGGGGTCCTCCGTCTCCGGCATGCCGGCGGCACGCAGTTTCTGGAGCGCCCCGCTGGCCGCTCCCGCGAGGCGAGCCTGCTGCCAGACTTTGGCCGCCAGCCCCAGCGCCGCGGCCTCCTCGGCGTCGAGGGCGACCGGGGGCAGGGTGTTGCTGTCCCGGCGCGCCAGGTAGCCGTACTCGCCGTCGACGGACTCCACGGTCTCGATGATCAGACCGAGTTCCCGTAGGTCGTCCTTGTCGCGCTCGAACATGCGGTTGAAGGCGTCCTCGGCCGCGGCTTCCATGTACGCCTCGATGGAGCCCCGCAGCTCACGCTTGCTGAGCGGGCGGCGAGTGCCCAGCAGGCACAGCGCCAGGTTCATCAGCCGCTCGGCCTTGGCAATCGCCATCGATGCCCTACCTCACCCTTCACCCTGCGTGCTCCGCGAGTTGTGCGCTGACCGTTGAAGGTACCGCTCAGGCGCGCCGGGGCAAAAGCGAGAGGCCCTTGCCGTATGGCAAGGGCCCCGCTTTGATCACGAATTTCCGGATCGGATCGCGATCAGACGCCCATCAGGTCACAGACGAAGATCAGCGTCTCGCCCGGGGCGATGGCGCTGCCCGCACCACGGTCACCGTAAGCGAGGTGCGCGGGGATCGTCAGCTTGCGACGGCCACCGACCTTCATGCCCTGGACGCCCTGGTCCCAGCCGGCGATGACCTGGCCGACACCGAGCTGGAACTGCAGCGGGGCGCCACGGTTCCAGGAGGCGTCGAACTCCTCGCCGGTGGAGAAGGCCACGCCCACGTAGTGGACGGAGACCCGGGCCCCGGCCTTGGCCTCAGCGCCGTCGCCCTCCCAGATGTCCTCGACGACCAGCTCGCTGGGCGCCGGGCCCTCAGGGAAGTCGATCTCGGGCTTCTCGATGCTCACGCACATACTCCTTGTTTCCTGCGCACGCGTATTCCGCATACGACTCTGCTCGCCGCATGTGGATTCCGGACGGCGAGCAGCCTGGGACCAGTCTTACAGAATCGCCAGGATGTCGAGCGAGAAGACCAGGGTGGAGTTGGCGGGAATCTCTCCCGACTCCTTGTCCCCGTATCCGAGCTCCGGCGGAACCACCAGCATGACGCGGCTACCGGCCTTCTTCCCCGCGAGGCCCTGCTGCCAACCCTTGACCAGCTGTTGCAGCGGGAACTCGGCGAGCTCAGCGCGCTTGTAGGAGGAGTCGAACTCCTTGCCGTTGGTCCACAGCACGCCCTTGTACTGGAGCAGCAGCGTGTCCTCCAGCTTCACCTCGGGGCCGTCGCCCTCAAGGATGTAGGAGGAGACGAGCTTCTTGGGCGCCGGCTTGCCCTTGGGGACGTCGATGGTCGGGGCCGCCCCGTCCTTGTTCGCGCCGACCTTCGGCAGGGAGATGTCGTCCTGGGCGATCTCCTTGCCCTGAGCGGAGCTCTTGGCGTTGAAACTACCCACGACGTCCACCACGAAGACGAGGGTGTCGGTGCCCTTGATGCCGCCCTGCGGGTTGCCCTGGGTTCCGTAGCCGAGCTCCGGCGGGATGGCCAGCTGGACCCGGTCACCGGCCTTCCTGCCGACCAGTGCCTTGTCCCAGCCGGGGATCAGTTGTCCAGCGCCGATCGGGTAGACCACGGACTTCTTGCGATCGTAGGAGTTGTCGAAGACCTTGGCCGTGTCCCAGATCTGGCCGAGGTAGTGGAACTGGAGCTTGTCGCCCTTGGCGACGGTGGCGCCGCTGCCCGCGACCAGCACCTTGACCGCGAGGTCCTTGGACGGGGCACCCGGCCCCTTGGCGATGGTCGGCTTCTCGCCGAACCCCTTGCCGGCGGTGACCTCCGGCAGCGGACCGTTGACGATCTTGGTGCTGGGGCCATCGCTGGGCTTGGCCTTGTCTGCCTTATCGGCGTTGTCGGCCTTGTCGTCACCACAGCCCGCCAGGGTGAGCAGGCCTGCCGGGACGGCGAGGAGGAGGGAGCGACGGCGCACGGAATGCCTCGTATCTCATCGGGGTCTTGTCGGGGATCTTGCGTAAAGGCGTGCGCGCCACTCTACCGACGCCAGCGGGGCGCCGTACCCGTAAGTACGGCGCCCCGCTGGGCCATCACCACTGGTCATACCAGTGCCGCTGGTCACATTCCGGCGATCAGCTTCTCCACTCGGTCGTCCACCGACCGGAACGGGTCCTTGCACAGCACCGTGCGCTGGGCCTGGTCGTTCAGCTTCAGGTGCACCCAATCGACGGTGAAGTCCCGCCGCTGCTCCTGGGCGCGGCGGATGAAGTCACCGCGCAGGCGTGCCCGGGTGGTCTGAGGCGGCACCGACTTGCCCTCGAAGATCTTCATGTCGTTGCAGATCCGAGCCGCCTGCCCCTTGCGTTCCAGCAGGTAGTACAGGCCTCGACGGCGATGGATGTCGTGATAGGCGAGGTCTATCTGGGCGACCCGCGGATGCGACATGGTCATGTTGTGCTTGGCCCGGTAGCGCTCGATGAGCTGGTACTTCATGACCCAGTCGATCTCGGTGGCGATGACGTCGAGGTCCTCCGCCTCCACCGCGTCCAGGGTGCGGCCCCACAGCTCCAGCACCTGCTCGACCGTGCCGGTGCGGATGCCGCGCCGCTCCACGAAGTCCACGGCCTTCTCGTAGTACTCACGCTGGATCTCCAGCGCCGAGGCCTCTCGGCCACTGGCCAGACGCACCTTCCGCTGGCCGGTGATGTCGTGGCTGACCTCGCGGATCGCCCGAATCGGGTTCTCCAGCGTCAGGTCCCGCATCACGGTGCCCGCCTCGATCATGCGCAGGACGAGGTCGGTCGCGCCGACCTTGAGCAGCATGGTCGTCTCGGACATGTTGGAGTCACCGACGATCACGTGCAGACGGCGGTAGCGCTCCGCGTCCGCGTGCGGTTCGTCGCGGGTGTTGATGATCGGGCGCGACCGGGTGGTGGCCGAGCTGACACCCTCCCAGATGTGTTCGGCACGCTGACTCACGCAGTAGACCGCGCCGCGCGGAGTCTGGAGCACCTTGCCGGCCCCGCAGATCAACTGGCGGGTGACCAGGAAGGGAATGAGGATGTCCGCGAGCCGGGAGAATTCTCCGTGGCGGGCGACGAGATAGTTCTCGTGGCAACCGTAGGAGTTTCCCGCCGAGTCGGTGTTGTTCTTGAAGAGGTAGACGTCGCCCGCGATTCCCTCCTCGTGCAGGCGGCGTTCGGCGTCGACCAGCAGGCCTTCGAGAATGCGCTCGCCGGCCTTGTCGTGAGTGACGAGCTCGGTCACGTTGTCGCATTCGGGTGTTGCATATTCCGGATGCGAACCCACGTCGAGATACAGGCGGGCGCCGTTCCGCAGGAAGACATTGCTACTGCGGCCCCATGACACGACACGGCGGAAGAGGTAGCGCGCCACTTCGTCAGGTGACAGTCGGCGCTGTCCCCTGAACGTGCACGTGACGCCGTACTCGTTCTCCAGCCCGAAAATGCGGCGGTCCATGACTGAACATTACGCCTTCTGCTCTGCTCTGAAACCGGGTTCGGCGTCGCCGTTTCGATCATTTTCTGATGACCCCGCAGATCCGGCCGTCTGCACCCTGCCGGGGACACGTACCGCGAGCACCCGCTGAGTGGCCGTCAGGACGGCCAGCGCGGCGACCCCGCCCACGGTGGCCACGCCGAAGCCGGCCCTGGTGCCGCCCAGTTCCACGGCGGGCCCCGCGACGGCGGTTCCGATGGCCGCGCCCACCCCGAAGAACGTCACCAGCCAGGAGAACGCCTCCGTCACGGTCCCGCGCGGCGCGTGCCGGTCCACGACGATGAACGCGCAGGCGATCGCCGGAGCCAGGAAGACTCCTGCCAGGGCGGCCAAGGCGGTCATCGCCACCGGTGCGGGGGTGAGCAGCAGCGGGAGGTAGCACAGGGCCAGCAGCGCCACCAGGGCCCGCAGCCGCCGTTCCGGCGCGCTGGCCCACGGGCGGGCGCCATAGGCCACCCCGCCCAACAGCGCCCCCAGCCCCAGCGCGGCCATCAGCCAGCCGTACACCGCCTGGCTGCCGTGGCCGTCGGCGTAGGCGACCCCGGCCACCGTGATAGAACCGAGCGCCGAGCCCACGAAGAAGAACGAGGCCAGCAGCGCGAGCAGGCCGGGTGACCGCAGGGCGCCCAGCCAGTGGGCCTCCCGCGGAGCGGAGCGCCAGGTGCGCGAGGGCTCGCAGAGCACCACCCAGAGGGCGCCAAGCACCCCGAGGGCGTTGATGACCAGCAGGGCGGCGGCCGGGGACCAGATCGACACCAGCAGGGTCACCAACAGCGGCCCGACGGTGTACATGACCTCCTGTGCGACGGCATCGAGGGCGTAGGCGGAGTGCACCTGGTCCTCACGGCCGCCGAGCACGCTCGGCCACAGGGCGCGCAGGCCACCTTCCAGTGGGGGTGTGAACAGGCCCGCGAGCAGCACCGCGGCGTAGGCACTCGCCCCGCCCGAGGTGCCGACCAGGGCCAGCCAGGTCATGCCCAGGGCGGAGACCACTGCGGCGGGGAACTGGACCCGCGGTTGCCCGAACAGGTCGACGGCGCGCCCGAGCAACGGCTGGCCGACGGCGGTGGCGAGCCCGTAGGCGGCGGCCAGCGCCCCGGCGAGGCTGTAGCTGCCCCCTTCGGCGCGGACGAACAGCACGATGGCTATGTGCGCGGTGGCGTTGGGTAGTCGCCCCACCAGCGTTCCGGTCAACAGCCGCGCCGCGTGGCGCGTTCTGAGGAGTTGTGCGTACCCCGCGGACATGGCTGCCCCTCTCTGCCCGGTCCGCTCTCGCCGCCACCGAGGTTTTACGTATAACTTGCGGGTCCATACGTACCATGACCCCACCCGCCGGGTCCAGCCACCCGACGGAAGGCCAAGAAGAGCCAGGAACAGGACGACCGGAAAAGGCAGGAATGACGAGACCGACCAGCCGAGACGTTGCCCAGGCAGCCGGAGTGTCCCAGGCGACCGTCTCCCTGGTGCTCGCGGACAAGTGGCGCGGGCGGGTGTCCGAGCGCACCGCTGAGTCCGTTCGCAGGAGCGCGCGCGAGCTCGGCTACCGACCGAACCTGGCAGCTCGCAACCTGCGCCTGGGCAGCACCCGAACAGCCCTCCTCGTCGTCCCCGCACTCACCAACGAGTTCTTCGCGCGGGTCTACACCGGCGCAGCCAAAGTCGCCGCCGAGCACGGGTTCGGAGTCGTGCTCTACCCCTCCCCCGACGGCACCGGTCCGGCCCGTGACCCCTTCGCGTCCGCCCGCGCCGCCCTGGACGGAGTGATCGCCTCCTCGATGGCCGCCGGCGCCCTGGAGGCGATCCGCGGCGAGGACCTCCCGCTGGTCATGCTGGACAGCGACCCGGCCACCGTGGGCCCGGCCCACGTCAACCTGGACATGGCCGACGGCATGCGGCAGGTGGCCCATCACCTGTTGGCGTTGGGCCACCGGCGCTTCCTCCACCTGGCTTCAGCCGTGGACAGCTGGACCTTCGAGGTCCGGGCTCGGACCCTGGAGCAGGTCCTCGGCCAGGTGGAGGGCGCCACCTTGACCACCGTTGCCGAACAGTTGAGCGTGGAGGCCGGACGGGTGGCCGCCGAGACAGCGCTGGCGGGACTGCACCCCCGACCCACCGCCGTGATCTGTGATGACGACATCTTGGCGGCCGGTGCCTGCAAAGCCGCCCGGCGCCTGGGGCTGCGCCTGCCCCAGGACGTGTCCGTCACCGGCTTCGACGACCTGACGCTGGCCACCGCGGTCGAACCGGAGCTGACCACCGTCCAGCTGCCCGCCGAGCAGGTCGGCGAACACGGCATGAAGGCCCTGTTGGCCCTGCTCGAAGGTCGCCCCTGGAACGCCGGCAACCTGCCCGTGCAGCTCGCGGTGCGGGGCTCCACCGGACCCGCCACGCCCTGAAGCGCCATCCCGCGATGGACGAGGGGGTAACGCCGGCACCACGCAGGCCCCGATCCGGGGACCGGGGCCTGCGTGGTGTACCTGCGGCGAGGAACTACTCGGCGGCGTCCTCGTCCTCGTCGGTGGCCGCCGAAGTGGGCGTCGCGGCCGGGTCCTGGGCCTCCAACAGCCGGGAGAGCTGCCTGCCGACGATCCGCTTGAACTTGCGCTGCTGAGACCTCGTGCGGTCCAGCACGGCCACCTCCAGGCGGTCGGCTGGAATCTCCCGCTGCGTGCCGTTGGTGTCCCGGGAGAGCGCCTGAACGGCGAGCTTGAGCGCCTCCGCCAGAGTCATGCCGTCCCGGTGCCGCTGGTCCAGGTAGTTGCTGATCTGCTCGGCGTTGCCGCCGACCGCGACCGAGCCGTGCTCGTCCACGATCGAACCGTCGTGCGGCAGGCGGTAGATCTGGTCCGTGGAAGGCGTCTCGCCCACCTCAGCCACCACCAACTCCACCTCGTACGGCTTCTCGCCGACGCTGGAGAAGATGGTGCCGAGGGTCTGGGCGTACACGTTCGCCAGCCCACGGGCCGTCACATCATCGCGGTCATAGGTGAATCCACGGAGGTCGGCGTAGCGGACGCCGCCGATCCGGAGGTTCTCGTACTCGTTGTACTTGCCGGCGGCGGCGAAGCCGATCCGGTCGTAGATCTCGCTGAACTTGTGCAGCGCGCGGGACGGGTTCTCACCGACGAACACAATGCCGTCGGCGTACTGCAGCACAACCAGGCTGCGACCGCGGGCGATGCCCTTGCGGGCGTACTCCGCCCGGTCGGCCATGGCCTGCTGGGGTGAGACATAGAACGGCGTCGACACCGGCTATCCGTCCCTTTCTTCTCAGTGGCGAGTGCGATTCCGGAAGACTCAGAGCAGCGCTGCGCGCGGCCCGTCGGGCTGCTCCAGGCGCCGCTCGGTGATGGAGCGGGCCAGCTCCGAGGACTCCGCCTCGGACAGCCTCCGGAAACCCTCGTCGGTGATGACGGTGACGATCGGGAAGATGCGACGGGCGAGGTCCGGCCCACCGGTGGCCGAGTCGTCGTCCGCGGCGTCGTACAGCGCTTGCACGACCAGCGTGGTGGCCTGCTGCTCCGTCAGGTCCTCGCGGTAGAGCTTCTTCATGGATCCGCGCGCGAAGATGGAACCGGAGCCGGTGGCCGCGAAGCCGTGCTCCTCAGACCGGCCGCCCGTCACGTCGTAGCTGAAGATCCGGCCCTTCTCCCGGCCCTCGTCCCAGCCGGCGAAGAGCGGAACCACGGCCAAGCCCTGCATGGCCATGCCCAGGTTGCTGCGGATCATGGTGGAGAGTCGATTCGCCTTGCCCTCCAGCGAGAGGGTGGCGCCCTCCACCTTCTCGAAGTGCTCAAGCTCCAACTGGAAGAGCTTCACCATCTCGACGGCCAGACCCGCCGTACCGGCGATGCCCACCGCGGAGTACTCATCGGCCGGGAAGACCTTCTCGATGTCCCGCTGGGCGATCATGTTGCCCATCGTGGCCCGCCGGTCGCCGGCGAGGACGACGCCACCGGGGAAGGTGGCCGCGACGATCGTCGTCCCGTGCGGCGCCTCGACGACTCCCTCGGGCAGCTTGCGGTTGCCCGGCAGGAGCTGGGGCGAGTGGTCACCGAGGAAGTCCATGAAGGAGGAGGATCCAGGCGTCAGGAAGGCAGCCGGCAGACGCCCGGTGCTACGAGGATTGGCTTCCACGCGATTCCTTCCGGATAGGCGGCGGCCCCACACCTGGTGCCGGGCCAATCGATCATTTCGAACTGTGCACGGACCCTACCCGGCTCCGTGTGAGTCATCCGCCGCGGTGCTCGCCACTTCAGCACGGGCGCCGCGGCGGACAACGAAGCTTACTGTCCGCCCTTTTGGACGAAGGAGCGCACGAAGTCCTCGGCGTTCTCCTCAAGCACGTCATCGATCTCGTCCAGAACCGAGTCCACGTCGTCCGAGAGCTTCTCCTGCCGCTCCTTGAGGTCGGACTGTGCCTCCGCAGTCTGCTCCTCGACCTCCTCGGTCGAGTGAGTGGCCTTCTGCTGTCCGCCGCCGGTGTCCTTGGTCGCCATGTCTACCTCACCCCGCTCGGTTCGCACGCTCGTAGAGAGACTCCGAGAACGGAATCTCAAGATCAGACCCTAGTCCGACCCTACAAGGAGGGCCGGACATTCGGCCCTCCTCTTTCAGGATTCCCGTCCCGGAGGCCTTTCAGCCGCGATCGCGGTGATCACCATGCCCGTGACCGGGACCGGGCGGTTCAGCCGCCCGAGAGCACCCGGACCAGATCCTCCGCTGTACGGCAGCGGTCCAGTAGTTCCTTGACGTGGTTGCGCGTACCCCGCAGGGGCTCCAGCGTGGGCACGCGCTGGAGGGAGTCCCGCCCCGGCAGATCGAAGATCACCGAGTCCCAGGAGGCCGCGGCGACGTCGTCGGCGTACTGTTCCAGACAACGCCCACGGAAGTAGGCCCGGGTGTCCTCAGGTGGCTTGGAGCGAGCCCGCTCCACATCGGTCTCCTCCAGTAGCCGCTTCATCTTCCCCCGGGCCACCAGCCGGTTGTACAGGCCCTTGTCGGGCCGCACATCGCTGTACTGGAGGTCCACCAGGTGGAGCCGGGCGGCGTCCCACTCCAGGCGGTCCCGGCGGCGGTAGCCCTCCAGGATCTCCCGCTTAGCGACCCAGTCCAGTTCCCCCGACAGGCTCATGGGATCGCTCTCCAGGCGCCCGAGGACGTCTTCCCACCTGGTCAGGACGTCCTTGGTCTGTTCGTCCGCATCGGCGCCGAAGCGCTCCTCCACGTACTTTCGGGCCAGCTCGAAGTACTCCATCTGCAACTGGACCGCGGTCAGCGAGCGACCGCTACGCAGTGTGATCAGCTGGCCGAGCTCGGGATCGTGTGAGACCTGGTGAAGGGTGCGCACCGGCTGGTCCACCGCGAGGTCCACGTTGATGAAGTTGTCCTCGATCATCGACAGGACCAGCGAGGTGGTGCCCAGCTTCAGGTAGGTGGAGATCTCCGAGAGGTTCGCGTCACCGATGATGACGTGCAGGCGCCGGTACTTCTCCGCGTCGGAGTGCGGCTCGTCGCGGGTGTTGATGATCGGCCGCTTCAAGGTGGTCTCCAGCCCCACCTCGACCTCGAAGTAGTCGGCCCGCTGGCTGATCTGGAACCCGTGTTCACGGCCGTCCTGACCGACGCCCACGCGCCCGGCGCCGGTGACGACCTGCCGGGAGACGAAGAAGGGCGTCAGATGCCGCACGATGTCCGAGAACGGGGTCTCCCGCTTCATCAGGTAGTTCTCGTGCGTGCCGTAAGAGGCGCCCTTGTTGTCGGTGTTGTTCTTGTAGAGGTGGATGGGCTGGGCCCCCGGAAGCTGAGCGGCCCGCTCGGCGGCCTCGGCCATGATGCGCTCACCCGCCTTGTCCCACAGGACGGCGTCGCGCGGATTGGTGACCTCGGGAGAGCTGTACTCGGGATGCGCGTGGTCCACGTACAACCGAGCACCATTGGTGAGGATGACATTGGCCAGACCGATGTCCTCGTCGGTGAGCTGGCTGGAGTCAGCCACCTCGCGGGCGAGGTCGAAGCCGCGGGCGTCCCGCAGCGGGTTCTCCTCCTCGAAGTCCCAGCGGGCGCGTCGCGCCCGGTGCATCGCCGCCGCGTAGGCGTTGACGATCTGGGACGAGGTGAGCATGGCATTGGCGTTCGGGTGGCCGGGGACGGAGATCCCGTACTCCGTCTCGATCCCCATTACTCGCCGTACGGTCATGCGGCCCTCCTTGCCCGGCGGCGCCCCCCGGTGGGAGCGGCGCTCAAGTACCGCTGGTGTTCCGGTGCGTGTGCGGTGCCCGTCCCCGCACTGCGCGTCCCGGCGGTACCGAAGAGCCTAGAGCGGCTCCGCGCTGGTGGGGAGATCATTTCAGTCATTGCCGTGGCTCAGGCCGACCCCTGAAATGCAGTCGGGGGGGGGGGGGGGGGGGGGGGGGGGGCGGGGGCGCCCCCCCCCCCCCCCCCCCCACCACCGGCTTCGGGCGGTTCAGAGGGCTTCTGTTCGGACCCGCAGGGCGCGCGCGAGGTCGTCGAGTTGGTCGGCGAGGTGACGGCGCAGGGC
>NZ_JBIAGC010000007.1:0-212337 GCF_042869595.1 Streptomyces sp. NPDC006879
TCCACGGGTGTCTCAAGACCCGCACCCCCTACGACGAGGCCACCGCGTGGTCACACCACGCAACCCTCGCCACCTCCGCTTGACATCCCTGCGCCCCGGTACGTCTGACCAGTGGCGTCCTGCCCCGCCGCGACCAGGTCCGGCCCTTCCCGGGTTTCAGGTCCTGCCCGGCCTCGTCCTCGAAGACTATCCACGCGCCCAGGAGCTGGGCCGTCCTCTTACCCGTGACCACTGCTCCGTCCGCCACGCGGCGACGGCATGCTCGTCCCGCTCGACGGCCCGATGTGCGGGGACCTGCGGCGACCAGCCGAGCCGATGCAGCAGATACGACACCCCGCGCGGGATGTACCGGTGCCCGAACAGCCCGTGGATCAGCTCCGCCACCCTCGCCAGGGTCCACCGCTGGTCCTCGCTCCAGCCGTGCGCCGCAGGGCCGGCATCCAGCTCGGCCTGCAGCCGTTCTACCTGGGCATCGTTGAGCTGACAGGGAAAGCCACCGGACCCCTTGGAGGCCAGGGCCGACTTGCCGCCGTCGCGCCAGACGGCATGCCAGGCGTACGCCGACTCCCGTAACCTGCGGGCCGCCTCCGGCGGCCGCACCCCTTGCTTGAACATCTCCGCGGCCTCGAAGCGCACCGCTTCACGCTTCGCCCGCCCCGCGGCGGTCAGACCGCCGCCATCCGCGTACCTCATGACGAGGATGTAGCACCGCCAACAGCCACTGTCACCCCACCCTTTCAAACTCAGCGGCAGACACCGTGGAGAGCCCGTTACCGAGAGATCGGTACGGCGGGTTCGGCGAGCGGTCCGGGGAAACGGACCGGGAGCAATCCCGGCACCGCGCCCCGGGCCGACTCAACAACCGGATGCGGCGGCAGACCGGAGAGGTCGACGAAGCTGAGGAAGCGGCGGGTGAGGTTGGCCGGGTCGAGAGGCCCGCCGGTCGGCGTGGGGAAAACACGTCCGCTGTTGTTCCAGTCCGATCCGGCTGTCTCTCGCTCCTTGTCCCAACTGGGCCAGTTCCGTGCTGCCCGCGCTCAGCGCGCCATGGCCTACGGAGAAGCCCCGCCGAGTACGGCGGGGCTTAGGCGCGGTCCGACGGCAGTGGTTTCCGCACCTGCTACGTCATCGGGCAACGGCGTGACGGTAGACCGCACGGACGATGAACGCCCCGGTGGCCATCACCCACACGACGCTGGGCCAGGCACCGACGCGTTCGAACAGCCCTTGCAAATCGGGGATCGGCTTCAGCGCCGTGAGCGTGGTGCCGGTGATCCCGATCGCACCGCAGCTGACGCCGGCCCAGCCCCAGTGCGGCCTGTTCGCCTGGAGGAACAGCAGGCCGAGGAGCACGACTCCCGCGGAGCCCATGAAGAAGCAGGTTCCCGCGGAGAACAGGTGTGGTGACGGGCGCACGTTGTAGGGGTTGAGGCCGGTGGACACGAGAGCCAGACCACTGATCGTCAGAGCTCCGAACGCCAGGTTCCGCAGGAAGCCGGGCGTGAAGACCGCCAGGTTGCAGAGCGCCCCCACGGCGAGGCTCAGGCCTCCGATGACCCAGGCGATGTCGGCGCTCTCGTGCCAGGGTGAGCACACGTGGAAGGCGCCGAGGCGACCGCACTGCGTCTCGCCCAGTGCCGAGATGATCTCGTCCGTGGGTCTCACGGTGGTGGCATGGATGAAGACGACCACGTCCACGATGAAGATCTGGAGCAGGGAGACCCACAGCAGGCCCCCTGTCGCCTGTCTCCTCGATGGGGTGATGGTGAGTTCGTGCATATCGCTGCTCGCTTGGGGCGTTCGCGCTGCCGGCGGGCCGCCTGATGACGGGCGGAGTGCACGGTGACGCGGCGCCAGTGGCATCGGGGTGTGGTTGCGGGGCGGGCGTGGATTCGGCGGTGTTTCCGCAGCGCCGTCAGATTAGGGGATGGGCGGGGCCACAGCCGTGTAGCCAAGCCGTGGGGGCGCCGCCGCACTCAGCCGTCGTCGTGGCGGGTGAGGCCGCCCGCGCTGATGCGCCAGTAGCGCTGGTGGGGGGTCAGTCGCCAGGTCTCGTCAGCGGTGACCGCTGCGGCGACCCAGGCGCGGAGCTGGGGGAGGGCCTCGCTCCGCAGGACGGCGCGGGCGGTGGCGCGTTCGGTCGCCCCTACGGGATGGACGTCGATGAAGAAGCCGACCATGTCCGGGTGGACGCCGCGACCGTAGTTGCGGGGGCTCGGGGCGACCCAGGCCGCCCCCAAGGCGATGCCCCCGCTGTCGGCTCCCGTCAGGAATTTCAGTTCCTTCACCTGGCCCATGTGGGACCCGAGGCACTGCTGGATGTCGGTGGTGGTCAGTGGCCAGGCCCGGTGTCGGGGCAGCCTTCGGTTCCGTGCGGACATGCGTCAGGAGAGTGGCAGAACGCTGGTGCCCGGGGACACGGGTTTTCGCGCCGCTCACGTGGCTTCGAGGAACAGCTGTGCCCACACGGTCTTCCGGGGCGGCGGCCCCTCGGTCACGCCCCAGGAGTCCGCTAAGGCCGCCACCAGGTGTAGTCCGCGGCCGGTCTCGGTGCGGGCGGTACTGGCCAGGAGGGCGGGAAGGAGGTCGACGCGGGTGTCGGTGACCTCGATACGGAGCGTGGTCGAGGAGGCGGCCAGGGCGAGACGGAAGTCCCGGCCCGGTACGCGACCGTGTGTCACCGCGTTGGTGGCCAGTTCGGCCACGATCTGGGCGGCTGGATCGGATACGAACCCCAAGCTCCAGGAGCGCAGTTGTTCGACGCTGAGGAGCCTGGCCAGTCGGGCGCCGCGCGGGGTGGCGGACAGCCGTACTTCGAAGGCGTGCGGCTGCGAGGGGAGGGCGGATTCTCGAATCACGTCACTGAGCGTGGCCGAAGCTGACTAGTCTGACCAGCATCGGCGCCGGTGCGTACGGTGACTGTCCGGCGCTTGTCCGCCGCTGTCCCGTCTGTCCGCCGGGCGTCGAGGGGAACGCCACGGTCGGAGGTGGGCGCGCATGGGCGTGGACGGTGACGGTGTGGACGAGCCGGGCTGGGAACTCGATCCGGACGACGAGTCGGGCGCGGCGGTGATCGCCACCGTGGGCCGCCAGCTCCGGCTCTGGCGCGAGGCCGCCGGGTTACGGGCCGCCGAGTTCGGTACCGCGATCGGGTACGGGGAGGACCTGGTCTACAAGGTCGAGGGAGGCCGGCGCATCCCCCGCCCCGAGTACCTGGACAAGGCGGACGAGGTGCTGGGTGCCCGGGGGCGGATCGCCGCGATGAAGGCGGACGTAGCCGAGGTCCGGTATCCGAAGAAGATCCGCGACCTGGCGAAGATGGAGGCCAAGGCGGTGGAGTTGCTGGTCTACGACAACCACACGGTTCACGGCCTGCTCCAGACAGAGGAGCACGCCCGCGCTCTGTTCGAGATGCGTCAGCCGGCCTACTCGCAGGACGAGGTGGAGCGCTGGGTGGCGGCAAGGATGGCCAGGCGATCCGTGTTTGCCCGGGACCCGGCGCCTGCTCTCAGCTTCGTCCTGGAGGAGGGGCCGCTGCGCCGCAGGATCGGGGGCACAATGGTCTGGCGCAGGCAGCTTGAACGTCTGCTTGAGCTAGGGGAGTTGCGGCACATGGCACTCCAGGTGATGCCGATGGGCTGTGAGGTTCATGCCGGCATGGACGGCGGGATCGAGGTGCTGAAGTTCGGAGACGGGGCAGCGGTCGGCCGGTCCCCGGGGGCGTTCAGCGGTCGGCCGGTCTCCGACCCGAAGCAACTGAGGATCTTGGAGCTTCGCTATGGCACGATCCGGGCCCAGGCGTTGTCGCCCCGGGAGTCCCTGGCCCTCATTGAGCAGATGCTGGGAGAGACATGATCCGAGAGGCCGAGCCGAAGTGGTTCAAGAGCAGCTACAGCAGTGGTAGTGAGGGTGACTCCTGCGTCGAGGTGGCCGCCGCTGTGAGCGTGGTGCGGGTGCGGGACTCCAAGGTCCCTGACGGCCCACGGCTCGCCTTCACCTCGGCCGCCTGGGTCGGGTTCGTGGCCGGGGTCGGAGCGTGGGGGCGCGGCGCAGTTTGACCTTCGTGGGGGCCCGGGTATTGTCTTCGCCCCGATTGGCCAGGCCCCTGCCTCGTATGGCAGACTACTCAAGTTGCTCGGTTGAGTATCGATGCTGCACGCCTCCCGCCGGGAGGACTGGAAGCGAGTCCCACAGTACTCGTCGCCTTCATCTGCCTCCGGGCAGCAATGGGGCGGACGTACGGGAATCTTCCGGGAAGTGTGGGCGGGGTACCGGCCAGGCACTCGGCGGGTGTCTTTTCCCCCGAAGCGCGGTCTCAGGGACCGCACCCCCTTGGACAGGGAATTTCCGTATGGAAATTTTCTGTAGTGGGAGTGCGACACGCCCGACCGCGTGGGTCGGAGGACGGGGCGGGATCAGTCCAGCTCACCGAGTTCCAGAGCGTTTCACTAGACAAAGGACTACTGAGTAGCCATGGCGGGACAGAAGATCCGCATCCGGCTCAAGGCCTACGACCACGAGGTCATCGACTCCTCGGCGAAGAAGATCGTCGAGACGGTGACCCGCACTGGTGCGTCGGTCGCAGGCCCGGTGCCGCTGCCCACTGAGAAGAACGTGTACTGCGTCATCAAGTCGCCGCACAAGTACAAGGACTCGCGCGAGCACTTCGAGATGCGCACGCACAAGCGCCTGATCGACATCCTCGACCCGACGCCCAAGACCGTTGACTCGCTGATGCGCCTGGACCTTCCGGCCGGCGTTGACATCGAGATCAAGCTCTGAGAGGCGCGGAGAAGATGGCAAAGCAGATCAAGGGCGTCCTGGGCGAGAAGCTCGGCATGACCCAGGTCTGGGACGAGAACAACCGTGTCGTCCCGGTGACCGTCGTCAAGGCCGGGCCCTGTGTCGTTACCCAGGTCCGCACGAACGACATCGACGGCTACGAGTCGGTCCAGATCGCCTTCGGCGAGATCGACCCGCGCAAGGTGAACAAGCCCCTCAAGGGCCACTTCGCCAAGGCCGACGTGACCCCGCGCCGCCACATGGTGGAGCTCCGTACCTCCGACGCCAGCGAGTACACGCTCGGCCAGGAGATCACTGCCGAGGTGTTCGAGTCCGGCGTCAAGGTTGACGTCACGGGCAAGAGCAAGGGCAAGGGCTTCGCCGGTGTCATGAAGCGCCACAACTTCCGCGGTCTGGGTGCCGGTCACGGTACGCAGCGCAAGCACCGCTCGCCCGGTTCCATCGGTGGCTGCGCCACCCCGGGCCGTGTGTTCAAGGGCCTCCGCATGGCTGGCCGCATGGGCAACGAGCGGGTCACCACCCAGAACCTGACCGTTCACGCCGTTGATGCGGAGAAGGGCCTGCTGCTCATCAAGGGCGCGGTTCCTGGTCCGAACGGCGGCCTCGTCCTGGTCCGCACTGCGGCCAAGGGGGCCTGAGGACTATGAGCACCATTGACATTCTGTCGCCCTCCGGCGACAAGACCGGGACCTTCGAGCTCCCGGCCGAGATCTTCGACGCCAAGACCAGCGTTCCGCTGATCCACCAGGTCGTCGTCGCGCAGCTGGCTGCTGCCCGTCAGGGCACGCACAAGACCAAGACGCGTGGCGAGGTCCGTGGTGGTGGCAAGAAGCCGTACCGCCAGAAGGGCACCGGCCGCGCCCGTCAGGGTTCGACCCGCGCCCCGCAGTTCGCCGGTGGTGGCGTCGTCCACGGCCCCGTGCCGCGTGACTACTCGCAGCGCACCCCGAAGAAGATGAAGGCCGCCGCCCTGCGCGGTGCCCTCTCGGACCGCGCTCGTCACTCCCGCATCCACGTCGTCACCGGCGTGGTCGAGGGTGAGGTCTCCACCAAGGCCGCCAAGACGCTGTTCGGCAAGATCTCGGAGCGCAAGAACCTGCTCCTGGTCGTCGAGCGCGCAGACGAAGCCGCGTGGCTGTCCGCCCGCAACCTGCCCCAGGTTCACATCCTGGAGCCGGGCCAGCTGAACACGTACGACGTCATCGTCTCCGACGACGTGGTCTTCACCAAGGCCGCTCTTGAGTCCTTCGTGTCTGGCCCCCAGACCGCTGAGACCGAAGGGAGCGACGCCTGATGACTGAGGCGACCGTTACCAGCAAGACCTTCACGGACCCCCGTGACCTGCTCATCAAGCCGGTCGTGTCCGAGAAGAGCTACGCGCTGCTGGACGAGAACAAGTACACGTTCATCGTCGCGCCCGGCGCCAACAAGACCCAGATCAAGCAGGCCGTCGAGGCGGTCTTCTCGGTCAAGGTCACCGGGGTCAACACGATCAACCGTCAGGGCAAGCGCAAGCGCACCCGCACCGGTTTCGGCAAGCGCGCCAACACCAAGCGCGCCATCGTGACCCTCGCCGAGGGCGACCGTATCGACATCTTCGGCGGCCCGGTCTCCTAACGGAGTCCGAGTCGTCCGGAATCGGACGAGGACTGAGAAATGGGTATCCGCAAGTACAAGCCGACGACCCCGGGCCGTCGTGGCTCCAGCGTCGCCGACTTTGTCGAGATCACGCGGTCCACGCCGGAGAAGTCGCTGGTCCGCCCGCTGCACAGCAAGGGCGGCCGTAACAACGCCGGTCGTGTGACCGTTCGCCACCAGGGTGGTGGCCACAAGCGCGCCTACCGCGTGATCGACTTCCGTCGTCACGACAAGGACGGCGTGCCGGCCAAGGTCGCGCACATCGAGTACGACCCCAACCGCACTGCGCGCATCGCGCTGCTGCACTACGCCGACGGCGAGAAGCGCTACATCATCGCGCCGCGCGGCCTGCAGCAGGGCGACCGGATTGAGAACGGCCCGACGGCCGACATCAAGCCGGGCAACAACCTCGCGCTGCGCAACATCCCGGTCGGTACGACCATCCACGCCATCGAGCTGCGTCCCGGCGGCGGTGCGAAGTTCGCCCGCTCCGCGGGTGCCTCCGTGCAGCTGCTGGCGAAGGAGGGCACCATGGCCCACCTTCGTATGCCGTCCGGTGAGATCCGTCTCGTCGACGCGCGCTGCCGCGCCACGGTCGGCGAGGTCGGCAACGCCGAGCAGTCGAACATCAACTGGGGCAAGGCCGGCCGCATGCGTTGGAAGGGCGTCCGCCCGACCGTCCGCGGTGTCGCGATGAACCCGGTTGACCACCCGCACGGTGGTGGTGAGGGCAAGACTTCCGGTGGTCGTCACCCGGTCAGCCCGTGGGGTCAGAAGGAGGGTCGTACTCGCTCGCCGAAGAAGGCTTCGAGCAAGTACATCGTCCGCCGCCGCAAGACGAACAAGAAGCGCTAGGAGCGGGTTTAGATGCCGCGCAGTCTCAAGAAGGGGCCCTTCGTCGACGACCACCTCATTAAGAAGGTGGACGCCCAGAACGAAGCCGGCACCAAGAACGTCATCAAGACCTGGTCCCGTCGCTCGATGATCATCCCGGCCATGCTGGGCCACACGATCGCGGTGCACAACGGCAAGACCCACGTCCCGGTGTTCGTCACCGAGTCGATGGTCGGCCACAAGCTCGGCGAGTTCTCGCCGACTCGCACCTTCCGCGGCCACGTCAAGGACGACCGGAAGTCGAAGCGCCGCTAACGCGGGGTGGAACGACTATGACTTACACCGAAGGGACAACCATGGAAGCCAGGGCCCAGGCGCGGTACATCCGCGTCACGCCCATGAAGGCCCGCCGCGTGGTGGACCTTATCCGTGGCATGGATGCCACGGAGGCTCAGGCGGTCCTGCGTTTCGCCCCGCAGGCCGCGAGCGTGCCGGTCAAGAAGGTGCTCGACAGCGCCATCGCCAACGCCGCGCACAACAACAACCACACGGACGCCTCCTCGCTGGTCATCAGCGAGGCGTACGTCGACGAGGGCCCGACCCTGAAGCGGTTCCGTCCGCGTGCTCAGGGCCGTGCCTACCGGATCCGCAAGCGGACCAGCCACATCACCGTGGTCGTCAGCAGCAAGGAAGGAACCCGGTAATGGGCCAGAAGGTTAACCCGCACGGGTTCCGGCTCGGCATCACCACGGACTTCAAGTCCCGGTGGTACGCCGACAAGCTGTACAAGGACTACGTCAAGGAAGACGTCGCCATCCGTCGGATGATGACGTCCGGCATGGAGCGCGCCGGCATCTCGAAGGTTGAGATCGAGCGCACCCGTGACCGCGTCCGCGTGGACATCCACACCGCCCGTCCGGGCATCGTCATCGGCCGCCGTGGCGCCGAGGCCGACCGCATCCGCGGCGACCTCGAGAAGCTCACCGGCAAGCAGGTCCAGCTGAACATCCTTGAGGTCAAGAACCCCGAGGTTGACGCCCAGCTCGTGGCCCAGGCCGTTGCCGAGCAGCTGTCCTCCCGCGTCTCCTTCCGTCGGGCCATGCGCAAGAGCATGCAGTCCGCCATGAAGGCCGGCGCCAAGGGCATCAAGATCCAGTGTGGTGGCCGTCTCGGCGGCGCCGAGATGTCCCGCTCGGAGTTCTACCGCGAGGGTCGTGTGCCGCTGCACACGCTGCGCGCGAACGTCGAGTACGGCTTCTTCGAGGCCAAGACGACCTTCGGCCGCATCGGCGTGAAGGTCTGGATCTACAAGGGCGACGTCAAGAACATCGCCGAGGTTCGCGCTGAGAACGCTGCCGCCCGTGCGGGTAACCGCCCGGCCCGCGGTGGCGCTGACCGCCCGGCCGGCCGTGGTGGCCGCGGTGGCGAGCGTGGCGGCCGTGGCGGCCGCAAGCCGCAGCAGGCTGCTGCGACCGAGGCCCCCAAGGCCGAGGCCGCTGCCGCCGCTCCGGCTGAGAGCACCGGAACGGAGGCCTGACCGAAATGCTGATCCCTCGTAGGGTCAAGCACCGCAAGCAGCACCACCCCAAGCGTCGCGGTATGGCGAAGGGTGGCACTGAGGTCGCATTCGGCGAGTACGGCATCCAGGCGCTGACCCCGGCGTACGTGACGAACCGTCAGATCGAGGCCGCGCGTATCGCGATGACCCGCCACATCAAGCGTGGCGGCAAGGTCTGGATCAACATCTACCCGGACCGCCCGCTCACCAAGAAGCCTGCCGAGACCCGCATGGGTTCCGGTAAGGGTTCCCCCGAGTGGTGGATCGCGAACGTGCACCCGGGTCGGGTCATGTTCGAGCTGTCCTACCCGAACGAGAAGATTGCTCGTGAGGCGCTCACCCGCGCTGCTCACAAGCTTCCGATGAAGTGCCGGATCGTGCGGCGCGAGGCAGGTGAGTCGTGATGGCGGCCGGTACCAAGGCGTCTGAGCTCCGCGAGCTCGGCAGCGAGGAGCTCGTTGCCAAGCTGCGCGAGGCCAAGGACGAGCTGTTCAAGCTCCGCTTCCAGGCGGCGACCGGGCAGCTGGAGAACAACGGCCGGCTCAAGGCCGTCCGTAAGGACATCGCCCGGATCTACACCCTGATGCACGAGCGCGAGCTCGGCATCGAGACGGTGGAGAACGCCTGATGAGCGAGAAGAACGTGACTGAAGAGACGAACGCGCGCGGTTTCCGCAAGACCCGTGAGGGTCTGGTCGTCAGCGACAAGATGGACAAGACCGTCGTCGTCGCCGTCGAGGACCGCGTCAAGCACGCGCTGTACGGCAAGGTCATCCGCCGTACGAACAAGCTCAAGGCCCACGACGAGGCCAACGCTGCGGGTGTCGGCGACCGTGTTCTCCTGATGGAGACCCGTCCGCTGTCCGCCTCCAAGCGCTGGCGCGTAGTCGAGATCCTCGAGAAGGCCAAGTAAGGAACTTCGCGTCAGCGAATTCCAATAGACACAGCCTGAGGGGTTTCCCTCAGGTCAGTTCCGCCAGGCTCGGCAGGGGCGGCACCTCCTCGTGGGGGTTGCCCCTGCCGGGAACCGGCAGACAAACAGGAGATAGACGTGATCCAGCAGGAGTCGCGACTTCGCGTCGCCGACAACACTGGTGCCAAGGAGATCCTTTGCATCCGTGTTCTCGGTGGTTCGGGTCGCCGCTACGCGGGCATCGGTGACGTCATCGTTGCCACCGTCAAGGACGCGATCCCCGGTGGCAACGTGAAGAAGGGTGACGTCGTCAAGGCGGTCATCGTTCGCACCGTCAAGGAGCGCCGCCGCCAGGACGGCTCGTACATCCGCTTCGACGAGAACGCCGCTGTCATTCTGAAGAACGACGGCGACCCTCGCGGCACCCGTATCTTCGGCCCGGTCGGCCGTGAGCTGCGCGAGAAGAAGTTCATGAAGATCATCTCGCTCGCGCCGGAGGTGCTGTAAGCATGAAGATCAAGAAGGGCGACCTGGTCCAGGTCATCACCGGTAAGGACAAGGGCAAGCAGGGCAAGGTCATCGCGGCCTTCCCCCGCGAGGACCGCGTCCTGGTCGAGGGTGTCAACCGGGTCAAGAAGCACACCAAGGCGAACCAGCCGGGCCAGGCTTCGAAGGCCGGCGGCATCGTGACCGTTGAAGCCCCGATCCACGTGAGCAACGTTCAGCTCGTGGTGGAGAAGGACGGCAACAAGGTCGTCACCCGCGTCGGCTACCGCTTCGACGAGGACGGCAACAAGATCCGCGTTGCCAAGCGGACCGGTGAGGACATCTGATGGCTACCACTCCGCGTCTGAAGACGAAGTACCGCGAGGAGATCGCGGGCAAGCTGCGTGAGGAGTTCTCCTACGAGAACGTCATGCAGGTTCCCGGCCTCGTGAAGATCGTGGTCAACATGGGTGTGGGCGACGCCGCCCGCGACTCCAAGCTGATCGAGGGCGCCATCCGCGACCTCACCACGATCACCGGCCAGAAGCCGGCCGTCACCAAGGCACGCAAGTCCATCGCGCAGTTCAAGCTGCGTGAGGGTCAGCCGATCGGTGCCCACGTCACGCTGCGTGGCGACCGCATGTGGGAGTTCCTGGACCGCACCCTGTCGCTGGCGCTGCCGCGCATCCGCGACTTCCGCGGCCTGTCCCCGAAGCAGTTCGACGGCCGTGGCAACTACACCTTCGGTCTCACGGAGCAGGTCATGTTCCACGAGATCGACCAGGACAAGATCGACCGCGTCCGGGGTATGGACATCACCGTGGTCACCACGGCGACCAACGACGCTGAGGGCCGCGCGCTCCTTCGTCACCTCGGCTTCCCCTTCAAGGAGGCGTAAGCGAGATGGCGAAGAAGGCTCTGATTGCCAAGGCTGCTCGTAAGCCCAAGTTCGGTGTGCGTGCGTACACCCGCTGCCAGCGCTGCGGCCGTCCGCACTCCGTGTACCGCAAGTTCGGCCTGTGCCGCGTGTGCCTCCGTGAGATGGCTCACCGTGGCGAGCTGCCGGGCGTGACCAAGAGCTCCTGGTAATTCCCCTTCGCCCACTGGGCGTTGAGGAATACCTGAAGCTCTCGGTAAGTATTGGGTCGGCGGGCCCCCCTTCTCACATGCCGTAGGCTTGTGGGGTTGGGCGTCCGCCGCCCTACCGACTTACTACGCCGTAGGTCCCCGCACCGCACCCGTCCCGCCACTGAGTGGGGAGAGGGATGGCGCATACAGGAAACCCCGGCGAGAGAGGCCGAAGGCCGATTCATGACCATGACTGACCCGATCGCAGACATGCTGACTCGTCTGCGTAACGCAAACTCGGCGTACCACGACACCGTCGTGATGCCGCACAGCAAGATCAAGTCGCACATCGCGGAAATCCTCAAGCAGGAGGGTTTCATCACCGGCTGGAAGGTCGAGGACGCTGAGGTCGGCAAGAACCTCATCCTCGAGCTGAAGTTCGGCCCGAACCGCGAGCGCTCGATCGCTGGCATCAAGCGCATCTCGAAGCCGGGTCTGCGCGTGTACGCGAAGTCCACCAACCTGCCGAAGGTTCTCGGCGGCCTGGGCGTGGCGATCATCTCCACGTCCCACGGCCTCCTGACCGGCCAGCAGGCGCAGAAGAAGGGCGTGGGTGGGGAAGTCCTCGCCTACGTCTGGTAGTCGGGAACGGAGGAAAGCAAATGTCGCGTATCGGCAAGCTCCCCATCCCGGTTCCCGCCGGCGTGGACGTCACCATCGATGGCCGCACGGTCACCGTCAAGGGCTCCAAGGGCTCCCTGACGCACACCGTTGCCGCCCCGATCGAGATCGTTAAGGGCGAGGACGGCGTTCTGAACGTCACCCGTCCGAACGACGAGCGTCAGAACAAGGCCCTGCACGGCCTGTCCCGCACGCTGGTGGCCAACATGATCACCGGTGTGACCACGGGATACACCAAGGCACTCGAGATCAGCGGTGTCGGTTACCGTGTCGCCGCGAAGGGCTCCAACCTGGAGTTCCAGCTCGGCTACAGCCACCCGATCCTGGTGGAGGCGCCCGAGGGCATCTCCTTCAAGGTCGAGTCGCCGACCAAGTTCTCGGTCGAGGGCATCGACAAGCAGAAGGTCGGCGAGGTCGCCGCCAACATCCGCAAGCTGCGCAAGCCCGACCCGTACAAGGCCAAGGGCGTCAAGTACGCGGGCGAGGTCATCCGCCGCAAGGTCGGAAAGGCTGGTAAGTAAAGCCATGGCATACGGTGTGAAGATCGCCAAGGGCGACGCTTACAAGCGCGCTGCAAAGGCACGCCGCCACATCCGCATCCGCAAGAACGTGTCGGGTACGGCGGAGCGTCCGCGCCTCGTCGTGACGCGCTCCAACCGCAACATCGTCGCTCAGGTCATCGACGACCTCCAGGGTCACACCCTGGCGTCCGCGTCGACCCTGGACGCTTCGATCCGCGGTGGCGAGGGCGACAAGTCCGCGCAGGCCAAGCAGGTCGGAGCCCTGGTCGCCGAGCGCGCCAAGGCCGCCGGCATCGAGGCCGTCGTGTTCGACCGTGGTGGCAACAGGTACGCCGGGCGCATTGCCGCTCTGGCTGACGCCGCCCGCGAAGCCGGGCTGAAGTTCTAAGCCCCGGTTCCGGGACTAACGGACGTAACAGAGAGAGGTAATCCAATGGCTGGACCCCAGCGCCGCGGGAGCGGTGCCGGTGGCGGCGAGCGGCGGGACCGGAAGGGTCGCGACGGTGGCGCCGCTGCCGCCGAGAAGACCGCGTACGTTGAGCGCGTTGTCGCGATCAACCGTGTCGCCAAGGTTGTCAAGGGTGGTCGTCGTTTCTCCTTCACCGCGCTGGTCGTGGTGGGAGACGGTGACGGCACCGTAGGTGTCGGCTACGGCAAGGCCAAGGAGGTGCCGGCCGCCATCGCCAAGGGTGTTGAGGAGGCCAAGAAGCACTTCTTCAAGGTCCCCCGTATCCAGGGCACCATCCCTCACCCGATCCAGGGCGAGAAGGCTGCGGGCGTCGTCCTGCTCAAGCCTGCTTCCCCCGGTACCGGTGTGATCGCCGGTGGCCCGGTGCGCGCCGTTCTGGAGTGCGCCGGCGTTCACGACATCCTGTCGAAGTCGCTCGGCTCCGACAACGCGATCAACATCGTGCACGCGACCGTGGAGGCCCTGAAGGGCCTGCAGCGTCCCGAGGAGATCGCGGCTCGCCGTGGTCTGCCGCTTGAGGACGTCGCCCCCGCGGCTCTGCTTCGTGCACGTGCGGGAGCGGGTGCGTAATGGCTCGCCTCAAGATCACGCAGACGAAGTCGTACATCGGCAGCAAGCAGAACCACCGTGACACCCTGCGTTCGCTCGGGCTCAAGCGCCTGAACGACGTGGTTGTCAAGGAGGACCGCCCCGAGTTCCGCGGAATGGTGCAGACCGTCCGCCACCTCGTGACGGTTGAGGAGGTCGACTGACATGGCTGAGTCCTCGGCGAACAACCCGCTGAAGGCCCACAACCTCCGTCCGGCCCCCGGTGCCAAGACCGCGAAGACCCGTGTGGGTCGCGGTGAGGCGTCGAAGGGTAAGACGGCTGGTCGTGGTACCAAGGGCACCAAGGCCCGTTACCAGGTTCCGGAGCGCTTCGAGGGTGGGCAGATGCCCCTCCACATGCGTCTCCCGAAGCTCAAGGGCTTCAAGAACCCGTTCCGCACCGAGTACCAGGTCGTGAACCTGGACAAGCTGGCCGCGCTCTACCCGCAGGGTGGCGAGGTCACGGTGGCCGATCTGGTCGCCAAGGGTGCGGTTCGCAAGAACAGCCTCGTCAAGGTCCTCGGCCAGGGCGAGATCTCCGTGGCGCTGCAGGTTTCGGTTGACGCCGTCTCCGGCTCCGCCAAGGAGAAGATCGCCGCCGCCGGTGGCACCGTCACCGAGCTCGTCTGAGACGAGTTCAGTGGCTGAAAGCTAGAAAATACCGACTGGGGATGCCTCACATATGGGGCATCCCCAGTCGGTCGTTCCTAGGGGGCGCAGTCGCCGGTAAGGTGGCCTGCACCTTTGCATTGTCATAAACGTCGATCCTTCAGACCGTCACCTCTGACGCAGTAGCGCGGGGGTCGCAGGAGGCACCGTGCTCACCGCGTTCGCCCGGGCGTTCAAAACACCCGACCTGCGCAAGAAGCTGCTCTTCACGCTCGGCATCATCGTGCTGTTCCGGCTCGGGTCCCACATTCCGGTACCCGGCGTGAGCTACGAAAACGTTCAGATCTGCGTCAAACAGGCGGAAACGGGCGGGGGCCTGTTCGGTCTGGTCAACATGTTCAGCGGTGGCGCGCTGTTGCAGATCACGATCTTCGCGCTCGGAATCATGCCGTACATCACGGCGAGCATCATCCTGCAGCTGCTGACCGTGGTCATCCCGAAGCTGGAGGCCCTCAAGAAAGAGGGGCAGTCCGGTACGGCGAAGATCACTCAGTACACGCGCTATCTCACCGTAGCCCTCGCGGTCCTGCAAGGCACCGGCCTGGTGGCTACCGCCAAGACCGGCAGCCTGTTCCAGGGCTGTGCCGTGGCCAACCAGATCGTGCCCGACCGCTCCATCTTCAACACCGTCGTCATGGTTGTGACCATGACCGCCGGCACCTGCCTGGTCATGTGGCTCGGTGAGCTCATCACCGACCGCGGCATCGGTAACGGCATGTCGATCCTGATGTTCATCTCGATCGCCGCCGGCTTCGTCGGCGCCCTGTGGACCATCAAGGAGCAGGGCAAGATCGCCGATGGCTGGGTCGAGTTCGCCGTGGTCATCCTCGTCGGCCTCGCCATGGTCGCCCTGGTCGTCTTCGTGGAACAGGCGCAGCGCCGAATCCCCGTCCAGTACGCCAAGCGTATGATCGGCCGCCGCGCCTACGGCGGTACGTCCACCTACATCCCGCTCAAGGTGAACCAGGCGGGTGTGATTCCGGTCATCTTCGCCTCGTCGCTGCTCTACATCCCGGCACTGATCGTCCAGTTCAGCGGTTCCACCGCTCCCTGGGCCGCCTGGGTCCAGCGTCACCTGGCGAATCCGGACGCAACCTTCCACATCGCCCTCTACTTCCTCCTGATCGTGTTCTTCGCCTTCTTCTACGTGGCGATCTCGTTCAACCCCGAGGAAGTTGCCGACAACATGAAGAAGTATGGTGGCTTCATCCCGGGCATCCGGGCTGGCCGACCTACTGCCGAGTACCTGAGCTACGTGCTCAATCGGATCACCTGGCCGGGGTCGCTGTACCTGGGTCTGATCGCTCTCGTGCCAACCGTGGCGTTGGCCGGCTTCGGCGCCAACCAGAACTTCCCCTTCGGTGGGACGAGCATCCTGATCATCGTGGGTGTGGGTCTGGAAACCGTGAAGCAGATCGAGAGCCAGCTCCAGCAGCGCAACTACGAAGGGTTCCTCCGCTGATGCGAATCGTCCTCGTCGGACCGCCGGGTGCGGGCAAGGGCACGCAGGCCGCGTACCTGGCCAAGAACCTGTCGATCCCGCACATCTCCACGGGCGACCTCTTCCGCGCCAACATCAGCCAGGGCACCGAGCTCGGGCTGAGGGCGAAGGCATTCATGGACGCCGGCGACCTGGTGCCCGACGAGATCACCATCGGCATGGCGCAGGACCGCATGGAGCAGCCGGACGCTGAGGGCGGGTTTCTGCTCGACGGCTTCCCGCGCAACGTTTCGCAGGCCGAGGCGTTGGACGAGATGTTGAAGACCGAGTCCATGAAGCTGGACGCGGTCCTCGACCTGGAGGTCCCTGAGGAGGAAGTCGTCAAGCGGATCGCGGGTCGCCGCATCTGCCGCAACGACTCCGCCCACGTCTTCCACGTGTCGTACACCCCGCCGAAGACCGAGGGCGTCTGCGACGCCTGCGGCGGTGAGCTGTACCAGCGCGGGGACGACGCCGAGGGCACCGTGCGCAACCGGCTGGACGTCTACCACACCCAGACCGAGCCGATCATCGACTACTACAAGGCCCAGGGCCTGGTGGTGACGATCTCCGCGCTCGGCGAGGTCAAGGACGTCACCCAGCGCGCCATGGACGCGCTGAAGAAGACCGGCACGAGCTGATCTCGGCTCGGCGCGATCGAAGAGCAGAACCGCAGTACCCCGTACGGCCGCGGTGTCCCCAGGACGCCGCGGCCGTACTGTTGAGCCAGACTGCCTAGCACCGTGCGAGGCAGCGCCCGCCCGTCGTACCTGGAAGGCTAGGCAATGGTCCAGATCAAGACCCCGGAGCAGATCGCGAAGATGCGGCAGGCGGGGCTTGTCGTCGCCGCGATCCACGCGGCGACCCGGGAGGCGGCCGTTCCGGGCGCCACCACGCGTGATCTGGACGAGGTCGCCCGCAAGGTGATCGCCGAGCACGGCGCCAAGTCGAACTTCCTCGGCTACGGCGGCTTTCCCGCCACCATCTGCACTTCGGTCAACGAGGTGGTCGTCCACGGGATCCCGGACGACAAGACGGTGCTGCGTGACGGAGACATCATCTCCATCGACGCCGGGGCGATCATCGACGGTTGGCACGGTGACGCCGCGTACACGGCCTTCGTCGGCACCGGTCACGCCCCGGAGTTGGTCGAGCTCTCCCGGGTCACCGAGGAGTCGATGTGGGCGGGCATCGCCGCCATGAAGAACGGCAACCGCCTCGTGGACATCTCGAAGGCGATCGAGTCCTACATCCGCCGCCAGCCGCGGCCGGCCACCGGCAAGTACGGGATCATCGAGGACTACGGCGGCCACGGCATCGGGTCCGAGATGCACATGGACCCGCACCTGCTGAACTACGTCTCCCGTAAGCGGGGCAAGGGCATCAAGCTGGGTCCCGGCGTCTGCCTGGCGATCGAGCCGATGGTGAGCCTGGGCACCGCGAAGACCGAAGTGCTCGCGGACGACTGGACGGTCATCACCACCGACGGCACCTGGTCCTCCCACTGGGAGCACTCGATCGCGTTGACCGAGGAGGGCCCGCTGGTGCTGACGGCCCCCGACTGCGGGCGGGCGAAGCTGGCGGAGTACGGGGTCACCGTGGCCCCGGACCCGCTGGGCTAGGCGCGGACACCCCCGTCCACCTGGCGTAATGATCTACAGTGATGGGCAAACTTTCCGGATTCGTCTTTCTGGGTGCCCTGACGTAGACTGACTCGTCGGCTTGCGTGCATCTGCATGTCCCCATGCGAACACCGAGCCGATCAAGGTAGCCGATTCGAAAGGCGAAGCGTGGCCAAGAAGCAAGGTGCCATCGAAATCGAGGGCACCGTGATCGAGTCCCTCCCGAACGCCATGTTCAAGGTGGAGCTCCAGAACGGTCACAAGGTCCTCGCGCACATCAGCGGCAAGATGCGGATGCACTACATCCGCATCCTTCCCGATGACCGGGTCGTGGTGGAGCTCTCTCCGTACGACCTGACGCGTGGCCGGATCGTCTACCGATACAAGTAGATCTTGCCCACACCCGCGGCGGAGCAGTAGCTCCGACGGGGTGGTGGCACTGACCCGGAGAACCTCACATCCCATGAAGGTCAAGCCGAGCGTCAAGAAGATCTGCGACAAGTGCAAGGTGATCCGCCGTCACGGTCGGGTCATGGTCATCTGCGACAACCTGCGCCACAAGCAGCGCCAGGGCTGACGCACGCCGACCTGCACCTCGCAGTTCTTCGCGCGACGCAAGTAATACGTACATACGCAGAACCCGCCCAGCCCCTTCCGGGGCCGGCGGCACCTCCGGCGGGGGCCGGGGACCCGGACGTACCACACCACCATCCGGTGGGGTCGGCGGTCGGGAGCGGTTCTGCGGAAGACCCCCGAACACACAGGAGCCATTGAATGGCACGCGTTTCCGGTGTCGACATCCCGCGCGAAAAGCGCGTGGAGATCGCACTCACCTACGTCTTCGGCATCGGGCGCACCCGGTCCAAGGAGATCCTCTCCTCCACCGGTGTGAACCCGAACACCCGCGTTCGTGACCTGGCCGAAGAGGACCTGGTCAAGATCCGCGAGTACGTGGACGCCAACCTCCGCACCGAGGGTGACCTCCGCCGCGAGATCCAGGCCGACATCCGCCGCAAGGTCGAGATCGGCTGCTACCAGGGTCTGCGCCACCGTCGTGGCCTGCCGGTCCACGGTCAGCGCACCAGCACGAACGCCCGTACCCGCAAGGGCCCGCGTCGCGCGATCGCCGGTAAGAAGAAGCCGGGCAAGAAGTAGTCCTCAGCGGACACGCTCATCAGCGGTCTTGCGCTGTAGGACCGACCACCTCCCTGTAGGAGTAAGAGATGCCCCCCAAGGGTCGTCAGGGCGCTGCCAAGAAGGTGCGCCGCAAGGAAAAGAAGAACGTCGCTCACGGCCACGCGCACATCAAGAGCACGTTCAACAACACGATCGTGTCCATCACGGACCCGACCGGCAACGTGATCTCCTGGGCCTCCGCCGGCCACGTCGGCTTCAAGGGCTCGCGCAAGTCCACCCCCTTCGCCGCGCAGATGGCCGCCGAGTCGGCCGCCCGCCGCGCGCAG
This sequence comes from Streptomyces sp. NPDC006879, assembly GCF_042869595.1. Classification (NCBI taxonomy): domain Bacteria; kingdom Bacillati; phylum Actinomycetota; class Actinomycetes; order Kitasatosporales; family Streptomycetaceae; genus Streptomyces; species Streptomyces sp. NPDC006879. Next base: position 18,793 of record NZ_JBIAGC010000007.1, read on the forward strand.
GAGCACGGCATGCGCAAGGTCGACGTCTTCGTCAAGGGTCCCGGCTCCGGCCGTGAGACCGCGATCCGCTCCCTCCAGGCCACCGGCCTTGAGGTCGGCTCGATCCAGGACGTCACCCCCACGCCGCACAACGGCTGCCGTCCGCCGAAGCGCCGCCGCGTCTGACGCTGCGCGTTTCGACGCACTGAGCTGAGAGTCCGGGCGGCACGACTCCTCACGGAGACGTGTCGCCCGTACCCTTGCAGTACCAGCACCACGCAGTACCCCCGTCGGGCGTCAAATAGTGGGCGTCCACGACTGAAGGACTAAAGACATGCTTATCGCTCAGCGTCCGTCGCTGACCGAAGAGGTCGTCGACGAGTACCGCTCGCGGTTCGTGATCGAGCCGCTGGAGCCGGGCTTCGGCTACACCCTCGGTAACTCGCTCCGCCGTACCCTCCTCTCCTCGATCCCGGGTGCCGCTGTCACCAGCATCCGCATCGACGGTGTCCTGCACGAGTTCACCACCGTGCCGGGCGTCAAGGAGGACGTCACCGACCTCATCCTCAACATCAAGCAGCTGGTCGTCTCCTCGGAGCACGACGAGCCGGTCGTGATGTACCTGCGCAAGCAGGGCCCCGGCCTGGTGACCGCCGCTGACATCGCGCCTCCGGCCGGTGTCGAGGTGCACAACCCGGACCTGGTCCTCGCCACGCTCAACGGCAAGGGCAAGCTGGAGATGGAGCTGACCGTCGAGCGCGGTCGCGGCTACGTCTCCGCCGTCCAGAACAAGCAGCTGGGCCAGGAGATCGGCCGCATCCCGGTCGACTCCATCTACAGCCCGGTCCTGAAGGTCACCTACAAGGTCGAGGCGACCCGAGTCGAGCAGCGCACCGACTTCGACAAGCTGATCGTCGACGTCGAGACCAAGCAGGCCATGCGCCCGCGCGACGCCATGGCGTCCGCTGGTAAGACCCTGGTCGAGCTGTTCGGCCTGGCGCGCGAGCTCAACATCGACGCCGAGGGCATCGACATGGGCCCGTCCCCCACGGACGCCGCCCTGGCCGCCGACCTGGCGCTGCCGATCGAGGAGCTTGAGCTCACCGTCCGCTCCTACAACTGCCTCAAGCGCGAAGGCATCCACTCCGTGGGTGAGCTCGTGGCGCGTTCCGAGGCCGACCTGCTCGACATCCGCAACTTCGGTGCGAAGTCGATCGACGAGGTCAAGGCGAAGCTGGCCGGCATGGGCCTGGCCCTGAAGGACAGCCCGCCCGGATTCGACCCGACCGCCGCCGCTGACGCCTTCGGCGCCGACGACGACGCGGACGCCGGTTTCGTCGAGACCGAGCAGTACTGATCAAGCTTGCGGCGGGCGTGAGCCCGCCGCGCCCCCACCGGCAAAAGCCGGTTGGGACTGACACCGGTACCTGACACGGCCGGTGCAGCACAGAGGAGAAACACCATGCCGCGTCCCACCAAGGGCGCCCGCCTCGGCGGCTCCGCCGCGCACGAGAAGCTGCTGCTCGCGAACCTCGCGAAGTCGCTCTTCGAGCACGGCCGCATCACCACGACCGAGGCCAAGGCCCGCCGCCTGCGTCCGGTCGCCGAGCGTCTGATCACCAAGGCGAAGAAGGGCGACATCCACAACCGTCGCCTGGTGCTGCAGACGATCACGGACAAGGGCGTCGTCCACACGCTCTTCACCGAGATCGCCCCGCGGTACGAGAACCGCCCCGGTGGTTACACCCGCATCACCAAGATCGGCAACCGTCGTGGCGACAACGCCCCGATGGCGGTCATCGAGCTGGTCGAGGCGCTGACCGTGGCCCAGCAGGCCACCGGTGAGGCCGAGGCCGCCACCAAGCGTGCGGTGAAGGAGGCCGAGGCGAAGACCGAGGCCGCCGAGACCGAGGCGCCGGCCGAGGAGTCGAAGGACGCCTAAGCGCGTTCGTACGGCACAGGACGGGCCCGCCCCCACACGGGGCGGGCCCGTTCCCGTTTCCCCGCGAGGCTTGAGAGGATCTACCGGTGAGCGACGAGGTGGAGCCCGGTTCCGTCCGGGTACGGCTGGACCTGAGTTACGACGGCAAGGACTTCTCCGGCTGGGCGAAGCAGACCGCGCGGCGGACCGTGCAGGGCGAGTTGGAGTCAGCCCTCCAGACCGTCATGCGGTTGCCCGACCCGGTCGACCTGACCGTCGCAGGCCGAACCGACGCGGGGGTTCACGCCCGCGGTCAGGTGGCACACCTCGACCTGCCCGAAGAGGTATGGGCCGAACACCATGACAAGCTGCTCCGGCGGCTCGCCGGACGCCTCCCGCACGATGTGCGGGTGTGGCGGGTGGCCCAGGCCCCCGCTGGGTTCAACGCCCGCTTCTCGGCGATCTGGCGTCGCTACGCCTACCGCGTCGGCGATCACAAGGGCGGAGTCGACCCGCTGCGCCGCGGTCACGTCCTGTGGCACGACTGGCCGCTGGACGTGACCGCCATGAACGAGGCATCCCGTGCGCTACTGGGCGAACACGACTTCGCGGCCTACTGCAAGAAGCGGGAGGGGGCGACCACCATCCGCACCCTCCAACGCCTGAGCTGGGAGCGCGGCGCGGACGGGGTGATCACCGCGACCGTGCGCGCGGACGCCTTCTGCCACAACATGGTCCGCTCCCTGGTCGGTGCACTGCTGTACGTCGGCGACGGACACCGTCCCGTCGACTGGCCGGGCAAGGTACTGGCGGCCGGAGTACGGGACTCGGCGGTGCACGTGGTGCGCCCGCACGGGTTGACGCTGGAGGAGGTCGGCTACCCCGCCGACGACCAACTCGCGGCCCGCAACCGCGAGGCGCGCAACCTGCGCACCCTGCCGGGAACCGGTGGCGCGGGCTGCGGCGGCTGCTGAACGAGAGGGGCGGAACATAACGGTTTGAGCGGCGGCCCGCCGGACCGCGACAATGCGCGGCATGGGACATCTCGAAGCCAGCCACCTGGAGTACCAGCTACCCGACGGGCGGGTCCTCCTCTCCGACGCCTCCTTCCGGGTGGGGGAGGGATCGGTGGCGGCACTGGTCGGGGCCAACGGAGCCGGAAAGAGCACGCTGCTGCGGCTGATCTCCGGCGAGCTCAGGCCGCACGGGGGCGGGGTCACGGTCAGCGGCGGACTCGGGGTGATGCCGCAGTTCATCGGCTCGGTACGTGACGAACGCACCGTGCGGGACCTCCTGGTCTCCGTCGCACAGCCGCGCATCCGCACCGCCGCCCTGGCCGTGGACGAAGCCGAACACCTGATCATGACGGTCGACGACGAGGCCGCGCAGATGCGCTACGCCCAGGCGCTCAGCGACTGGGCGGAGGCCCGTGGGTACGAAGCCGAGACCGTCTGGGACATGTGCACCACGGCGGCCCTCGGCGTGCCCTACGAGAAGGCCCAGTTCCGCGAGGTGCGCACGCTCTCCGGCGGGGAGCAAAAACGCCTGGTGCTGGAGGCGCTGCTGCGCGGCCCTGACCAGGTGCTGCTCCTCGACGAGCCCGACAACTACCTGGACGTTCCCGGCAAGCGGTGGCTGGAGGAGCAGCTGAGGGCCACCCGCAAGACGGTGTTGTTCGTCTCCCATGACCGGGAACTGCTCTCCTGCGCGGCCGAGAAGATCGTCAGCGTGGAGCCGGGGGTCGACGGCTCCGACGTCTGGGTGCACGGCGGGGGGTTCAGTACCTTCCACCAGGCCCGGCGGGAGCGCTTCGCGCGCTTCGAGGAGCTGAAGAGGCGTTGGGAGGAGAAGCACGCGCAGTTGAAGAAGCTGGTGCTGACGCTGCGGCAGGCGGCTGCGGTCAGCCACGACATGGCCTCCCGTTACGCCGCCGCCCAGACCCGGCTGCGCAAGTTCGAGGAGGCCGGACCGCCGCCCGAACCGCCCCGCGAGCAGGAGATCACCATGCGGCTCAAGGGCGGTCGCACCGGCGTACGCGCCCTGACCTGTGAGCAGCTGGAGCTCACGGGCCTGATGAAGCCCTTCGACCTGGAGGTCTTCTACGGGGAAAGGGTGGCGGTACTCGGTTCGAACGGCTCGGGCAAATCGCACTTCCTGCGCCTGCTGGCAGGTGGGGAGGTGGCGCACACCGGAGCCTTCAGGCTCGGGGCGCGGGTGCTTGCCGGCCACTTCGCGCAGACCCACGCCCACCCCGAACTCTTCGGCCGCAGCCTGGTGGACATCCTGTGGACCGAGCACGCCAAGGACCGCGGGGCGGCCATGTCGGCGCTGCGCCGCTACGAACTGGAACGGCAGGGCGACCAGAGCTTCGACCGGCTCTCCGGGGGCCAGCAGGCCCGCTTCCAGATCCTGTTGTTGGAGCTCGCCGGTACCACGGCCCTGCTGTTGGACGAGCCGACGGACAACCTGGACCTGGAGTCCGCCGAGGCCCTGCAAGAAGGGCTGGAAGCGTACGAGGGCACCGTCTTGTGCGTGACCCACGACCGTTGGTTCGCGCGTTCCTTCGACCGCTACCTGGTGTTCGGCTCCGATGGCGTGGTGCGCGAGAGTACCGAGCCGGTGTGGGACGAGCGGCGCGTCGAGCGCAAGCGGTGAAGCGCCCGCGCCCGTCGGTGTGGGCGGGACGGGCCGGCCGGTGGGCCTGGCTGCTGGCCCCGGCGCCCCGCTCGTGGCGGCTGCTGACCTGCGCGGTGGTGCTGGGGCTTGTGCTGACCAGCGCGGTTCTGCACGCGGACGGAGGGATGGACAACGCCTTCGTGGTCAAGGCCGCCCGCGCCCTGCTGGACGGCCGTTCCCCGTACGAGGACAGGCGCTTCCTGTACCTGCCCAGTGCGGTGCTGATGGCCGTGCCGGAGGCGTTGTTGCCAGGGTGGCTGCTGCGTGTGGTGGCGCCGGCGTTGGCCTGCGGACTGCTGGTGGTCGGCTGGTGGTGTGCGCTGAGGCTGTTCGAGGTGCCGGTGCGTAGTCGTTTCGCGGTCGGCGGCCTGTGCCTGCTGGTGGTCGGGTACTCGCCGGTGTCCAACCTGGTGTTGCTGAGCAACTGGACGGCGCTGTCGGTGGCGGCACTGCCCCTCGCCCTGCTGCTGGCCTTCCGGGGCCGCTGGCTGGCGGCGGGGTTGACGGTGGGGGTGGCGATCGCCGCGAAGCCCATGCTGGTGCCCGTCGTGCTGTTGTTCGTGCTGGCGCGGAAGTGGCGGGCGCTGGCCGTGGTGGTGCTGGTGCCCGTGTGCGCCGCGTTGCTCGGCGGGCTGCTGGTGCCCCGACCGTTGTTGTTCTTCACCAAGACCCTGCCCTTCCTGCTGGGCGGGCAGGACTCCTTCGCGCTCGTCTGGGACGCGTCGCCGGTGGCCGTGCTGCCTCGGCTGGGGGTGCCGGAGCCGCTGGCCCTGGGCGTGGCGCTGGTGGGGGCGCTGGGGGGCCTGGGGGCCGCCCTGCTGCGCTGGCGGGCCCCGCAGCAGGCAGGGAGCGGGGGAGTGGACGCGCTGTGCCTGGTGGAGACCAGTTGCGCGACCATGCTGGCCGCGTTCTTGGTCTCGCGCCCGTCCTTCGACCACTACCTCTTGTTGGTGCTGCCGCTGCTGCTGGCCTCCGGGGTCCGGGAGGGCTCGGCGCCGCGTTCCCCCTGGTTCTGGGTGGCGCTGGTGCCGCAGTTCGGGGTGGTCCGCTGGGCCTTCCTCTCCGGCTCGGGCCACCGTGCCTTCAAGGACTGCTTCACCCTGTGTGTGCTGGCCGTCACCTCGGTTCGTCGCTGCGCGGCGCCACCGCGGGGTACGGTGGGGGGAGCGCAACCGGCGAGGATTCCCCACCAGCCCACGGCGAGCGGCAGGGCTCCGGCAACGGAATCCTCGCGGTTTTGACCCGCCCGGGGCATCGCGGGTATTCTCCTTGTTCGTTATGCGTATTGGCTTGTTCATTCTCACGTGATGGGCCCTTACGCCGGTCCACCGGGCCGATGACCAGCGGTGCACACGGGTTGCGTCCCCGTAGTGCACCAGGGCTGTCGTGATCGTCCGAGGTGGTCCTGTCAGGACCCGTCCCCCACGGCCTTGCGGCCCGGGGGAAACCACGACTGAAGAAGCGAAGGCTACGACCGTGCGTACGTTCAGCCCCAAGCCCGGCGACATCACGCGCCAGTGGTACGTCATTGACGCTCAGGACGTTGTCCTGGGTCGTCTGGCGACCCAGGCCGCGACCCTCCTGCGGGGCAAGCACAAGCCCGTCTACGCGCCGCACGTTGACGCTGGTGACTTCGTCATCATCATCAACGCCGACAAGGTGCACCTGTCCGGCAACAAGCGGACTCAGAAGCTCGCGTACCGCCACTCCGGCTACCCGGGTGGTCTGCGTTCCGTCCGTTACGACGACCTTCTGGCGAACAACCCGGAGAAGGCTGTCGAGAAGGCCATCAAGGGCATGATCCCGAAGAACTCCCTGGGCCGTCAGATGCTCTCGAAGCTGAAGGTCTACTCGGGCGACCAGCACCCCCACGCTGCCCAGCAGCCGGTGCCGTTCGAGATCACCCAGGTCGCGCAGTAATACCGGCCACCCCCTAAGACGAAAAAGAATCTGAGGAGAATCGTGGCCGAGACCACCGCCGAGACCCCTGTCTTCGAGGGCGAAGAGGTGCCCGAGGAGTACACCACCGAGACCGTCGTCGAGGAGTACACCTCCGAGTCGCTCGCGTCCCGCTTCGGCGACCCGCAGCCGGCCGCCGGCCTGGGTCGTCGCAAGAACGCCATCGCCCGCGTCCGGATCGTCCCGGGCACCGGCAAGTGGAAGATCAACGGTCGCACCCTTGAGGACTACTTCCCCAACAAGGTGCACCAGCAGGAAGTCAACGAGCCCTTCAAGGTGCTCGAACTCGACAACCGCTACGACGTCATCGCCCGCATCTCGGGTGGCGGCGTCTCCGGCCAGGCCGGCGCCCTGCGCCTGGGTGTGGCCCGCGCCCTCAACGAGGCCGACGTGGAGAACAACCGCGGCGCCCTGAAGAAGGCCGGCTTCCTCTCCCGCGACGACCGTGCGGTCGAGCGCAAGAAGGCCGGTCTCAAGAAGGCCCGTAAGGCCCCGCAGTACAGCAAGCGCTAAACACGCCGCTGGTCTGCACGAACCGCCCCGGCGGCACGCTCAGTGCCGCCGGGGCGGTTCGTTTACCGCCAATGCGGCGTATACCTGTCTCAAGCGCTAACTCGGAGGACAACAGTGGGACGACTCTTCGGTACGGACGGGGTACGTGGCGTTGCCAACGCGGATCTGACGGCGGAGCTCGCGCTCGGCCTGTCCGTGGCGGCTGCGCACGTGCTGGGCGAAGCGGGCAGCTTCGAGGGCCATCGGCCGACCGCGGTGGTCGGGCGTGATCCCCGTGCGTCGGGAGAGTTCCTGGAGTCAGCTGTCGTCGCGGGGCTCGCCAGTGCGGGTGTGGACGTCTTGCGGGTGGGCGTGCTGCCCACCCCGGCGGTGGCCTACCTCACCGGTGCCCTGGGCGCGGACCTCGGTGTGATGCTTTCGGCCAGCCACAACGCCATGCCCGACAACGGCATCAAGTTCTTCGCCCGTGGCGGACACAAGCTTGCCGACGACCTGGAAGACCGGATCGAGTCGGTCTACGAGGAGCACCGCACCGGCGCGCCCTGGGACCGCCCCACCGGCGCGGGTGTCGGCCGGGTCAGCGACTACGACGAGGGCTTCGACAAGTACGTCGCACACCTCATCGCCGTCCTGCCCAACCGCCTCGACGGCCTCAAGGTGGTCCTGGACGAGGCGCACGGCGCCGCGGCCCGCGTCTCGCCGGAGGCGTTCGCCCGGGCTGGTGCCGAGGTGATCACCATCGGCGCCGAGCCGGACGGCCTCAACATCAACGACGGCTGCGGCTCCACCCACCTGGATCTGCTCCGGCAGGCGGTCGTCGAGCACGGAGCCGACCTCGGCATCGCGCACGACGGCGACGCCGACCGCTGCCTGGCCGTGGACGCCACCGGCGAGGAGGTCGACGGCGACCAGATCCTCGCCGTCCTGGCCCTGGCCATGCGGGAGGCCGGTCAGCTCCGCAAGAACACCGTGGTCGCGACCGTCATGTCCAATCTGGGCTTCAAGCTGGCGATGGAGGGTGAGGGCATCGAACTCATCCAGACCGCCGTCGGCGACCGGTACGTCCTGGAGTCGATGAAGGAGCACGGCTACGCGCTCGGCGGCGAACAGTCCGGCCACGTGATCATCCTGGACCACGCCACCACCGGTGACGGCACCCTCACCGGCCTGATGCTGGCCGCCCGGGTGGCTGCCAGCGGCCGTACGCTGCGCGATCTCGCGGGCGTCATGACCCGGCTCCCGCAGGTTCTCATCAACGTGCCCGACGTGGACCGAAGCCGCGTCGCCACCTCCGGGGACCTGGCAGCGGCCGTCACCGAAGCCGAACGGGAACTGGGCAGCACCGGCCGGGTCCTGCTGCGTCCCTCCGGCACCGAACCGCTCGTACGGGTCATGGTGGAGGCCGCCGACATCGAGCAGGCACGCGCCGTGGCCGGGCGGTTGGCCGACGTGGTGAAGTCCGCCCTCGGCTGAGGGCCTGACACGGGCGGGGACCGCGGGAGCAACCGCAAGTCTCCGCCCTGCGAAGGCGATCCGGCCGCCCGTACCTCAGCTGCCGGGCTTGCCACCCATCGGCGCGCCCGGCAGGCGGGTCATCCGCCCGCGCTGGGTTCGCCACAGCAGCTTCTGACCGACCAGGGTCACGGTGCCGGACAGCATGATGCCGGCCAGGTTGAGCAACAACTGTTCCAGCGATCCCCACATCTGGGCGAACTCCGCGAAGCTCAGGGCCACCGCGGCGTTCGCCGCCGCCGGCACGGTCGTCACCGAGATCGCCACGCCCACCAGGGCGCCGGACTTGGCCGAGGTCAGTGAGAGCATCCCGGCGACCCCGGCGAGCAGGGCGATCACGAAGGAGAAGGAGTCCGGGCGCCAGATGAACCCGGTGTTCGGGCGAGGGTTCTCCAGTATCGCCACGTCGAACTGGCCGAGCAGGGTCATCAGCAGGCTGAACAGCGTGGTCACCGCGATGGCCACGGCGAAGCCGCCCAGCAGCGTGGCCAGGCAGTGGCCGGCCAGCCGAGCCCGTCGTTGCACCAGGTTGGTGCAGACCCCGGCGAGCGGGCCGAACTCCGGGCCGACAGCCATCGCTCCCACGATCAGGATCGCGTTGTCCAGGGCCACACCGCAGGCCGCGATCATCGTCGCGAGGCTGATGAAGGCCAGGTAGGTGAAGGAGAAGGTGGACTCCTCCTGGGTGGCCTCCGAGAGCTGAGCCCAGAGCACCGCGTCGGCCGGCTCGCCCGGGCTCTCCCGTTCCGCGGCCACCGCCCGCTGCGAGAGCGTCAGGTCGATGTTCTCGACGGCGATCGAGCCGTCCCTGTCGAGACCGAGGGCGCGTAGCGCGTTGAGGAGTCCGTCGCCCGCCTCGCGGGTCACGTCGCACATCACCATGTCGCCCGCCGGATCGCGGCCGACACCGGCGAACACCGCCACATGCGTGGTGCCGACCGTACGGTCGACCAGGGCCAGGACCTCTTCGGTGCGGTCCTGCGGGGTGATCATCCGCAGATGCAGCATGCGTGCACCTTAGGGGCTGGCCCGAGCTCCGCGGTGGATCAGGGGCCTTAGCGCGCTCTCACAGCTTGCGCAGGCTCAGGCGCTGCACCTTGTGGTCCGGCCCCTTGCGCAGGATGAGCGTGGCCCGGCCGCGGGTGGGGGCCACGTTCTCCAACAGATTGGGGCGGTTGATGGTCCGCCACATGGTGCGGGCGTAGTCCAGGGCCTCCTCCTCGGAGACCTGGGTGTACTTGCGGAAGTAGGAGAAGGGGTTCTGGAAGGCGGTTTCGCGGAGCTTGCGGAAGCGGTTGAGGTACCAGCGCTCGATGTCCTCAGGCCGGGCGTCCACGTACACGCTGAAGTCGAAGTAGTCGGCGAGGCCCACCCGGGTGCGCCCGTCCTTGCCAGGCAGTGCCGGCTGGAGGACGTTCAGCCCTTCCACGATCAGGATGTCCGGCCGGCGGACGGTCAGCCGCTCGCCGGGCACGATGTCGTAGATCAGGTGGGAGTAGACCGGGGCGGTGACCTCTTGCTTGCCCGCCTTGATGTCGGCGACGAAGCGGGTCAGCGCGCGCCGGTCGTAGGACTCCGGAAAGCCCTTGCGCGACATCAGGCCCCGCTCGCGCAGCTCCCGCATCGGGTAGAGGAAGCCGTCGGTGGTGACCAGCTCCACCCGGGGGTGTTCCGGCCAGCGCGCCAGCAGCGCCTGGAGCAGGCGGGCGACGGTGGACTTGCCCACGGCCACACTGCCGGCGACCCCGATGACGAACGGGGTGCCGCTTTGCGCACCGTGGCCGTTGCCCGCGTCGCCCAGGAAGGTGTTGAGCGCGCCGCGCAGGTCGCTGGTGGCACCCACGTACAGGTTGAGCAGCCGGGACAGAGGCAAGTACACGTCACGTACCTCGTCGAGGTCGATGACGTCGCCGAGGCCGCGGAGCCGCTCGACCTCGTCGGCGGTCAGTGGCAGCGGGGTCCGCTCGCGCAGCGCGCTCCACTCGTCGCGGCTGAGGTCGACGTAAGGGCTGGATTCGGCCGCCCGACGCTGGGCGCTCCGTGGCGGCGGAGATGTGATCACCCGCCCATTGTGTCGGCTGCCGGCCGGACGTGGCGGGTGGGATGCCTCACGGCATGACCCCGGGCCAGCGGGGAACGGGCACTGCTCCGCATCCTTGGTGGCGGGCTGCTCGGGGAGGAGGCAGCGGGCGGGTCACGAGAAAGTTGAAACTCCTCTGGATCGCCAGGGCAACCATTGTGCCGCCCCCCTGGTCGTACTGCGCAACGGCGGGACGGTCAGCCAACTGGCCGCGCCCGCGACGACCGCGTCGGATGCGGTAGTAAACGCCCAACTGGCCAGGTTGGGCCAAACAACAGGGGTTGTCTGTGCAGAGCAGTGTGGTTCGTCGGTTCGGTGTCGTCGCCGGAGCGGTCTCGTTGGCGCTCGTCGTGACGGCCTGTGGGTCCGGATCCGACGAGGCCTCCGGAGACAAGGGCGACAAGGCCGCGGGGTCGACCCGGTCGGCCGCCCCGGAGACGAAGCCCGCGGTGGCACTGGGCGAAGCGGAGCTGGAGAAGTTGGCGCTGGCGACGGCTGACCTCTCCGGACACAAGGTGGAGCCCGCCAAGCCCGCCGACATCGTCGCTGCGACGGATGTCAGCACCGACAAGGCCGAATGCAAGCCGCTGGCCGAGGCCGCCGTGCTGATCTCCACCGGGTCCCCCGCCGCGACGGTCCGTCGTAAGGCGCTCGCCGCGCCGGAGGAGCCGGCCGCGAACGCCTCGGAGGAGGAGAAGGCCAACGCGGCGATGATGGCCCTGGGCAACATGACGGTCACCTCCATCGCGCTGGGCAGCTACGAGGGCACCGGGGCAAAGGACGCCCTCGCCTTGCTGCGCACGGCCGGTGAGGCCTGCGCCGGCGGCTTCAAGGCCGACAACAAGGGCGCGAAGACCAATGTGGTGAAGGTCGCTCCGGTGACGGTCTCCGGCGGCGAGGAGGCGGCCGGCTGGGCCCTCACCATCGAGGACGAGGGCGAGAAGTCCGTGTTCCAGGTCGCCGCCGCGCGCCAGGGAGGCACGCTGGCCACCTTCATGACGGTCGCCTTCGGCAAGGACGGAGCCAAGGAGGTTCCCCCGGCGCTGATCGAGGCCCAGCTGAAGAAGCTCGGCTGATCTCCGCTCGGTTCCCTGGCGGCGGCCGACGCGCGACGTAGGCTGCCGCCATGTGCGGAATCGTGGGTTACGTCGGAGCGCAGTCGGCGCTCGAAGTCGTCATCGCGGGACTGAAGCGGCTGGAGTACCGGGGCTATGACTCGGCGGGGGTAGCCGTCCTCGCCGACGGGGGGATGGCCGCGGCGAAGAAGGCGGGCAAGCTCGTCAACCTGGAGAAGGAGCTCGTTGACCGGCCGCTGCCGAGCGGGTCCACCGGTATCGGTCACACCCGGTGGGCCACGCACGGGGCACCCAACGACGTCAACGCGCATCCGCACCTGGACAATTCGGGTCGGGTCGCGGTCGTGCACAACGGGATCATCGAGAACTTCGCCGCCCTGCGGGCCGAGCTCGCCGAGCGCGGGCACCGGCTGGAGTCCGACACGGACACCGAGGTGGTGGCACATCTGCTCGGCGAGGCGTTCTCCTCCTGCGGAGACCTCGCCGAGTCCATGCGGCAGGTGTGCCGCCGGCTGGAAGGCGCCTTCACCCTGGTCGCCGTCCACGCCGACGAGCCGGACGTGGTGGTGGGTGCACGCCGGAACTCGCCGTTGGTGGTGGGGGTGGGCGAGGGGGAGTCCTTCCTCGCTTCCGACGTGGCCGCCTTCATCGCGCACACGCGTTCGGCGATCGAGCTGGGCCAGGACCAGGTGGTGGAGCTACGCCGGGACGCGGTCACCGTCACGGACTTCTCCGGGGTACCGGCCGAGGTCCGCTCGTACCACGTGGACTGGGACGCTTCGGCCGCCGAGAAGGGCGGCTACGACTACTTCATGTTGAAGGAGATCGCCGAGCAGCCCAAGGCGGTCGCCGACACGCTGCTGGGGCGCATCGACGCCAGCGGGCAGTTGACCCTGGACGAGGTCCGGATCGCGCCCTGGGCGCTGCGGGAGGTCGACAAGGTCGTCATCGTGGCCTGTGGGACCGCCTACCACGCGGGCATGATCGCCAAGTTGGCCATCGAGCACTGGACGCGCATCCCCTGCGAGACGGAGCTGGCCAGCGAGTTCCGCTACCGGGACCCGATCCTGGACCAGCGGACCCTGGTCATCGCCATCTCCCAGTCCGGCGAGACCATGGACACCCTGATGGCCCTGCGGCACGCCAGGGAGCAGGGAGCCCGGGTCCTGGCTATCTGCAACACCAACGGTTCGACCATTCCCCGCGAGTCCGACGCGGTGCTCTACACCCACGCCGGGCCGGAGGTCGCGGTGGCCTCCACCAAGGCGTTCTTGACCCAGCTGGTGGCCTGCTACCTGGTGGCGCTGTACCTCGGGCAGGTACGCGGGACCAAATGGGGCGACGAGGTCGGGGCGGTGATCCGTGAGCTCGCGCAGATGGCCGACGCGGTTGAGCGGGTGCTCCAGACCATGGAACCCGTGCGGGAGCTGGCCCGTTCCCTGGCGGCGAAGAACACCGTGCTCTTCCTCGGCCGCCACGTGGGCTATCCGGTGGCCCTGGAGGGCGCCCTCAAGCTCAAGGAACTGGCCTACATGCACGCGGAGGGCTTCGCGGCGGGCGAGTTGAAGCACGGGCCGATCGCACTGATCGAAGAGGACCTGCCGGTGGTGGTGCTCCTCCCCTCGCCGCGCGGACGCTCGGTACTGCACGACAAGATCGTCAGCAATATCCAGGAGATCAGGGCGCGCGGGGCCCGGACCATCGTCATCGCCGAGGAGGGGGACGAGGCGGTGGTGCCCTACGCGGACCACCTCATCCGCATCCCGGCCACGCCCACGCTGCTCCAGCCCCTGGTGGCGGCGGTGCCCCTGCAGGTGTTCGCATGCGAGTTGGCGACGGCGCGGGGGAACGAGGTGGACCAGCCGCGTAACCTGGCGAAGTCCGTGACCGTGGAGTGAGGGCCAACAGCAGATGATCATCGGGGTGGGCATCGACGTGGCGGAGATCGAACGCTTCGCCACGTCCTTGGAGCGGACACCGGGGCTGGCGCAACGACTCTTCATTGAAAGGGAGTTGCTGCTGCCCAGCGGCGAGCGGCGCGGAGTGGCCTCACTCGCCGCCCGGTTCGCCGCGAAGGAGGCGCTCGCCAAGTCCCTCGGTGCGCCGGCAGGGCTGCTGTGGACGGACGCCGAGGTCTACGTCGAGGAATCCGGGCAGCCGCGGCTGCGGGTGCGCGGCACGGTGGAGTTGGCCGCAGCCGAACGAGGAGTGCGCTCCTGGCACCTGTCGATGAGTCACGACGCCGGAGTGGCCTCGGCCGTGGTGATCGCCGAGGGGTGACCGTCTGCGGCCCGCCCCCTTCCACCGCTCGCCGGAAGCCGCGCCCACCGTGTCCCCGCCCCGACACCCCGGCGGTCACGGGAAGCAGCCCGTTCCCTCGGGCCCGGGGAGCGGTGGGGCAGACTCAGGGCATGCGTAACGCCTACAGCGTCCAGACCGTTCGGGCCGCCGAGCACGCGCTCATGGCCGTCCTCCCCGAAGGCGCCCTGATGCAGCGGGCTGCGGCAGGGCTCGCCGCAACCTGCGCGGGCCTGCTCAGGCGGGTGTACGCGGCGCGCGTCGGCCTGTTGGTCGGTGCCGGCGACAACGGTGGGGACGCGCTCTACGCCGGTGCCCGGCTGGCCCGTCGCGGCGCGCGCGTGAGCGCCGTACTGGTGGACCCGCAGCGGGCGCACCCGGCTGGACTGGCCGCTCTGCGGCGGGCCGGCGGCCGGATCTGCGAACAGCTGCCGGCCCGAGTAGACCTGGTACTGGACGGACTGACCGGGATCGGCGGCTACGGCGGGCTGCGCCCGGCCGCAGCCGCCCTTGCCGGGCAGGCGCGCGCGGCCCGAGCGGCCGGGGCGGTGGTGGTCGCGGTCGACCTGCCCAGCGGGGTGGACGCGGACACCGGGGAAGTCGCGGGAGCAGCCGTCCACGCCGATGTGACCGTCACCTTCGGCGCGTACAAGCCCGCCCTGCTGATCGACCCGGCGGCGGAACGGGTCGGCGCCCTCCGGCTGGTTCCGATCGGGTTGGAGGCCGCACTGCCGGTCGTCCCGGACCTCCAAGCGCTCCAGTACGCGGACGTGGCCGCCCGGCTGCCGGCCCCCGGAGCGTCGAGCGACAAGTACCGGCGGGGGGTCGTTGGGGTGACCGCCGGCTCGGCTCGCTACCCGGGCGCGGCGGTCCTGGCCGTCGCCGGGGCCCTGCGCGGCGGCGCCGGCGCCGTGCGCTATGTGGGGCCGGCGGCCGGTGAAGTGCTCGCCCACTACCCGGAGACCCTGGTCCACGAGGGCACGCCCGCGAAGGCGGGACGGGTGCAGGCGTGGGTGGTCGGCCCCGGGCTCGGTGACACCAGGGGGGCGGTGACGGAGGTGCTCGCTTCCGAGGTGCCGGTCCTGGTGGACGCCGACGGGCTGCGCGGCCTGGACCCGGAAGCGCTGCGCGCCCGGGTGGCGCCGACGCTGCTCACCCCGCACGCCGGCGAGGCTGCGGCACTGCTGGGAGTGGGCCGGGAGGAAGTCGAGGCGTCACGGCTCGCCGCGGCACGGGAGTTGGCCGCCCGCTACGGTGCCACGGTCTTGCTCAAGGGGGCGACCACCCTGGTTGCCGACCCCGGGGGTGGCCCGGTGCGGGTCAACCCGACGGGGACGCCGTGGCTGGCGACGGCCGGCAGTGGGGACGTGCTGTCCGGCCTGACGGGCTCCTTGCTGGCGGCCGGCCTCGACCCGCTGGACGCCGGTTCGGTGGGTGCCCACCTGCACGGGTTGGCGGCCCGTCTCGCGGCGCGGCGGGCTCCGGTGACCGCCCACGAGGTGGCCCGGGCGCTGCCGCGGGCCTGGCGCGAGGTCACCGGCTCCTGAGAGCCGGCGCGGCTGCGGTACGGGCGCCGGGATGGGTCGGATCCGGGGGCCGGGCGGGGGCTCTGAGAGACTGGGCGAGATGAACGAGACACCGCCGCGCGTACGTGCCGAGATCGATCTGGACGCCGTACGCGCCAATGTGCGCGCGTTGCGCGATCGGGCGCCCCGGGCGCAGCTGATGGCCGTGGTCAAGGCCGACGGCTACGGGCACGGGGCGGTCCCCTGTGCGCGGGCCGCGCTGCAGGCCGGCGCGAAGTGGTTGGGCACGGCAACGCCGCAGGAGGCGCTGGCGCTGCGCGCTGCCGGAATCGGAGTGGACCAGGCCAGGCTGTTGTGCTGGCTGTGGACACCGGGCGGCCCCTGGCAGGAGGCCATCGAGGCCGATATCGACGTGGCGGTCAGCGGGATGTGGGCCTTGCACGAGGTGGTGCGGGCCGCCCGGTGCGCCGGGCGGACTGCCCGGATCCAGCTCAAGGCCGACACCGGGCTGGGCCGCAACGGCTGCCCGCCGGCGGGCTGGCCGGAGCTGGTGGGTGCCGCGGTCGCCGCTCAGGCGGAGGGAACCGTCGAGGTCACCGGCGTCTGGTCGCATCTTGCCTGCGCGGACGAGCCCGGTCACCCCTCGATCGCCGCTCAGCTTGACCTCTTCGGCGAGATGGCCGCCTACGCGGAGAAGGAGGGCCTGGAGCCGGAGGTGCGGCACATCGCCAACTCGCCCGCCACGCTGACCCTGCCCGAGGCCCATCTCGACCTGGTGCGGACCGGGCTGGCGATCTACGGCATCTCACCGGCCCCCGAGCTGGGCACCTCGGCGCAGCTGGGCCTGCGCCCCGCGATGACGCTCACTGCCTCCGTCGCCTTGGTGAAGGCCGTTCCGGGGGGTCACGGCGTCAGTTACGGGCATCACTACACCACCCCTGCCGAAACCAACCTGGCCCTGGTGCCCGCCGGCTACGCCGACGGCGTCCCGCGCCATGCCTCCGGTCGCGGCCCGCTGCTCCTTGGAGGCAAGGTGCGCACGATCGCCGGTCGTGTCGCGATGGACCAGTTCGTGGTGGACCTCGGTGGGGAATCGGTGACCGCCGGGGCCCAGGCGGTGCTGTTCGGTCCGGGCGACCGGGGCGAGCCTACGGCCGAGGACTGGGCGCAGGCCTCGGGCACCATCGCGTACGAGATCGTCACCCGGATCGGAAGTCGCGTTCCACGGGTCCACCTGCATAGGTGACGGTGATCCCACCCGGGTAGTACCGAGACAGTTCTCCACCAGGCTGAGGAGTACGGCACGGTGAACGAGACCAGCGCCGCCGTAGGCGGCTGGCGCAAGGCCGGACTGGCCGGCGCGGCGATCGGAGTGATAGCCGCGGGCGCGGCGGCGGGGGTCGCGGTGGAGCGGCTGACCGTCGGCCGCGGCATGCGGATGAAGGCGCGGCTGGCATTGGACGCCTCCGGCCCGTACGGCACCCTGCGCGGCACCCCCGGCAAGGTGCGGGCCGAGGACGGCACCGAGCTGTACTACGAGGTCGAGGAAGCAGACCGGCACGCGGGTGGCGCGGCCCCCCGCAAGAAGCGCCTGTTCGGCCGGAAAGCGCCGGCGCCGGTCACGGTGATCTTCAGCCACGGCTACTGCCTGAGCCAGGACTCCTGGCACTTCCAGCGGGCGGCCCTGCGCGGGGTGGTCCGTACCGTCCACTGGGACCAGCGCAGTCACGGACGTTCCGCGCGGGGCCTCGCGCAGGCGGACGGCGAGCCGGTCACCATCGACCGGCTCGGCCGCGACCTCAAGGCGGTGATCGACGCGGCGGCGCCCGAGGGGCCGCTGGTGCTTGTCGGCCACTCGATGGGCGGGATGACGGTCATGGCGCTGGGGGCGCAGTTCCCCGAGCTGGTGCGGGACCGGGTCGCCGCCGTGGCCCTGATCGGAACCTCCAGCGGGCGGCTGGGAGAGGTCACCTACGGGCTGCCGGCCGCCGGCATGGACGCGGTGCGCCGCATTCTGCCGGGCGTGCTGCGGGCGTTGGGCTCGCAAGCGGCGCTGGTCGAGCGGGGCCGTCAGGCCACCGCGGACCTGTTCGCCGGCATGATCAAACGGTACTCCTTCGGGTCCGGCGACGTGGACCCCGCAGTCGCTCGCTTCGCGGAACGCCTGATCGAGGCGACCCCGATCGACGTGGTGGCCGAGTTCTACCCGGCCTTCCAGGACCACGACAAGGCGGAGTCGCTGGGAGTGTTCGCCTCCCTGCCGGTGCTGGTGTTGGCCGGCGACCGGGACGTGGTCACGCCGGCCGAGCACAGCGTGCTGATCGCCGATCTGCTTCCGGACGCCGAGCTGGTGATCGTCCCCGACGCCGGGCACCTGGTGATGCTGGAGCACCCGGAGGTGGTCACGGACCGGCTGGCGGACCTGCTGGGTCGGGCCGGGACGCGCCCGGCAGCGACTAACGTTGGCGCCTATGGAAGCACCGCACAACCAGGCTCCTGAGATCGCCACCGAGACCGGGGCCGCAGGCCGGATCACCGTCGGTTCTCCGGCGGCCATGCAGGACCTCGGCCGCCGGCTGGCCGCGCTGCTGCGCCCGGGCGACCTGGTCCTGCTCACCGGCGAACTCGGCGCCGGCAAGACCACTTTGACCCGGGGCCTCGGCGAGGGGCTCGGTGTGCGGGGGGCGGTGACCTCACCGACCTTCGTGATCGCCCGGGTGCACCCCTCCCTCGTCGCGGGTCCGCCGCTGGTGCACGTGGACGCCTACCGGCTCGGCGGCGGGCTGGAGGAGATGGAGGACCTCGACCTCGACGTGTCGTTGCCGGACTCCGTGGTGGTCGTCGAATGGGGCGACGGCAAGGTCGAGGAGCTGTCGGAGGACCGACTGCACGTGGTGATCGCCCGTGCGGTCGGGCACGAGGAGGTCCTCGACGACGTGCGCACGGTCTCGCTCCTGGGCGTCGGTGCGCGCTGGGCCGCGGTTTCCGACGTGTTGGCCGGGCTCGGCTGAGTTCCCACCCCTGCGGTCCGGGCGCCGCCGCGGCGCCCGGACCGTGGCGAGCTGTGCCCGCGTCCGGGCGTTCTCGGTGGGACTTCGTGGATTCCGACGAGGTGTCGGCAACCTGTTGCGTCGCGGGTGGGGAACGTGATGACATGGTAGCGGGCTTGGTTAGGTGTGCCTAAGTTCGCATGCTCCGGCCGTGCCCGAGTCCACGCTGACACGTCGGCTCTCCCGAGCTCAGGAGGCAGCCATGGCACCCACGCCACACCCCGCCCTGTCGACACGGGACCTGCTGGCTTCCTGCGCCGCGGCCTCGGCCGTCTCCACCCCACCCGGTCGACACCGCGCGCCGGACAGCGACGACGAAGAGCGCAGCTCCGCCAGCGAGCTCCTGCCGGCGGTACGCAGCGTCGACCACCCCAGGGCCGCCCCCGACGCGGCCTGACCGACACCGCTCGTCCACGGCGGCGACCGCCCGCCGTGGACGAGCGGCGCCCCGAAGGTACTCCGTACGGGTCTATTCGACAGGCGCCGGTGTGCTGCTCCTGACGGGTTGGCCGGCCTCGCGACCGCAGCCCACCGGAGTCGGCCGACGGCCCTCAGGGGATGACGATGACCTTGGACGTGACCGTCGCGAAGGACCACATCGCGTCCCCGTCCGCCCGGCTCATGCGGATACCGCCGGCCTTCACACCGGGGTCGGGTGCCGGCGTCGCGCCGTCCACCCGAGCACTGAAGCCAATGGCCAGACCACTGTTGCTGGCGAACCGCACCACATGCTCCACCGGCGCCCCGTCCGAACCGGTGACGGAGCCGGAGCGGGAGGTCACGACGTAAGTCCCCGGACCCGGGTTGAGGGTGCCCGGCACGACCGGGAACGTCCGCTGGGCCTGTCCGTCGGCGCCCACCAGCCACACCCGCTTGGCGGTCAGCGAGTAGACCACCCGCTCCCCGGTGCCGGAGTTCTCCGGAACCCTGGTGCTCTTGGGGTCCACCTCGGTCTGCGCCGCACTGTTGGAGGGGCGGGCCCCTGCCGGCTGGGAGCCGGCCAACCCCTCAGGAGC
This sequence comes from Streptomyces sp. NPDC006879, assembly GCF_042869595.1. Classification (NCBI taxonomy): domain Bacteria; kingdom Bacillati; phylum Actinomycetota; class Actinomycetes; order Kitasatosporales; family Streptomycetaceae; genus Streptomyces; species Streptomyces sp. NPDC006879. The sequence continues at coordinate 38,399 of NZ_JBIAGC010000007.1, forward strand.
ACTGGCCGAGGCCTGGTAAGCGAGGAATCCGACCACGGCCAGGGCCGCCGCGGTGAGCCCGGCCACGAATCCCGAGCTGCTCCGTGCCACCTTGCTCCACCTCTCGCTCACCGGCGCATCAGTGCCGCCCACCGGCAGCACCGGGGGTGACGTTAGCAGCAGGCTCGCCAACGCCCCGCCGATCACCGCCGTACGCGGGCAAAGGACCCCGGTATTTCGCAACGGAGCGGCCCACAAGGGATGCTGCGAGCCTCCCGCCGCCGTCTCACAGTCGCCGGTGAGCCGAGCCGGTCGGGCCGATGAGCGGCATGGGCTCCGGCAGCGGACGCGGCCAACGCAAGGCGCGGCCACTGGTGTCCCCACGGGTGGCGCCCGGACGGTGCTCCGGGCGCCACCCGTGGGCCCGACCACGGAGTGCGGGAGAACCCTTAGGCTGTTTGCGTGCTCTTGCTCGCTGTTGATACCGCCACGCCCGCAGTCACCGTCGCACTCCACGACGGCGCCCGCGTCATCGCCGAGTCCCACCAGGTCGATGCCCGTCGACACGGGGAGTTGCTGCTGCCCGCCGTCGACCGGGTCCTAAGGACCGCAGGGCTCGCCCTCGACGCGGTGACCGGGATCGTCGTGGGCGTCGGGCCCGGCCCCTACACGGGCCTGCGGGTCGGCCTGGTCACCGCGGTGACCTTCGGGTCCGCGCTCGGCGTGCCGGTTCACGGCCTGTGCACCTTGGACGGACTCGCCTACGCCTGCGGCATCGAGGGCCCCTTCGCGGTCGCCACCGACGCCCGGCGCAAGGAGGTCTACTGGGCCCGTTACGCGGATGCCCGTACCCGGATCGGCGAGCCGTCCGTGGACCGGCCCGCGGAGATCGCCGAAGAACTGGCTGGACTGCCCGTGGTCGGCGCCGGTGCACGGCTCTACCCCGAGGCGTTCCCGGACGCGCGCGGCCCGGAGCACCAGTCGGCGAGCGCCCTGGCCGCACTCGCCGCGGAGCGGATCGCCGCGGGCGGCGACGGCTTCCTCGATCCGCTGCCGCTCTACCTGCGGCGCCCCGACGCGCAGGTGCCCAAGAACTACAAGGTGGTCACCCCGCAGTGAGCACCAGCCCTTCGAGCACCGAGACCGCCAGCCCCGTCACCTTGCGGGAGATGCGCTGGTGGGACATCGAGCCGGTGCTGGAACTGGAGCACGTCCTCTTCCCCGAGGACGCCTGGTCCGCGGGCATGTTCTGGTCCGAGCTCGCCCATGCGCGCGGGCCCCGCGCCACCCGTCGCTACGTGGTGGCCGAGGACCCGCAGACGGGCGGGCTGACCGGCTACGCGGGCCTGGCCGCCGCCGGCGACCTGGCCGACGTGCAGACCATCGCGGTGGCGCCGCAGGCCTGGGGCACCGGCCTCGGCTCCCGCCTGCTGACCGAGCTGTTGAGCGCGGCGACCGCCTTCGAGTGCACCGAGGTGCTGCTCGAAGTCCGGGTCGACAACACCCGGGCCCAGCGGCTCTACGAACGTTTCGGTTTCGAGCCGATCGGCTTCCGGCGCGGCTACTACCAACCCGGCAACGTGGACGCGCTCGTCATGCGACTGACCGACCCAGCGAGCTCGGCGACGGGCCCGGCCCTACGAAGTGAGATCTGACAACCATGGCTGACGAACCCCTCGTCCTCGGCATCGAGACCTCCTGCGACGAGACCGGCGTCGGCGTCGTACGGGGCACCACCCTGCTGGCCGACGCCGTCGCCTCCAGCGTCGACGAGCACGCCCGCTTCGGGGGGGTCGTGCCCGAGGTGGCCTCCCGGGCCCATCTGGAGGCCATGGTCCCCACCATCGAGCGGGCGTTGAAGGAAGCCGGCGTCAGCGCCCGCGACCTCGACGGCATCGCCGTCACGGCGGGTCCCGGTCTCGCGGGTGCGCTCCTGGTCGGCGTCTCGGCGGCCAAGGCGTACGCCTACGCGCTGGGAAAGCCGCTGTACGGGGTGAACCACCTCGCCTCACACATCTGCGTGGACCAGCTGGAACACGGGCCGCTGCCGGAGCCGACGATGGCGCTGCTGGTCTCCGGCGGCCACTCCTCGCTGCTGCTGGCGCCGGACATCACCAGCGACGTCCGACCGCTCGGCGCGACCATCGACGATGCCGCGGGCGAAGCGTTCGACAAGATCGCGCGCGTGTTGGACCTGGGCTTTCCCGGCGGCCCGGTCATCGACCGGCTGGCCCGGGAGGGGGATCCCGCCGCCATTCACTTCCCGCGCGGGCTGAGCGGATCCAAGGACCCCGCCTACGACTTCTCCTTCTCCGGGTTGAAGACCGCCGTGGCGCGTTGGATCGAGGCGAAGCGGAAGGCGGGGGAAGAGGTTCCGGTGCGTGATGTGGCGGCCTCCTTCCAGGAAGCCGTGGTCGACGTGCTCACCCGCAAGGCCGTCCGGGCCTGCAAGGACGAAGGCGTGGACCATCTGATGATCGGCGGCGGGGTCGCCGCCAACTCCCGTCTGCGGGCGCTGGCCCAGGAGCGTTGCGAGTCCGCGGGGATCGTCCTGCGGGTGCCACGGCCCAAGCTGTGCACGGACAACGGGGCGATGGTCGCTGCCCTCGGCGCCGAAATGGTGGCCCGCAACCGGCCCGCCTCCGACTGGGACCTGCCCGCGGACTCCTCACTTCCGGTGACTGATCCGCACGTTCCGGGCAGCGGGACGCAGGGGCACGACGCCGGCCACTCGCACGATCACGTGCATGAGATCAGCAAGGACAACCTCTACTCATGAGCACCCTGGCGCTGATGTGGGAGGCCCGGGCCGCCCAGGGCCGCGGCCCCGAACTGCTCGAATGGGCCCGGGCTCAGGTGCTGGCCAGGGAGCCCGCGCGTCGCGAACACTTCCGTGCCCCGGGGGACCGGGTGCTGGTCATCACCTGGTGGACGGACACCGGAGCCGAGGAGCTCCCGGAACTGCCGGAGCCGGCGGCGGACCTCATCACTCGGCCGGTACACCGTTGGCGGTTCGAGTCGGTGGGCTGAGCGCGCCCGGCCGACGGGTTGGGGGTCCTCAGATGCCGAGATCGAGAACCCAGACGCGGCGGTCCTCCGGCTCCCGGACCACCATGTTCGGGCAGGCCCTGCGCAGCGCCTCCTCCAACTGCCTTACCTCGAAAGCCGGGTTGCGCGAGTCGCGGGTGCGGTACGTGCGGCGCCCCAGCCGCAGCAACAGAGTGCGCTGGTCCGCGACGTACGGTCCGCGGCAGACACCCACCACGTAGGGCTGCAACTCGGTGACCGCCTCGGTCGGGTGCACGGAGATCCGCCCGTACACCTGGCGTAACACCAACTGGGCGGGCGGTCCCGGCTCCACACGGATCTCGCGGACGGTACGGACGTCGCGGCACCACCGGGGATGGCCGCTGGTGGCCGCGTACACGGCGGCGAGGAGGAGCAGGAAGGCGCCGAGCTCCCAGAGGTAGAGGAAGATCACGAACAGCGGCGGCAGCAGGGCCGTCGCGATGATGCCGTCCCGTCGCCACCACGGTGGCCGCGGTCGGGCTCGCCACACGAAGGCGCCCGAAGCGCCGTGGTCACCGGCCATGACTCCATCATGCGCTCCCTCTCGCGTGCCGAGCCGCCGCTGTGGGGGAGTTGGGGTCAACTCGGCGCCTCGCCGGGTCCTGGCGGACCCCCCGTCGCCGCTGCGCCTTCACTCCCCGGTGGAGCAGCAGGAACTGGAGGCCGAACGGGCAAGTCCACCATGGCGGGGTTGACCGGGCTCACGCCCGGCGCGGGGGCGTTGAAGGGGTCGGTCTCCGGGCGCTCCCGCAGCCCCGGCGGGCGCACGATGACGGACAGGCCCCAGCCGCGTCGGCGTACGACCCGAGTGCGCCCGGTGTGGGGTCGTCCCTCCGCCTGCGGTGTGCCGCCGTGCGCTGACCGCCCAGCGGATTGCGGGAGCGCCCTCAGCCCGCCGGGCGGCCGATCAGCATCGTCGGGGCGCCGGCAACACGCGTCAGGATCACCGTGGCCGCGTTCCGCCCCCGTGGTTTGACCTTGCGTCGGACCTCCTCGGGTTCCACCGCCGAGCCCCGCTTCTTCACCGTCAGCACGCCCACCTCCCTATCCCGCAAGAGGGCCTTGAGCTTCTTCAGGTTGAAGGGGAGAACATCGGTGAGTTCGTACGCCGTGGCGAACGGCGTGGGGCGCAGTTCGTCGGCCGTGACGTAGGCGATCGTCGGATCGATCAGGCGACCGCCCAGGGCCCCGGCCACCTCCGCCACCAGATGCGCGCGGATCACCGCACCGTCCGGCTCGTAGAGGTACCGGCCCACCGGGCCCACGGGCGGGTCGGGCAGGGGGGCGGTGGTGACCAGCGAGGCGCCGGTGGGCAGCAGGGTGGCGCGGACCGACCCCGGGGTGGTGCCGAACCAGAGCACGGCTTCCTTCACGTCGCCGCCGTCAGAGATCCACTCGGCTTCCGCCTGAGGCGGTACGGCCTCGTGCGGCACTCCGGGGGCGATCTTCAACGCGGCGCAGCGGGAGGCGCCGAGGGCGGCCCCGACGGCCCAGGACAGCGGAGGGGAGTACGACTCCGGGTCGAAGATGCGCCCTCGTCCACCGCGGCGGGCCGGGTCCACGAACACGGCGTCGTGGGCGGAGGTGTCGATCTGCGTGACGTCGGCGCAGCGCACCTCGATCAGTTCGGCCAGTCCCAGGGCCGCGGCGTTGGCTCGGGCGACCGCCGCGGTCAGTGGGGAGCGGTCCACGGCCAGGACTGCGATCCCGGCGCGGGCCAACGCGATGGCATCGCCGCCGATCCCGGAGCAGAGGTCGGCCACGGAGCGGACGCCTAGCGCGGCGAACCGGGCGGCGCGGTGGGTGGCCACGCTGGTGCGGGTGGCTTGTTCCACTCCGTCGGGCGTGAAGTACATCCGGTGCGCGTCCTCGGCGCCGAACTTGGCCACCGCCCGTTGCCGCAGCCTTGCTTGGCCGAGCGCGGCCGAGACGAGTTCGGCGGGGTGCTCTCGACGCAGCCGGGTGGCGACGGCGATTTCCGTTGCGGGGTCGTAGTCGCGCAGCGCATCGAGCAGGGACTGGCCCTCGGGGGTCAGGAGGGCGTGGAAAGCGGCGGTGGCGGTGTCGGGGTCGTTCACCGGTTCATTGTGGGCCAGTCGGTGGACGGTGCGAGGTGTGGCCGAGGTGTCGTCGGGCTGGTGCGCGATCCGGCTGACAGGATGCGGCGCCATGCAGCTAGTACGAAAAGTCCGAAAAGCGCACCACAGGGGTGCGGGTCGGGCCCGCCGGCTCCGGATGGCTCTGACCGCCCTGCTCGTCGCCGCCCTCGGTACGGCCTGCGGAAGCTCCGCGGACTCCTCGCAGGCGCCCCGACCCGCCAACGCCCCCGAGAAGCCCAAGGCCATGGCAGGTCCGGCGGGTGCGCTGTCCGCCTACGCCGCCAATCTCAAGCAGGCCGAGCTGGCCCGGGCCGCCGCCGCCAAGAAGTGGGGCCTCGCCAAGGTGCCGCTGATCGCGCCGCGACCACCGGCCGAGAAGCCCGACATCGAAACCCGCGAGGGCTTCGAAGTCGAGGACCACGACGATCTGCCGCCGGTCTTCACCACGGTGCCCACCGAGGAGAAGGTCGTCTTCCTCACCGTGGACGACGGGGCGGAGAAGGACCCCAAGTTCCTCCAGATGATGCAGGAACTCCAGATCCCGTACACCGCCTTCCTCAGTGACTACCTCGTACGGGACGACTACCCGTACTTCAAGAAGATGCAGGACCTCGGCGTCACCCTGAACAACCACACGGTCAACCACCGCTACCTGCCGGCACTGTCGTACGCGCAGCAGAAGCACGAGATCTGCGGCATGCAGGACACCATCGAGAAGAAGTTCGGCAAGCGGCCGACCGTCTTCCGCCCGCCCTACGGCAACTACAACAAGGACACCCTGCGCGCCGCGAAGTCCTGCGGGATCACCGCGGTGCCGCTGTGGGCCGCCGAGGGCTTCCCGGACCGCATGGACTGGCGGGAATGGGACCGCGACCTGCACCCCGGCGATATCGTCCTCACCCACTTCCGTGGCCGGGAGGACTGGGACGGCAGCATGCCCGACATGATCCGGCAGGTCATGAAGACCATCACGGACAAGGGGTATGCGGTGGGTCGGTTGGAGGACTACCTGTGAGACCCGGGCGCCGGCTGACGGCCGGAGCGCTGGCAGCCGGCGCGTACGCGCTCCCTCTCGGCGGGTGCGCGGTCCTGCCCGGGCACGGGCCCGCCGGTGCGGCGAGGCCCGAGTGCCGCTCCCTGGGGAACTCCGGCACGCCCTCCCGCCACGCCACCCGAAGGCCGCAGCCGCGCGCAGCTCGTTGACCGCGAGCGTCACCCGTCGCTTCACCGCCCCGTGGCGGCAGGGCGCGGGGCAGCCAAGGCCGCTCGGGGGCCGGCGGCGCTCAGGGGCGCTGCGCCACCGCCACCGGCGTCAGCGCCGTCTGGGCCTCGGCCAGCGGCTGCGGCAGGCTCACCGAGGCCTCCCGTTGGCGTTCTGCGCTGTCGCTGATCCTCAGCAGCAAGGCGATCATGAGCCAGTTCGCCACCACCGAGGAGCCGCCCTTGGCCAGGAACGGCAGGGCCTTTCCGGTCAGGGGGAGCAGGCCGGTGACGCCGCCGGTGACCACGAAGACCTGGAGGGCCAGTGCGGCGGCCAACCCGACCGCGAGCAGCTTGCCGAAGGGGTCGCGGGCGGCGACGGCCATCCGTAGGCCCCGCTGGACCAGCAGTCCGTAGAGCAGGAGCACGGCCATCGTTCCGGCCAGCCCCAACTCCTCGCCCACCGTGGTGAGGATGAAGTCCGAGCGTCCGGCGAAGCCGATGAGCTCGGGGTGGCCGAGTCCGAGTCCGGTGCCGGTGACGCCGCCGCTGCCGAAGCTGAACAGGGCCTGCGCCGACTGGTCGGAGACGATCCCGTCGGGGCGGAGCTCCGGCGGGAGGTAGATGGCCATCGGGTCGAGCCAGGCCGCCACCCTGCCCTTGACGTGCGGTTCGGTGGAACCGACCACGAAAGCGCCGGCAGCGGCCATGAACAGGCCGCAGACGATCCAACTGGTGCGCTCGGTGGCCACGTAGAGCAGGACGACGAAGACGCCGAAGAAGATGAGCGAGGTGCCGAGGTCCCGTTCGAAGACCAGCACCAGCAGGCTCACGACCCACACGGTGACGATCGGCCCCAGCTGGCGGCCAGGCGGGAGACGCACACCCAGGACCCGACGGCCGGTCAGGGCCAGCGCGTCACGGTGGACCACCAGGTAACCGGCGAAGAACACCGCAATCATGATCTTCACGAATTCGCCTGGCTGGAGCGAGAGCCCGCCGACGAGGATCCACCGCTTGGCCCCGTAGGTGTCGCCGGGAAAGAAGGCGGGCGCCATCAGGAGCACCAGCGATACGGCCATCGTCAGGTAGATGTAGCGCTGGAGCAGCCGGTGGTCCCGCACGAGCGCCAGCAGCGCGGTGCAGACGCCCACTCCGATCACGGTCCAGAGCAGCTGCCCGGGTGCCGTCAGCTCGGATTTCGGCCATTTCTCCTGGTACGTCGGGTCCAATCTGGCCAGGAGCACCAGGCCAAGGCCGGTAAGGAGGAGCGCCAGCGGCAGGATCAGGGGGTCGGCGTAAGCGGCGAAGCGGCGCACGGCGAGGTGGGAGACGAAGGCCAGCAGCGACATGCTGACGGCGAATCCGCTGAGGTCGCCCGGTAGTCGGCCGGTCATGGCCAGACCCACGCTCGCCTGCCCGGCGACGGTGATCCCGAGGACCAGGAGGAGCAGGGTCGCCTCCACGCGCCGGCGGGCGATGGCCGTGTTTGCCGGGGCCAGCGCGGACCTCAAGACCTGGGCCCGGTCTGTTGTCCTTTGCCATGTTTCATCTTCATATCTTCAACGACGAGAGGCTCGACCCCGAGGTTCCCTCAGTTCCCGCCGAGCTGCTGCCCAGGAGCCCTTCGATGGGGTCGAATCGCCGCTGGATTGGCACTCCGCTTGACCGAGTGCTAATCACCGGAATAGTCTCGGCTCTGGCACTCGCCACTGGGGAGTGCCAACACAGCGACGGGCAGGTCCGGCACCCGCGACGACGGATCCACCTGGTCGCCACCTCAGACAGTTAACCCCGTGAGATCTCCGAAGGGGGAGGTCGGATCGTGACGACCGCCAGCTCCAAGGTTGCCATCAAGCCGCTTGAGGACCGCATCGTGGTCCAGCCGCTCGACGCCGAGCAGACCACGGCCTCGGGCCTGGTCATCCCGGACACTGCGAAGGAGAAGCCCCAGGAGGGCGTCGTCCTCGCTGTTGGCCCGGGCCGCTTCGAGGACGGCAACCGCCTGCCGCTCGACGTGACCGTCGGCGACATCGTGCTCTACAGCAAGTACGGCGGCACCGAGGTGAAGTACAACGGCGAGGAGTACCTCGTCCTCTCGGCTCGCGACGTGCTCGCGATCATCGAGAAGTAATTCACCGAAGCAGATGCTTTGAGCTGCGCCCCGGGCCCTGACCTTCGTATCCGGGCACGGGGCGCTGTTCGTTTCTCAGAAGAGGACTGAAACGCTCCCATGGCGAAGATCCTGAAGTTCGACGAGGACGCCCGTCGCGCCCTTGAGCGCGGCGTCAACAAGCTGGCCGACACGGTGAAGGTGACGATCGGCCCCAAGGGCCGCAACGTCGTCATCGACAAGAAGTTCGGCGCCCCCACCATCACCAACGACGGTGTCACGATCGCCCGTGAGGTCGAGATCGACGACCCGTACGAGAACCTCGGTGCCCAGCTGGTGAAGGAGGTGGCGACCAAGACCAACGACATCGCGGGTGACGGCACCACCACCGCCACCGTGCTGGCCCAGGCGCTGGTCCGCGAGGGCCTGCGCAATGTCGCCGCCGGCGCTTCCCCGGCCGCCCTGAAGAAGGGCATCGACGCCGCGGTCAAGGCCGTGTCCGAGGACCTCCTCGCGACCGCCCGCCCGATCGAGGACAAGGCCGACATCGCCGCCGTGGCCGCGCTCTCCGCGCAGGACCAGCAGGTCGGCGAGCTCATCGCCGAGGCGATGGACAAGGTCGGCAAGGACGGTGTCATCACCGTCGAGGAGTCCAACACCTTCGGCCTGGAGCTGGAGTTCACCGAGGGCATGGCCTTCGACAAGGGCTACCTCTCGCCGTACATGGTCACCGACCAGGAGCGTATGGAGGCCGTCCTCGACGACCCGTACATCCTGATCAACCAGGGCAAGATCTCCTCGATCCAGGACCTCCTGCCGCTGCTGGAGAAGGTCATCCAGGCGGGTGGCTCCAAGCCGCTGCTGATCATCGCCGAGGACGTCGAGGGCGAAGCCCTGTCGACCCTGGTCGTGAACAAGATCCGCGGTACCTTCAACGCCGTGGCCGTCAAGGCCCCCGGCTTCGGTGACCGCCGCAAGGCGATGCTCCAGGACATGGCCACCCTCACCGGCGCCACCGTCATCGCCGAGGAGGTCGGTCTCAAGCTGGACCAGGCCGGTCTGGACGTGCTGGGCTCCGCCCGCCGCGTGACCGTCTCCAAGGACGACACCACGATCGTCGACGGCGGCGGCAACCACGAGGACGTCGTGGGCCGCGTCAACCAGATCAAGGCCGAGATCGAGTCCACCGACTCCGACTGGGACCGCGAGAAGCTCCAGGAGCGCCTCGCGAAGCTGGCCGGCGGCGTGTGCGTGATCAAGGTCGGCGCCGCCACCGAGGTGGAGCTCAAGGAGAAGAAGCACCGTCTGGAGGACGCCATCTCCGCGACCCGCGCCGCGGTCGAGGAGGGCATCGTCTCCGGTGGTGGCTCCGCCCTGGTGCACGCCGCCAAGGTGCTGGAGGGCAACCTCGGCAAGGAGGGCGACGAGGCCACCGGTGTCGCGGTCGTCCGCCGCGCCGTCGTCGAGCCGCTGCGCTGGATCGCCGAGAACGCCGGCCTTGAGGGCTACGTCATCACCTCCAAGGTCGCCGAGCTCGACAAGGGCCAGGGCTTCAACGCCGCCACCGGTGAGTACGGTGACCTGGTGAAGGCCGGCGTCATCGACCCGGTCAAGGTCACCCGCTCCGCCCTGGAGAACGCCGCCTCCATCGCCTCCCTGCTGCTCACGACCGAGACCCTGGTCGTCGAGAAGCCGGCCGAGGAGGAGCCGGAGGCCGGGCACGGCCACGGTCACGGCCACAGCCACTGAGCCGTCGGAAGGCCCCGCCACCCTCGCCGTGCGACGGGTGGCGGGGCCTTCCGTGTTCTCTGCGCACCGCCGACGGCCGGTGGCGGGCCACGACGGGCGGGGCAGTGCGCCCCGCTGGGTCGACGTGCGGTCTCGGGTGCGGTGCACGGCACCAGGTGCCGCACGGGTGGGATCGGGCTAGGACTCCGTCATGCCCAGCTGTCGCATCAGGGACATGGCGTCGAACTGCCACCACCCCTCGGCGATCTGCCCGTCGGCGATCCGGAAGACGGTACAGCCGGTCATGGTGCACTCCTTGCCGGTCGGCGCCACTCCCATGAACTCACCTCGGTGGACTCCGGTCCAGGTCCACAGGGTGGCCACGCTGTCACCCTCGGCGACCTGCCGGTCCATGGTGAAGGAGAAGTCGAACGCGTCCCGCCACATGCCCACGTCGTGGCGGATGATCTCGCGTCCGGTGGCCCCGCTGGTGTTCGGCATGATGTCGTGGTCGACGTAGCCCTCGGCGAAGCACTCCTCGACGAACGCGAAGCCGTCCTCCGCGGCGATCGCGTCGAAGGTCCGGTTGACCAGTACCTTGTTCAGGTTCTCGTCGCGCACCACGTCGAGGTTGGTGAACTGCGGCATGCCGTCGCAGAGCGCCACCATCTCCTTGAACATGCGGTCGGTCTCGGGCAGGGCGGAGTTGCGCATGGCCGCCTCGTACGACGGGAACTCGACCACGTCGACGAAGTGCGTCGCCGAGTCGAGGTCCTTGCCGACCATGCTGTGGGTGGCCGTGCGCTTGCCGTCGGACTGCTCCAGCCACCGGTCGAGGGCGGCGTTGAGGTCCTCCGGCCGATGAGTCTCGTAATCGATGATCTGCACGAATGTCATGGCGTCTCCCGCAGTGGAAGGGATACGTCCATTCTGCGCTTTTTATGCCGGTCCGTACTTGCGGCCGGTCCGAGAGGACAGCCCGCCCAGCAGGGTCCGCGGAGTCAGCTTCACGACGCCCATCAACGCCTTGTACCGCGGATCCGGAATCGAGACGGTCCTGCCGCGGGCCAGGTCGGCCAGCGCCTCCACCACCAGCTTGTCCGCATCCAGCCACAGCCAGTTCGGGATGTTGTCGGTGCCCATCCCGGCCCGCTGGTGGAATTCGGTGCGCACGAAGCCCGGGCACAGTGCCATCAGCCGCACACCGGACCCCGCAAGGTCCCTGGCCGCTCCCTGGGTGAACTGGACCACCCAGGACTTGCTCGCCCCGTACGTGCCGCGGGGCACGAAGGCAGCCACCGAGGCCACGTTCACGACCCCGCCCCGGCCCCGGGTACGCATACTCTGTGCCGCCGCCGAAGTGAGCCGGAGCACGGCCTCCACGTGCACCTTCAGCATCGTCAGCTCGTCCGCCATCGGGACTTCCAGATAGCGGCCCCGGTTACCGAACCCCGCGTTGTTGACCAGCAGGTCCACCGGGTCGCGCAGATCGCCCAGACGGTTCTCGACCGAAGCGATGCCGTCCTCCGTGGACAGGTCGGCGGTGAGGACCTCGGCCTCGATGCCGTGCCGGTCGTGCAGTTCGGTCGCCTGCTCCTGAAGTCGTTCGGTGTCCCTGGCCACCAGCACCAGGTTGTGTCCCTGGGCCGCCAGCCTCCGGGCGAAGGCGGCGCCGATGCCTGCGGTGGATCCCGTAATCAGTGCAGTCGTCATACCGGCAACTTAGTGCCCCCGGTGGGCGGAGTGTGCTGGGTGCTGGCTCCCGGTGGCGGCACCGGGCACCCGACCCGCCGCGGCTGCCGGGTCCACCACCACGAACTGCCCCATCATTCCTCGGTCTTCGTGCCACAGCAGATGACAGTGGTACATGTACGGGAGGTTCGGGTCGCTGTCCCCGTCGAAGCGGACCGCCAGCTTCACGGTCGCGCCCTTGGGGACCGGGACGGTGTCCTTGCGCCCCCTCAACTCCACCGGCGGTCTGCCACCTTCCACCTCCACCACCCGGAACTGCACGTCGTGGACATGGAAGTTGTGAGTGGCGTCCCCACCGTTGCGCAGGGTCCACAACTGCGTCGAACCCCTGGTGACCACCTCGTCGATCCGACCCATGTCCATCTTCTTGCCGTTGATGCCGGACATCTTGAGCTCGAAGTGCCGTTCGTTGACCGCCTGCCGGGCGTCGGGCAGGTCCACGGCCCCCAGCCGCGCGGGTAGCGCGGGGGAGGGGCGCAGCGAAGGCGCGGCACGCAGTTGGAGCACGTCGAAGGAGTCGTCGCCACCGCTGAACCGCTTCTCCCACGCCTCGCCCCCGGCCCACGGCCCGCTGCGCAGCACGGTCCGCTCACCGGGCTTCATCCGCACCACGATCTCGGCCCTTTCCCCGGGCGTGAGTTGGAGTCGGTCCAGCTCTGCGGGGCGTTCGAGGAGCCCACCGTCAGTGCCGATCAGGGAGAACGCGCGGTCGTCCTCGAAGCCGAAGGTGTAGATCCGGGCGGTGGAGGCGTTCAGCACTCGCAGCCGCACCAGTTCGTCGTGCACCTGCCGGTACGGCGCCAGCGTGCCGTTGACCAGGATCTCCTTGCCCAGGGAGCCGGAGTTGGCCAGGAACATCCGGCTGTGGTCGAACTCCGCGCCGTCGAACTTCACGTCCTGAACGATGACGGGCAGGTCGTCCACCCCGTACCGGGAGGGCAGGGCCAGCCCGGTGCTGACGTCGTCGTCCAGGAGGAACATCCCCGCGAGGCCCCGCTGCACGTGCTTCTCCGTCTCGCCGTGCGGGTGGGGGTGGTACCAGAGGGTCGCAGCCGGCTGATCCACCGTCCAGCGCGCGGTCCAGGTGCCGCCCGCCCCGACCGGCTGATGCGGACCGCCGTCCATCCGGGCGGGCAGGTGCATCCCGTGCCAGTGGACGCTGGAAGTCTCGCCGAGGGTGTTGTGTACCTGCACCTCGACCCTCTCGCCGCGCCTGGCACGCAACGTGGGTCCGAGGTAGTCGCCGTTGAAGCCCCAGGTCGGGGTGGGCCGCCCGGGACGGAACTCGGTGCTCCCCGACTGCATCTCCAGCCGGAAGACCCGGGTGCCGTCGGCGCGCACCGTGGAGGGGGCGAGCGGTGGTACGGCCAACTCGTTGCGGAACTCGACGGACCCGGCGGTGGAGACCTTGGCCGAGTTCCACAGCCAGAGGAAGCCGCCGCCCAGGAGGGCGGAGACCAAGGCCGCGACGGAGCCGAGCACGAGCAGGAGGCGCTTGAAGCGGGGCATGTCCCGAGCCTGCCGAAGGCGCCCGACCCGGGGCATCGGGGGAGTCCCTGAGGAATCCCCCAGCCGCCCGCAGCGGCCACCCCGGGGAAGTTCCCTCACGCGGGCGGTGCGGTCTACCGGAAGCCGGATGAGCCCTGGGCGGCCAGGTAGCTGTGGACCTTCTCCACCGCTTCGGGCTCCAGGGCGTCGCCCGCGGCCAGGGTGCGCGGCAGCAGCGTCCGCTCCAGGGTGAAGGCCCGGAAGAAGAAGGCGACGGTGACCTCGTGGTCGGGCCGGTGCACCACCTCCACGGGGTCACCGGCCTGGACGTACCCGGGCCTCACCACCCGCAGGTACGCACCGGGGGTGTTGTCCTGGGTGAACCGTTTGACCCAGCCGCGGATCCCGAGCCAGCCCGCGAAGGTGCGGCAGGGGATGCGCGCCGAGGCGACCTCCAGCACCACCTCCGGGCCCACCTGCCAGCGTTCGCCGATCCGGGCGCCGTTGACGTCCACTCCCCAGGTGGTGAGGTTCTCGCCGAACATGCCGGCCGGTAGCGGGCGGCCCAGTTCTCCCTCCCAGCGGTCGAGGTCCTCGCGGGCGTAGGCGTAGACCGCCTGGTGGTCGCCGCCGTGGTGGCGCTGGTCGCAGAGGTCGTCGCCCTCGACGCCGCTGGCCCCGATCCCCTTGGGACCCGGGGCGAAGAACCGGACCGGTCCGGTGGCGGGGCGTTTGGCGATGCCGGTGAGGCCGCCTTCGTTGTCGGTGTAGTCGACCCTGGTCGCCTTGCCCAGGTTCACGGAGAGAACGTGCATTCCTGCACGGTAGCCGACCTCACTCAAAGAGGTGACTTGGCATTGGTATCGAAGGCAAAGCGACCCTTATGCTCAAAGGGTGATCGAGGCTCGACATCTCCGAATCCTGCGCGCGGTGGCCGCCACCGGCTCGTTCTCCGCCGCCGCCCGTGAACTGGGCTGCACCCAACCCGCGGTCAGTCAGCAGATGAAGGCGCTCGAACAGTCCGCCGGTACCACGCTGCTGATCCGCACCGGCCGCGAGATGCGCCTGACCGAGGCGGGGGAAGCCCTGGTGCGGCACGCCGCCGGCATCCTCGCGGGACTCACCGCCGCCGAGGAGGAGGTCGCCGCCATCGCCGGGCTACGTGCCGGCCGGGTGCGCCTGGTGTCCTTCCCCAGCGGCAGCTCGACGCTGGTGCCCACGGCGCTCGCCGCACTGCGCCGGGACCACCCCGGTACCCGGGTGTCGTTGGTGGAGGCAGAACCACCACGCTCGGTTGAGATGCTGCGCGAAGGCGACTGCGATGTGGCGCTCGCTTTCCGTTACGCGAGCACCGGCCCGGCCGCCGCGCCGGGGGAGTGGGACGACCTAGTGGTGCGACCCGTGCTCACCGACCGCCTGGTGGGACTGGTCCCGGAGGGCCACCGGCTGGCGGACGCGGAGACGGTGGCCATGGCGGACCTGGCCGGGGAGTCCTGGATCGCGGGCTGCCCGCGCTGCCGCCGCCATCTGGTGGAGGTCTGCGAGGCCGTCGGCTTCACCCCGCGTATCGACTTCGCGACGGACGACTACCCGGCCGTGGTGGGTCTGGTGGGCGCGGGCCTGGGCGTGGCCGTACTGCCCGAGCTGGCGGTGGAGTCGGTGCGGGCCAAGGCCGCCCGCGTGGTGAGGGTGACGCCCCCGGTGGAGCGCGAGGTGGTGGCGCTGACCCTGCCCGACCTGGCTCGGGTGCCGGCCGTCGCGGCGATGTTGGACCGGCTGGAGCGGGCCGCCGCCGGTTGAGTGGGCGGCCACCCGCTCCTGCCCGTTCCAGAGAAACGTTCCTTCTTCTCGTTGAGTGCGGGTTCAGTGTGTACGGGTGCCGCTCGCGCTGGATGCGGAGATCAGGCGGTGGCGGGCGCGACCCATCAGCTCTTCGCGCTCGTCCTCGGTCAGGCCACCCCACACGCCGTACGGCTCTCGTACGGCGAGTGCGTGCGCCGCGCATTCCGCGCGCACCGGGCATCGCATGCAGACCTCTTTAGCCGAGGCCTCGCGCGCGCTCCGGGCCGCACCCCGCTCGCCCTCCGGGTGGAAGAACAGGGAGCTGTCGACCCCGCGGCAGGCGGCCAGCAGCTGCCAGTCCCAGAGGTCGGCGTTCGGTCCGGGTAGGCGGGAGAAATCTGCCATTGCTAGTCCCCTTGAAGCCGTTACTGAGGCGGGTAGGAGTCATGGAGTCCAGATCTACTGTCCTAGTAGATGTAAATATGACTCATTGGGAATCTAGCCTCAGGTACCAACCAAACGGAAGGAAAGCCGCCAAATAGGTCATAGCGCCAGATGGAGGAACGTCGGCCTGTCGTACCTCCAACGTGTTCGCCCCCTCACGTAGAGTGCCGAAGGTGTTCGTCCGACCCGTAACTCTTTCGAGTGACCATCGTTGAGAGTGCGAAGGCGGTTGAAGGAACAAGCTCTCGGACAGTGTTCCCGGGAGTGTCGACCGCACAGGTGACGATACGTACCAGCCTGGAGGCTCAAGGTGACGCGCATCAGCAGCTGCGGAGGGCGGCCATGACATCCGTCCTCGTCTGCGACGACTCCCCGCTTGCCCGAGAGGCGCTCCGCCGCGCAGTGGCCACCGTGCCCGGCGTCGAGCGTGTGACGACGGCTGCCAACGGCGAGGAAGTCCTCCGCCGCTGGGGTGCCGACCGTTCGGATCTGATCCTCATGGACGTCCGGATGCCCGGACTCGGAGGGGTGGAGACCGTTCGGCGGCTGCTCTCGGCCGATCCGGGCGCCCGGATCATCATGCTGACGGTGGCCGAGGATCTCGACGGCGTAGCGCTCGCGGTCGCCGCCGGGGCCCGCGGCTACCTCCACAAGGACGCCTCGCGCGCCGAACTGCGGGCCACCGTGACCCAAGCCCTGGCCGACCCGACCTGGCGGCTCGCTCCGCGGCGGTTGCGTTCGGCCGAGATGGGCGCCGCCCCCACCCTCACCGCGCGTGAGATCCAAGTGCTGGAGGGCATGAGTCACGGCAGGTCGAACGCGGAGATCGGGCGCGAGCTCTTCCTGTCCGAGGACACGGTGAAGACGCACGCCCGTCGGCTCTTCAAGAAGCTCGGCGCTTCGGACCGCGCGCACGCCGTGGCGCTCGGATTCCGCTGGGGTCTGGTCCGTTAACGGGGCCACTGGTGCGGGGTGGCGAACCCCGGCGGAGCGGGCCCCGACGTCCGCTCCGCGCTGGGCCGTGACGCCGTCTCGACGTCCTCTGCCGAAGGCGTGCGCGCCGGGGGGTTCCCGGGGGACAATCCCAGGGACGTGTCGCTTCGTGCGCGATGCCGCATCCTTGAGGTGTGGAGTTCCTAGGGGACCATTCGGCCGAGCGGGAGGGGAGGGCGCAGGAGATGAGTGCCGGCGCGCCTGCTCATAACGCTTCAGCGCACAACAAGGGGCAGGGTGCCGCGAAGGATCCGGCGCCAAGGCACCATGGACCGATGCGTGAAGATGAGCCGACGGGTATCGCCGCGCTCGTCCACCGTGCGGTCGAGGGTGATGAGCAGGCGACCCATGACCTGCTCGCCCATGTACACCCACTCGCCCTGCGGTACTGCCGCACTCGGCTCTCCCGGCTTCCCGGCGACGCCCGACACTTCGTCGAGGACCTCGCCCAGGAGGTCTGCGTCGCCGTC
Source organism: Streptomyces sp. NPDC006879 (assembly GCF_042869595.1). Lineage (NCBI taxonomy): Bacteria > Bacillati > Actinomycetota > Actinomycetes > Kitasatosporales > Streptomycetaceae > Streptomyces > Streptomyces sp. NPDC006879. The sequence goes on from NZ_JBIAGC010000007.1 coordinate 55,516, forward strand.
CTGATGGCCCTGCCGAGATACCGGGACACCGGCCGGCCCTTCGAGGCCTTCGTCTTCGCCATCGCCGGGCACAAGGTGGCCGACCTCCAGAGGGCCGCGATGCGGCATCCGGGCAGTACGGCCGTGCCGAGCGACGAGATGCCCGAGCGGCCGGACGATTCGCTGGGTCCGGAGGAGCGGGCGCTGCTCAGCAGCGACGCGGAGTGGGCCAAGAAGTTGCTCGCCAACCTGCCGGAGAACCAGCGTGAGCTGTTGGTCCTCCGGGTTGCCGTGGGGCTCACCGCCGAGGAGACCGGGCAGATGCTCGGGATGTCCCCCGGGGCCGTGAGGGTCGCGCAGCATCGAGCACTGAGCCGTCTGAGGGCTCTGGCCGAGCAGTAGAAACGCTCGTACGAAGCGACGAAGATTCCGGCCGATCTTGGTCGTGGAATGAGACGCGGCGGGTTCCCGTTAGCATGGACATCCGCGCTGAGCAAGACCATTTGGGAAGGTGTCATGACTGTCAACGGCAGTGGCTCCGACGGGATGCCCGATAAATTCGCCACCCTCGGACTGACGTACGACGATGTCCTGCTCCTGCCCGGTGCTTCGGACATGGCGCCGGAGCAGATCGACACCTCATCCCTCATCTCCCGCAACGTTCGCGTCAATGTTCCGCTGCTGTCCGCGGCCATGGACAAGGTCACCGAGGCGCGGATGGCCATCGCCATGGCCCGGCAGGGTGGCGTCGGCGTGTTGCACCGCAACCTCTCCATCGCCGACCAGGCCAACCAGGTCGACCTGGTCAAGCGCTCCGAGTCGGGCATGGTCACTGACCCGATCACCGTGCACCCGGACGCCACCTTGCGGGAGGCCGACGAGCTGTGCGCCAAGTTCCGCATCAGCGGTGTTCCGGTCACCGACGCCGCCGGCAAGCTGCTGGGCATCGTCACCAACCGCGACATGGCCTTCGAGTCCGACCGTGGGCGCCAGGTGCGCGAAGTCATGACTCCGATGCCGCTGGTCACCGGCAAGGTGGGCATCTCGGGTGTGGACGCCATGGAGCTGCTGCGCCGGCACAAGATCGAGAAGCTGCCGCTGGTCGACGACGCCGGTGCACTCAAGGGCCTGATCACGGTCAAGGACTTCGTCAAGGCGGAGAAGTACCCGAACGCGGCCAAGGACAAGGACGGCCGACTCCTCGTCGGCGCCGCCGTGGGCGTGGCCGGCGACGCCTACGAGCGGGCCCAGGCGCTCATCGAAGCCGGCGTCGACTTCATCGTCGTGGACACCGCACACGGTCACTCCCGGCTGGTCGGCGACATGGTCGCCAAGATCAAGTCGAACGCCTCCGTCGACGTGATCGGCGGCAACATCGCCACCCGCGACGGCGCCCAGGCGCTGATCGACGCCGGCGTCGACGGCATCAAGGTCGGGGTGGGCCCCGGCTCCATCTGCACCACCAGGGTGGTCGCCGGCATCGGCGTGCCCCAGGTCACCGCGATCTACGAGGCCTCGCTCGCCGCCAAGGCGGCCGGCGTCCCCGTCATCGGTGACGGCGGTCTGCAGTACTCGGGCGACATCGCCAAGGCGCTCGTCGCCGGCGCCGACACCGTGATGCTGGGTTCGCTGCTCGCCGGCTGCGAGGAGTCCCCGGGTGAGCTGCTCTTCATCAACGGCAAGCAGTTCAAGTCCTACCGTGGCATGGGCTCGCTGGGCGCCATGCAGTCCCGCGGTGACCGCAAGTCCTTCTCCAAAGACCGGTACTTCCAGGAGGGCGTCGGCGGCGACGACAAGCTGATCCCGGAGGGCATCGAGGGGCAGGTGCCTTACCGCGGCCCGCTCTCCGCCGTCGTCCACCAGCTCGTCGGGGGGCTGCGCCAGTCGATGTTCTACGTCGGCGGCCGTACCGTCCCCGAACTCCAGGACCGGGGTCGATTCGTCCGGATCACCTCCGCGGGCCTCAAGGAGAGCCACCCGCACGACATCCAGATGACCGTCGAAGCGCCGAACTACAGCCGCAAGGGCTGAGGGCCCCAGCAGTGGCGTGAGGGGCGGGCCCCGGCACTTCGAGGCCGGGGCCCGCCCCTCACGCATGCGTCCGTACAGCGGTCGTCGGACCGCTTCGCCCCGGCGTTCGGGGATACTGGTCGGGCAGCAGACAAGAGGGAAAGGCCACCACACGTGACTGAGATCGAGATCGGGCGCGGCAAGCGCGGCCGTAGGGCGTACGCGTTCGATGACATCGCCATCGTCCCGAGCCGGCGTACCCGGGACCCCAAGGAGGTCTCGATCGCCTGGCAGATCGACGCCTACCGCTTCGAGCTTCCCTTCCTGGCTGCCCCGATGGACTCGGTCGTCTCCCCGCAGACGGCGATCCGGATCGGTGAGCTCGGCGGCCTCGGCGTGCTCAACCTCGAAGGCCTGTGGACCCGCTACGAGGACCCGCAGCCGCTGCTCGACGAGATCGCCGAGCTCCCCGAGGGAGCCGCCACCCGTCGCCTCCAGGAGATCTACCAGGCGCCGATCCAGGCCGACCTGATCGGCCAGCGGATCAAGGAGGTCCGCGACTCGGGCGTCGTGACCGCCGCTGCGCTCTCCCCGCAGCGCACCGCCCAGTTCTCCAAGGCCGTGGTGGACGCGGGCGTGGACATCTTCGTGATCCGTGGCACCACCGTTTCCGCCGAGCACGTCTCCGGTGCCGCCGAGCCGCTGAACCTCAAGCAGTTCATCTACGAGCTCGACGTGCCCGTCATCGTCGGTGGCTGCGCCACCTACACCGCTGCTCTGCACCTGATGCGCACCGGTGCCGCGGGCGTTCTGGTGGGCTTCGGTGGCGGTGCGGCGCACACCACCCGCAACGTGCTGGGGATCCAGGTTCCGATGGCCACCGCCGTCGCCGATGTGGCCGCGGCCCGCCGCGACTACATGGACGAGTCCGGTGGGCGCTACGTGCACGTCATCGCGGACGGTGGCGTGGGCTGGTCCGGCGACATCCCCAAGGCCGTGGCCTGCGGCGCTGACGCCGTGATGATGGGGTCCCCGCTGGCTCGCGCCACGGACGCGCCGGGTCGCGGCTACCACTGGGGCATGGAGGCCGTCCACGAGGACGTCCCCCGTGGCAAGAAGGTCGAACTTGGCACGGTCGGCACCACTGAGGAGATCCTCACCGGCCCGGCGAGCAACCCGGACGGCTCGATGAACCTGTTCGGTGCGCTGCGGCGGTCGATGGCCACCACGGGATACAGCGAACTGAAGGAGTTCCAGCGGGTCGAGGTCACCGTCGCCGACTCGCAGCACCGTCGCTGACACCGCCGCGCCAGCGCAGCAGGGCCGATCCCGGCGGGATGCCGGGGTCGGCCCTGCTGTTGTGTCCACGGCGAGCGGAGCTCACCAGCCGGCCCTGGCCCGGCGGGCCGGCGGTCAGAGCCGGTGCGCGGCTCCCACCGGGGTGGCGCCGCGGGTGTCGAGGAGTAGCTGCGCCTTCACTGACAGGCCCTGGAGGTCGTAGGTGCGGTGGTGCTGGAGCAGGATCGTCAGGTCCGCGTGTGCGGCGGCCTCGTAGAGGGAGTCGGCGCGCGGGACGGGGCGGTCGCGTACCCGCCACCCCCCGACGTACGGGTCGTGGTAGCTGAGCTGTGCGCCCAGGTCCATCAGCCGGCTGGCGATCTCGCGGGCCGGTGAGCCCTCCTGGTCGGCGGTGTCCGCCTTGTAGGTGACCCCGAGGAGCAGCACCCGTGCGCCGCGGGCGGACTTTCCGTGCTCGTTCAGGAGGGTCGCGCAGCGTTGGATGACGTACTGCGGCATCCGGTCGTTGATCTCCTGGGCGAGGCCCACCATCCGTAGCGGGTGGCCGGGGGTCCGGGGGGTGTGCGGGAGGTAGTTGGGGTCGAGCGGTACGCCGTGGCCACCCACGCCGGGGCCCGGACGGAAGGCCTGGAAACCGTAGGGCTTGGTCTCGGCACACCGGATGACGTCCCACAGGTCCACGCCGAGGTCGTGGCAGAGCACCGCCATCTCGTTGACCAGGGCGATGTTGACGTGCCGGTAGTTGGTCTCCAGGAGTTGGACGGTCTCTGCCTCGCGCAGCCCGCGGGCGCGTACCACCTTGTCGGTGAGCCTGGCGTAGAAGGTGGCTGCGGATTCGGTGCAGGCGGGAGTGAGGCCACCGATGACCTTGGGGACCCCGGCGTAGCCGTGGGTGCGGTTTCCGGGGTCGAGGCGGTTGGGCGAGTAGGCCAGGTGGAAGTCGCGGCCGGCCCGCAGGCGGGAACCCTCTTCGAGGATGGGGCGCAGGAAGTCCTCGGTGACGCCCGGGTGAGCGGGGGATTCCAGGATGACGGTGGTGTGTGGGCGCAGCCGCACCGACAGGACGCGGGCCGCCTCGCCCACGGCGGAGAGGTCCAGGGCCCGGTCGGGGCCGAGGGCGGTGGGGGCGCAGATGACGGCGGTGCGGACGCGGCCCAGTTCGGCCGGGTCGCTGGCGACCCGGAAGCCGGCTGCGGACATGCGGCGGACCTCGGCGGCGGTCAGGGTGGAGTCCGTGGTGGGGCCGGTGTCGTATCCGATGGTCTCGATGCCGGCGGCCACGGCGGCCTGGGCGAGGGGGAGACCGAGGTGGCCGAGTCCGACGACGGCGAGATCTGCGGGCATGGCGGTGGCCGTCCTTCTGTCACCGGCGGGGCGAGCCCATAGCCGGAACGGGCGGGGTGCGCAAGCCCTGTGCACTGAGAGAGCTGGCGCAATGTCAGACTAGGAGTAAATATGACCGTTATGCGGCATTGTTGAACGGTCGTCGCCTGTGTGTTGTCCACAGGCAGTGGCCGTAGGAGCCGGGCGAGGTCAGAATCTTGGAGGAGGAGCCGCGGGGTACGTGCATGCGGGAGCACCCGCGGGCATCAGAATCCCCCGGCCGACGGGAGGCAGCGGTGAGGACAGCGGCACTGGGACCCGCGCAGCGGGCCGAAGCGCTCGCCGGCATGGCGGAACGCGAACTGGACCTGCTGGTGATCGGCGCTGGTGTGGTCGGTGCGGGAACCGCGCTCGACGCGGCCACCCGAGGACTGTCCACCGGCCTCGTGGAGGCCCGGGACTGGGCCTCCGGCACCTCCAGCAGATCGAGCAAACTCATCCACGGTGGGCTGCGCTACCTGGAGATGCTCGACTTCGCCCTGGTGCGCGAGGCGCTCAAGGAGCGCGGGCTGCTGCTCCAGCGACTGGCCCCGCACCTGGTCAAGCCCGTGCCGTTCCTCTACCCGCTCCAGGGTCGAGGGTGGGAGCGGGCCTACGCGGGGTCGGGGGTGGCCCTCTACGACGCGATGTCGATGTCCTCCGGACACGGGCGCGGACTGCCCCTGCACCGCCACCTCAGCCGCTCCCGCGCCCTGCGGGTGGCCCCGTGCCTGCGCAGGGACTCGCTGGTCGGCGCCCTGCAGTACTACGACGCCCAGATGGACGACGCCCGTTACGTGGCCACCTTGGTCCGCACGGCCGCGGCCTACGGAGCGCTGGCCGCCAACCGGGCGCGGGTGATCGGGTTCCTCCGTGAGGGCGAGCGCGTCGTCGGCGTACGGGTGCGGGACGTGGAGGCGGGCGGTGAGTACGAGATCCGCGCCAAGCAGATCGTGAACGCCACCGGAGTGTGGACGGACGACACCCAGGCGCTGATCGGCGAGCGAGGGCAGTTTCACGTCCGCGCCTCCAAAGGCATCCATCTGGTCGTACCGAAGGACCGGATCCATTCCACCACCGGGCTGATCCTGCGGACCGAGAAGTCCGTGCTGTTCGTCATCCCCTGGGGTCGCCACTGGATCGTGGGCACCACCGACACCGACTGGGACCTCGACAAGGCCCATCCCGCGGCCTCCAGCGCGGACATCGACTACCTGCTGGAGCGCGTCAACACGGTGCTGTCGGTGCCGCTGACCCGGGACGACGTCGAGGGCGTGTACGCGGGCCTGCGGCCACTGCTGGCCGGAGAGTCCGACGCGACGAGCAAGCTCTCCCGGGAGCACACCGTGGCCCATCCGGTGCCCGGGCTGGTGGTGGTGGCGGGCGGCAAGTACACCACGTACCGGGTGATGGCCAAGGACGCGGTGGACGCCGCCGTGCACGGACTGGACCAGCGGGTCGCCCCCTGCGTCACCGAGGACGTGCCGCTGCTCGGGGCCGAGGGCTACCGGGCCCTGTGGAACGCGCGGGCCCGGATCGCGGCTCGCACCGGCTTGCACGTGGTGCGCGTGGAGCACCTGCTGAACCGCTTCGGGTCGATGACCGAGGAGCTCCTCGCCCTGATCGAGGCGGACCCCGGCCTCGGCGTGCCGCTGGGCGGAGCCGACGACTACCTGCGGGCCGAAGTCGTCTACGCGGCCTCGCACGAGGGTGCCCGCCATCTCGACGACGTGTTGACGCGCCGGACCAGGATCTCGATCGAGACCTTCGATCGGGGGACGCGTTCGGCCCGCGAATGCGCGGAGTTGATGGCGCCGGTGCTCGGCTGGGACGCGCAGCACATCGAGAAGGAGGTCCAGCACTACGAGAAGCGGGTGGAGGCCGAACACGAATCACAGCGACAGCCGGACGATTTGACGGCGGATGCGGCTCGGCTGGGCGCCCCGGACATCGTCCCGATCTGAGCCGGGCTCCGCCCGAGGCGTAGCCGGCAGGCGGCGCGGTTGGTCCGGGGCTCCGGTGCCCGTGGGGCTGTGGGCGGCCGCGACCACGAGCCGCCGCGTCAACTCCCGTTCGCCGTGGGGGAGCACTGGGCGGCGTGGCATGGCGTGCGCCAGCGAGCTCAGGAGCCCCGGCTGGAGGCTGGGCGCGCGCCTCACCAGCGGCGGCACGGCTCGGGCGGGCCGGGAGGGCGCCCGGCCGGCGAGGTGTTGATGCGTCGTGGTGTCGCATTGGGGCGGATCTGGGGGTGACCGGGCTGTTGTCCCTTTGTGACACCGGGTGTTGGCCGGAACCTACCCGGACCCCGTACCCGCGGCGATGGCTGAGTGAGGGACAATGAGAGTTCTGCCGGGGCGGGTTGCGGCGGTCGGAATCGGCGGGCGTTCGGGTCGTCGATAATGCGTGCTATCGGGCGACAGGGCCGGGCAAGGGTAGCCGGGCAGAGCGGGAAGATCACCGCGGGCGCGCACAGGACGCAGAGGGGACGCATGACCAAGGCGGAGCAGTCGCGAGAGCCCCAGCGGGCCGCTGGCGCGGAGTCGGATGAGGGCGGTCCGCTCGCGAAGACCCCCAAGGCGCCTGGCGGGGCCAAGGGGCGAGGGGCGGCCGAGACCTCGGCCCCGATCCGCACTCCCGACGTCGAAGCGGAACGCGAACCGGAATCCAAGGGGGAGCCGGAGGGAGAGTCAGTGGCTCGGTCCTCGATGGCAGTTGGTGGCCTGGCCGACCAAGAACCGCCCCGCACTGACGTTGATTCAATTGACGCGGGTTCAAAGGACGAGGGGGAAGAGCCCGCTTCGGGAGCGGGGGCCGAGCGACCAGAGTCGTCGGAACCCGAGGCGCAGAAGCGTGAATCCGCGCCCTCCGAGCCTTCTGGGCCTGCTGCCTCCCGACCCCCGGCTGCATCTGTCCGGAGTGCGACCGGCCCCGCAAGAGGGCAGGCTCGCCGTGGTACCACCACCGAGGTCGAGCGCGAGGGCGTGCTGCTCGCCCGCCGGTACCGCCTGGAGCGGGTGCTGGGACGGGGTGGCATGGGCACCGTCTGGCGGGCCCTTGACGAGACTCTCGGGCGCACCGTCGCCGTCAAGGAGCTCCGCTTCCCCACCGGCATCGACGAGGACGAGAAGCGCCGCCTGATCACGCGTACGCTCCGCGAGGCCAAGGCGATCGCCCGCATCCGCAGCGGTGGTGCCGTCACCGTCTTCGACGTCGTGGACGTGGACGACCGTCCGTGGATCGTGATGGAGCTCATCGAGGGTGCTTCGCTCGCCGAAGTCATCCGCGAACGCGGCACCCTGACGCCCCGCCGGGCCGCCGAGGTGGGGCTCGCGGTGCTGGACGTGCTGCGGGCGGCCCATCTGGAGGGCATCCTGCACCGGGATGTGAAGCCGTCCAACGTGCTGATCGCGGACACCGGCCGGGTCGTTCTCACCGACTTCGGCATCGCCCAGGTGGAGGGGGACCCCTCGGTCACTTCCACGGGCATGCTCGTCGGTGCGCCCTCGTACATCTCGCCCGAACGCGCCCGTGGGCAAAAGCCCGGTCCACCGGCAGACATGTGGTCCCTCGGAGGTCTGCTCTACGCCTCGGTCGAGGGCGTTCCCCCGTACGACAAGGGTTCGGCCCTCGCCACCTTGACCGCGGTCATGACCGACCCGGTGGATCCGCCGAAGAACGCGGGGCCGTTGGCCGACGTGATCTACGGTCTGCTGGCCAAGGACCCGGACCAGCGGCTGGACGAGGCCGGTGCCCGTGCCATGCTCACCGCTGTCCTCGACGCCCCCGAGGCCGAGCCTCCGGCCGACCGGACCCGCGTGGTCGAGTTGCCGCCCGTTCCGTCGGAGCCGGTGCGCGACCCCAAGGCGGAGAAGGCCCAGAAGGCGGCCCGGGACGCTGCTGCCAAGGCAGCCCGGGACGCGGCCAAGGAGGCAGCCAGGGAGGCCGTCAAGGCGGCGAAGGCCGCCAAGGAGAAGGAGCGGCAGGAGCGGGCCCGGGCCGCGGCCAGGCCTGCCGTGGCGACGGGCGCCGCCGCGCCGGCCGGTCCCAAGAGGCCGGTTCCGGCGCCGCTGACCGACGTCATGCCGCGCCGCACCATCGTGCTCGCCCTCGCCGCGTTCCTCGCCGTGCTCGTGGTGATCGGCTCCCTCGTCGTCTACGCCTTCAGTGGTGACGATGAGCCCGGCGTCCAGAACAAGGACAAGCGTCCCGCGGCCGGTTCCTCTTCCCCGGCGCCGGCCGACGGCCAGGACGGCAAGAACGGTGACGCTCCCGCCGGCCAGGGCGGCGCGGACCCGGGCGCTGCCGCGCAGGGGTCCGCCGCGGGGGGTGCCGACGGCCAGGAGGGCGGTCAGGGCGGGGCGGCCGGCACCGGTTCCGACCCGAAGGGGTCGGCAGCCCAAGGGGTCACCACGGACACCGGTACGACCACCACGGCAGAGGGCGGTACCGCGGGCGGCTCCGTCCCGGCCGGCTACGCCACGGTCACCGACACCCGCTTCCACTTCACCATGGCCATGCCCGAGGGGTTCCGGCGGACCAAGATTGCGGGCAGCAACTCCGGCGGCATATACAGCCGGGACGGAGGCTTCCCGCGGGTCCAGGTCGACTACAACGCCAGCCCCACCGACGACGCGGCCCTTGCCTGGAACCAGCTTGAGCCGGCCATCGCCCGCAGTTCCACCGCCTACCGTCTGATCGGCATCACGAAGACCTCCTACAACGGCTATCCCACCGTTGCCGACTGGCAGTTCGAACGCACTCAGGGCGGGGTTGCGGTCAGGGTGCTCAACCGAGGCTTCAAGGTGGACGCCACCCACGGCTACGCGATCATGATCAGCTGCAAGGCGAGCGAGTGGGACGGGGCGGAGTGTCGGTCGTTGCGGGAGACCGCGTTCGCCACGTTCCAGCCGAAGGACTGAACCGACCCGCCCCCGTACGATGTCCCCGGCACGTATCGTGAGAGGTCGCGGACCGTAAGCAGCCGTAACGGGCCGTCAAACGACCGGTTTTGGCCCCTTTTCCGGGATCAGGCAGGGGGACAGCGCGCTCTGGGGAGGCGTCGTGGAGGACTACGCGGGGAGGGTGCTCGCCGACCGCTACCGGTTGCCCCTGCCTCCCTCCGACGAGTACGAACTCGTCGAGACGCGCGCCTTCGACACGAACACCGGGCAGGAAGTCCTGGTCCGCCAGGTGCCGTTGCCCGAGGTCGTGGACGCCGAAGTCCTCGACGCGGACGGCCGCTCCGGCGGGGCCGCGGCGCGGCAGGGGCCGCCGGAGGTGGTGCGGGGGGCGACGCGACGCTCCACCGAGCCCGCGGTGATGCGGGCCATCGAGGCGGCCCAGGCCGCCGCCCGGATCCCCGACCATCCGCGCCTGGACCAGGTCTTCGACGTGTTCGCGGAGGGCGGTTCCCTGTGGATAGTGAGTGAACTCGTCGCCGCCCGCCCCCTGGCCGCCCTGCTCGCCGAGCGGCCCCTGTCGCCCTACCGGGCGGCGGAGGTGGCCTCCGACGTGCTGACCGCCCTGCGGGTGCTCCACGCCCACGGGTGGACCCACCGCAACATCACCGTTCGTACGGTCCTGGTGTGCGAGGACGGGCGGGTGGTCCTGACCGGTCTCGCGGCCGGCGCGGCCGAGGAAGCGCTGTGCGGCTACGATCCGGTCCCGCCAGCCGAACCTCCGGTCGTCCCTCCGGTCGTCCCGCCCAACTCGCCGAACAAGCCGCCGCCGGCCGCCGCGGGGCCCGGCGCACCCGTTCGAGCCGCCGCGGCGGCCCCTGCCGAGCACGCCGAACCGGGACGAGGTCCCCGGTACCGGGACCGGATCGACCTCGCCGAGGTCCGTGAACCACAGACTCCCCCCGGCGCCGCGCCCCCGACCGAGGTCGCCGCTGACCGGGCCGCCGCCGACCTGCGGGCGGCGCGGGCGGGAGCCATCGCCGCCTACCGCGCCGGGGCGTCGCAGGCCGCGGCGCGGATCGCCGAGCAGCGCCCGCCGGTCTCCGGCGGTGCGCCGGTGGAGCGGCAGCCAGCTCGCGGCTCCAACCTTCCGCAGGGCTACTCCTACCCTTACGGCCGGGCTCCGGAGCCTGGCCCGGCCGGTCCGGCGCCCGCCGGGCACCCGGTTGCGAGTCAACTCCCCGGCGTCGAAGAGCAGCCGCCCACCCCCGGGGGCGAGAGCGAGGGTGCGGCCCCCTGGCACGGGGCTACTCCCCGGCAAGGGCCACCCACTCCGTCCGCCTACGGCCAGCTCCCGGTGGCTGCCGCCGCCGCGCTGCCCGATCGGGTCGAGGCTGGTGCGCGGCCGGCCGTGCCCAGTCCCGGCGTTCCACGCGCGGTCTCGACGCCGCTGGCCGCCGAGCGTGCGCGGCAGGCGCGGATCGTGGTGGTCGGCGCCGTCACCGAACGATGGGCACCCGAGCAGGCCGGTCCGGTGCACGAGAACTGGCAGCTGGCAGCCCCGGTAGGGCCCGCGACCGATCTGTGGGCGCTGGGGGCCCTGCTGTTCCGAGTGGTGCAGGGGCACGCCCCCTATCCGGAGGAGAGTGCGGCCGAACTGGTGCAGATGGTCTGCGGGGAGCCGCCCGCCTTCGCCGAGGAGTGCGGGCCGCTGCGGCCGGTGGTGGAGTCGCTGCTCCGCCAGGACCCCACCGAGCGTCCGGATTTCGAGGAGCTGCGCGGTTGGTTGCGCTCCTTGGTCCGGTCAGCTCCGGAGCCGGAGGCGGGCGCCCACGTGGTGTCGGCGCCGCCCGTGGACACCGCCCGTCTGCCGATGGTGCGGCGCCGGGGCGAGCTGGTGCGCAGGCGGCGTGCCGCCGCTGCCCGGGCCGCGGCCGAAGAAGCGCCGAACTCGGTGCACGGTCGGCACCGTCAGCAGCGACCGCCCCGAAGCCGGGCCCGCGGTCAGTCGCGTCCGGCTGGGCGTTCGTCGCGCTCCTTGGGGCGGACGTTGCTGCTCGGCGTCCTGCTCGTGCTGTCGGCGGTCGTGGCCTATGCGTTGGTCTTCCTGCCCCGCACCGAGGGCCAGCCGGAGGCCGTGGGGCAGCAGAGTCCCGCCCCCGCCGCGTCCACGCCCGGGCGGGACCGTCCCACGCGGACTCCCTCCGCCCCCACCGAGCCCAAGCCGCAGACCGGGGCGCCCACCGAGCCGGTGGCCGAGGGCTTCGAACTGCACCGGGATCCGGAGGGCTTCCGGATCGCCCTGCCCCGGGGGTACGACCGTCGCCCCAAGAACGACAGTGGGCAGGTCCGCTTCTCGGGCGGGGAGTACGAGCTCATCGTCGTCCCGGGGCGGGATCCGGCTGGTTCCACCCCGGACCCGCTCGGGTACCAGCGGGACCACGAGCGCGAGCTCCAGCCGTACCGTGACTCCAGTTGGGCCACGCAGACGGGGGTGCGTCAGATCGTGGTGGGACAGCGGGTGATGGCGGAGGGCCTGTACACCTGGACGGACGGCACCGGCCGTTCGGTAGCTGTCCGCAATCGTGTCTTCGTCCTCGGGGGGCGGTACCACGTGGTGATGGTCATCGGCCCGGAGGACGGGAAGGGCAAGGTCACCGAGATCTTTGAGCAGGCAACTGGTAGTTATCGAAACGGAGCTTGATGGTTCAACAGACTGACCGGTACGGCCTCTGACTACCCTGGGTGACGCCTGTAAGTAGGCGATTGCGTCACAGTGCTGTCTCCCTTTGCTCCCCTGGTATCCGGTACACCCCTACTCTTCGTAACCTGGCCTCCTGAGGTACAGAGCGGCGGGAATTCGTGGACAACAGGACGACGACAGGCGCGGGCACGGTGATCGCCGGCCGTTACCGGCTCGTGGAGTCGATCGGGCGCGGCGGCATGGGCAAGGTGTGGCGTGCCCACGATGAGGTGCTGCACCGTACCGTCGCAGTCAAGGAACTGACGGCCGGTCTGTACGTGGCTGAGGCCGACCGGGCCGTTCTGCACGCCCGCACCCAGAAAGAGGCGCGGGCCGCCGCTCGGATCCAACACCCCGGAGTCGTCACCGTCCACGATGTGCTGGAGCACGACGCCCGGCCATGGATCGTCATGGAGCTCATCGACGGACCGTCCCTCGCGGACGCCGCCAAGGAGGCGGAGGGTGGCAGGGTCGATCCGCGCGAGGCGGCCAGGGTCGGCCTGCACGTCCTGGGAGCGCTGCGCGCCGCGCACCGGGTCGGTGTGCTGCACCGTGACGTGAAACCGGCGAACATCCTCCTGGCCCGGGACGGACGGGTCCTGATCACCGACTTCGGTATCGCGGCGATCGAGGGCGACTCCTCGATCACGCGCACCGGCGAGATCGTCGGCTCCCTGGACTATCTCGCTCCGGAGCGGGTCCGCGGCGGTGGCCCCGGCCCCGCCTCCGATCTGTGGGCGCTCGGAGCGACGCTGTACACCGCTGTGGAGAACCGTTCCCCCTTCCGTCGTTCCTCGCCGATCTCCACCATGGAGGCAGTGGTCAACGAGGAACTGCCGCCGCTTCAGCATGCCGGCCCGCTGGCCCTGGTGATCACCGGCCTGTTGCGCAAGGACCCGGCCGAGCGCCCCTCGGCCGAGGAGACCGAGCGGATGTTGATCGAGGCGATGGAGGGGCGCACCCCGACCGCCGCGCACGCATACGTGCCCACCCAGCGGTTCGCCGGGGAACCGATATCCGGCGCCTTGCCGGCGAACGTTCAGGGCGCCGCGCAGGGGCCGGGGCAGGCTTCGGGCTCGACGGCGGTCGAAGTGGGACCGCCACCGTCCGGCGGCCACGTCAACCGCAGCCGCGGCCGGGTGCGCCGCGCGCTACTGGTCGCCGTGACGGCCGCGCTGCTCGGAGGCGGCGGGGCGTACGCCGCGCTCACCCTCGGTGAGGGGCGCGGGGGCGCGGGGGCACCCGCGGTCACCGACGGGCGTACCCCACAGGGGCAGGGCGCCGGGTCGCAAGGGGACGGTGCCAGGGTCGCCCCGGAGGGCTACACCCGGGTGACGGACCCGGAGGGCTTCAGTCTCTTCGTGCCCCAGGGCTGGCGCCGTCAGATGGACGGCGACCAGATCGACTACACGCCGGACGACGGGCTGCACCGCATCCGCGTCAGCATGGACCCGGTGCCGGACTTCGAAAACCCCTACACCCACCTGCTGGACGTGGAGAACTCCGTACGCGAGCGGTTGCCGCAGTACCAGCGGCGGACCTTGCACGCCAACACCTTCCGGGGGCAGACCCAGGCGGGCATTTGGGAGTTCACCTGGGTCGAGACCAAGGACCACCCGGGTGAGCGCCGGGCCATCGACCAGATGTACGAGGCGCCCGACGGGACGGAGTACGCGATCTACATGTCCGGTCCGGCGGCGGACTGGGCGCAGATCCGTGAACAGTTCGACGTCGTGCTGCGGGGCTGGCAGCCTGCTGAGCGCCCGTAGTCCCCGCCCCGCGGCGGTGGCCCGGTCTCGTGAGCCGGGGCTGGAGCAGGTCGGGCACACACCGTGCCAGCAGATGCTGGCAGTAATGGCAAAAATTGGTTACCGACGGGTACCCAACTGCCTCGGGACGTCATACGCTCACCGCCATGACGGACTCGCAGGCCCCCGCAGCCCCCCGCAGCGCCTCTGCCGGCACCAACCCCGTGGCTCCCGCGCCCGCCGGTGCGCGCACCGCCGCAGACGTCGTCACCCCCGCGCTCGTCGCGCGCCTGACCCGCGCGGTCGTCGGCTCCGGCCGCACCGCCAACCACACTCCCTTCAGCGGCGAGAAGCTGGCCGATCTCCCCGAAGCCAGCCCGCAAGAGGTCGCCACCGCCTTCGAACGCGCCCGTGCCGCCCAGGCCGCCTGGGCACGGACGCCGGTACGGGCCCGCGCGGCGGTCCTGCTGCGCTTCCACGATCTCGTGCTGGAGCGACAGGCCGAAGTCCTCGATCTGATCCAACTGGAGACCGGCAAGGCGCGACTGCACGCGCACGAGGAAGTCCAGGCCGTTGCCGTGGCCGCCCGCCACTACGGCCGCAAGGCCCCCTCCTACCTGCGCCCCAAGGGGCACCAGGGTGCCATCCCCACCCTCACCAAGGTCACCGAACTGCGCCAGCCCCGCGGAGTGGTCGGCCAGATCGCGCCGTGGAACTACCCCCTGGAACTGTCGGTCGGGGATGCGCTGCCCGCCTTCGTCTCGGGTAACGCCGTGGTGATGAAACCGGACACGGAGACGGCGCTGACCGCCCTGTGGGCACGCGAGCTACTGATCGAAGCCGGCCTGCCGGCGGCCGTCTTCCAGATCGTGCTCGGCGAGGGCCCCGTGGTCGGTCCCGAGATCGTCCGGCACGCCGACTACGTCTCCTTCACCGGATCCACCCGAACCGGCCGGGAGGTCGCTCAGGGGGCTGCGGCCCGACTGGTCGGCGTCTCCCTCGAACTCGGCGGCAAGAACGCCATGCTGGTGCTCCACGACGCCGACATCGAGAAGGCGGCTGCCGGCGCCGTCCGCGCGTGCTTCTCCTCCGCCGGTCAACTGTGCATCTCCATCGAGCGGCTCTACGTGCACGAGTCGGTCGCCGAGGAGTTCCTCGCCCGCTTCGCCGCGCGCACCAAGGCCATGCGACTCGGCTCCGCCCTCGCCTACGGCGCGGATATGGGCTCGCTGGTCGGCGAGCGGCAGCTGGAGACCGTGCAGCGGCACGTCGAGGAGGCCGTCGCCAAGGGCGCGACCCTGGTTGCCGGCGGCGTCGCGCGCCCGGATGTCGGCCCGCTGTTCTATGAGCCCACCATCCTCGAAGGCGTCGAGGCGCCCATGGCGGTCTGCGCGGAGGAGACCTTCGGCCCCGTCGTCTCGGTGTACCGCTTCCAGGACGAGGACGAGGTGATCGCCCGGGCCAACGCAACCCCCTACGGCCTCAACTCCAGCGTCTGGACCAAGGACGCACGGCGCGGCCACCGGGTCGCGGCCCGACTGCGCACCGGCACCGTCAACATCAACGAGGGGTACGCCCCCGCCTACGGCAGCGTGCAGTCGCCGATGGGCGGCATGAAGGACTCCGGGCTCGGCCGGCGGCACGGCTCCGAGGGCATCCTCAAGTACACCGAAGCCCAGACCGTCGCCCACCAGAGGCTGCTGCCGATGGCCCCCTCGTTGGGGCTCACCGACGAGGCCTACACCACCCTCCTGACCCGCAGCCTCAAGGTGATGAAGGCCCTGCGGCTCCGCTGAGACACGACGCCAGGACCCTCCGGGTCCCACCGAACCCGCTCCGGAACGAGGAGAGCCCATGCCACGGGACACCCCTGCCCAGAACCCGCCCGAGCACACAGCCGCGGAACCGGTGGGGGACCCGTACGACTACGACGTCATCGTCGTCGGATCCGGGTTCGGCGGCTCCGTCTCGGCGCTACGCCTGAGCGAGAAGGGGTACCGCGTCGGGGTGTTGGAGGCCGGACGCCGCTTCACCCCGGAGAGTCTGCCCAAGAACTCCTGGGACCTGCGTAACTACCTGTGGGCACCGGCCCTCGGGTTGTACGGGATCCAACGCATCCACCTCCTGGGCAAGGTGATGGTGCTCGCCGGCGCGGGCGTGGGGGGCGGCTCCCTCAACTACGCCAACACGTTGTACGTACCGCCGGCCGCCTTCTTCGAGGACCGTCAGTGGGTCTCCATCACGGACTGGCGGGACGAGCTCACCCCGTACTACGACCAGGCCAAGCGGATGCTCGGCGTCCGACTGAACCCGACCATGACGCCCTCCGACGTGCACCTGCTGGCCACTGCCGAACGGATGGGTGTGGGCGAGACCTTCCACCTCGCGCCGGTCGGGGTGTTCTTCGGTGACGGCGAGGACGCCGACGGCGCTGTCACCGCCCGCCCCGGCTGCGCCGTAGCCGATCCGTACTTCGGAGGGGTCGGACCGGACCGCCGGGCCTGCACCCAGTGCGGTGAGTGCATGACCGGCTGCCGGCACGGAGCCAAGAACACCCTCAACGAGAACTACCTGTACCTCGCCGAACGGGCGGGAGCCGTCATCCACCCGATGACCACCGTCACCGCGTTGGCCGAGCACCCGGGCGGCGGCCACCGGATCCGCACCGTGCCCACCGACGGCCGTCGCCGGGGCGTCGCCAAGGAACTGCGGGCCCGTTACGTGGTGCTCGCGGCCGGCACGTACGGGACCCAGACCCTGCTGCACACCATGAAGGACCGCGGCGAGCTGCCGCGGCTCTCCGTGCGCCTGGGCGAACTGACCCGGACCAACTCCGAGGCGCTGGTGGGCGCTCAGACTGACGACCGCCGCTACCGCCGGCGGCACGGTGCGCCGCGGGCCGACTTCAGCCAGGGGGTGGCCATCACCTCGTCCATCCACCCCGACGAGAACACCCACATCGAGCCGGTCCGCTACGGCAAGGGCTCGAACGCCATGGGGTCGCTGTCGATCCTTCAGGTTCCCTACGGAGCACACCGGGTGCGCGGCTGGCTCGGCCGGGTGGTGAGGCACCCCGTGCAGTGGGCCCGTTCGCTGTCCAACCGGCGCTGGTCGGAACGGAGCATCATCGGTCTGGTGATGCAGTCCTTGGACAATTCGCTGACCACCTACCGCAAACCGGGCGGGCTGGGGAAGGGCCTGCTCACTGCACGTCAGGGCCACGGCGCTCCCAACCCGACGCAGATCGAGGAGGCGACGCGGGCGGCGACCCTCCTCGCGGAGGAGATCAACGGTTTCGCCGGCAGCAACGTCGGCGAACTGATGGGCACCCCGCTGACCGCACACTTCCTGGGCGGCTGTCCCATCGGCGCCGGGGCCGACGTAGGGGTCATCGACCCCTACCACCGGCTGTACGGTCACCCGGGGATCTCGGTCGTGGACGGCTCGGCGGTCTCGGCCAACCTCGGGGTCAATCCTTCGCTGACCATCACCGCACAGGCCGAGCGGGCCATGTCGTACTGGCCGAACAAGGGTGAACGTGATCCGAGGCCCGTCCAGGGGGAGGCCTACCGGCGGTTGGCCGCCGTCGAGCCACTTCACCCGGCCGTGCCCAAGGACGCCTTCGGGGCATTGCGGCTACCGCTGCTCGCAGTGCCGGTAGTACCGCCGAAGGAGAAGGACGGCGAGGGCGGTGTGTCGGCCCGCCCCGAAGGGCCCGGGCGGGCGGACTGAACAACCAAGAGGGGCTGCATTCCCCTCCGAAGGCAGCCCCTCACGCGCGGTGGCGTCGGTTTCGTATAAGTGACCCGCAACCCATCGGAATAGTTGCCCGTGTTTCCCCGAAAGACTTCTGTGGCGTGCATCACACGCCGTGGGTGCAACTCCTCCAGGGGTGCAAGGGTCGAAACGACCATGAGACGCATCCCCGCGACCGCAGCCGCTTGGGCGGTGGCCGGTTTGCTGTCCCTCGGGGCGGCGAAAGCCCCGGTACCCCCGCAGACGTCCCCGAAAGACCGGTGTTCACGCTCGGCGGCCCGGCCGAGGTGGGTCTCTTCCCGCACACGGGAGAGGGCCGGCCAGCGCAGGCGACCGTCATCCTCACGGTCGGCGGAGCCGGCACGGGACAGCGGCCGACGCTCGGCGGAGCCGGCGGCTCGCAGGAATCGGGCGGACCGGACGCACCCGGGCCCGCCGTGTTCACCCTGGACTTCGCCCCCCTGGCCCAGATCGCCGAGGTGAAGCTGAAGCCCTCACCGGATTCGGACTGCGTGACGGCGGCCACCAGCGCCGTGTGCACGCTGGAGAACCTGCACCACGAGCGTCGGACCATCGCCGAGTTGACGCTCAGCGCCGCGGGGGGAAGCCGGCCAGGGGCGAGCGGCAGGCTCACCGTCACCGGCGCGGGCCCGGGGGCACGCTTCACCCCCTACAGCGGTCTGATCACCGTCGGAGGGCCGGACCTGGTGCTGTCCGAGCTCGCGCTCAAATCCGAGCTGGTGCCCGGAGAGCGACAGGCCGTGGACCTCACCTTCGCCAACACCGGCACGGCCCCGGCCCAGGGGGCCCTCCTGGAACTGCGCACCACCCGCGGTCTGTCCTGGGTCCAGCTCAACTCCAACTGCTCCTACCGCGAACCGGGTGGCGGCAGCCCGGGCAGCCTGGCCTGGGCCGTCGCCTGGTGCACCTTCCCCGGGCCCTTCGAGCCGGGACACCGCTACGCGCTCGCCGGACCGCTGACCCTGCTGGCCACGCAGCGGGCCTTCAACGACTCGCTGGTGTACCGGATAGCCGAGGACACCCCGCAGCACCGGGCCGTCGTCCGAGCCGGTGGCGGCTTCACCCGCGGCTCGGCCGGCACCCTGGGGCTCAAGCCCCACGCGACCGAACGCCCCGAAGCCGAACCCGGCGACGGGCGGACCGCCCAGCAACACGAGGCCGGGTTCCACACCGCCAACTCGGCAGACCTGGTGGCGCTGCCCGCATCCCTACGGGGTTCGGTCGGACAGCAGGTCCGAGCCGACCTCGGGTTCCGCAATGACGGGCCGGCCTGGCTCACCGGCCCAGGAACCGCGGTCAGTGTTGACGTCCGCGTACCGCCGGGCACCAGAGTCCTCGCCGTTCCGGCGGGGTGCGGCGCACGTACCGCCGACGGGGCCGCGCGTACCGAGCAGCTCGGCGCCCCGCGCTACGCCTGCCGGGCCCCGCAAGTCATCAGCGAGGGCGAGCGGGTGAGCTTCCCCTTCGACCTCGTCGTCGACCGGTTCGTCGCAGGGGCCACCGGTTCCGTCCAGGTGGGCGCCAAGGCTCCCGGAGGTGGCACCCGGCCGTTGGCCTTCGACCCTGCCCCGGGCAACAACACGGCCGTCCACGTCCTGAACCGGCCGCAGCCGAGCGGGGCAGCCGGAGGTGGCGGCGGACGGGTCGCGGTGAGCGGCGGGGCCCCCAGTACTCCCGCGGCCACCGCTCCCGCAGCGGTCACCACCAGGCCCACCGCCTCCACCGCAGCTGAGGCGGACGCCGGGCAGGGCGTCGACGAACTGGTCCAGGGGACCAGGGGCGGACTCGCCCTGAGTGCCGTCCGGCGGGGACTCATCACGGCCGGCGCCTCCTGTGCACTGGCTGCCGCAGCGGCGATCCTGCTGGCGCTGCGCACTCGACGGCCAAACGGATGGGGCCGGGAGCGGCGGCGGGTCGGACCTCGGGGGCGGGGCCCGGGCCGGACCCGGCAGTGACAGACGGCCGGTCCGGGCGTCCCCGGAGCCGGCCGTCCTCCTGACGGTGACCGGGCTGCTGTCCCCTGCCGACCGGTCACCTGCTGGTGCGAGGTCCCACGGCGCGCGCACCACGGGCGCACGCCTCATCGCCCCAGCGGAGCCACGCGTGGTTTTTTGCCGTTCCACACCTGGCTGGCGCGGACTACCAGCACCAACGAGGTCCATGACGTGCGGTCACGGGGTGCCGGGGGTGAGTCTTCCCGCTGCTTGCGGCGGCGCCCCTCACACCCGGCCCCGGCACAGCTCCAACAAGGTCATGGCGAGCGAGGTGCCGGGCTTGCCGAGCGCTTCGCTGTAGTGGTTGAGGACCTGCATCTCACGCGAGAGGCTGACCCGACGGCCGCCGGAGCCGATCCGGGCCTCCTGGATGACGGACGAGACGGCCATCCGTTCCTGGATGAGACCGATGATCCGGTCGTCGAGGGCGTCGATGCGTTCACGGGAGCCGGCGATCAGCTCGGCGGCAGCGGTCGGTTCGGTGGTGGTGACGGTCATGAACGGTCTCCTGTCGGTGTTGGGCCGACGGGTCCGTGAACGACAGAGCGCCCCGGGCCTGTCGGCCGGGGCGCTCTGGGGTGTCTCAACGGCTCAAGCTGAGCAGCACGTCCACCCATGGCGACCGGACCGGCTGGTGCCATAGGTAAAGAGGAAGCTCACCTGCTTGCGCATGCCAGGGATTATGTCCACCGGGCCGGCCGGGAGCCAATCCGGTTCGGATGGTGAGACGAAAGGCGGTGGGAGTGCCCCGTTAGAATCGACAGAACAAGCCCCATTTCTTGCCGGAAGGCCGCCCCGTGCCAGAAGCACCCTCCGCCGCCCAAGACGCCTCCACGGACACGGTCCTCGTTGTCGACTTCGGAGCGCAGTACGCCCAGCTCATCGCCCGCCGCGTCCGCGAGGCCCGGGTCTACAGCGAGATCGTGCCGAGCACGATGCCCGTGGCCGAGATGCTCGCCAGGAACCCCAAGGCGATCATCCTCTCCGGCGGGCCGTCCTCGGTGTACGAGGAGGGCGCTCCGACGCTCGATCGCGCACTGTTCGAGGCCGGCGTACCGGTGTTCGGCATGTGCTACGGCTTCCAGTTGATGGCGACGACCCTCGGCGGCACGGTGGACAACACCGGTGCCCGCGAGTACGGCCGGACCCAGATGGCGGTATCCAAGCCCGGTTCCACGCTGTTCGAGGGCACCCCGGAGCACCAGTCGGTGTGGATGTCGCACGGTGACGCCTGCTCCGCCGCACCCGAAGGCTTCGTCGTCACCGCGTCGACGGGCGTGGCGCCCGTCGCCGCCTTCGAGAACGACGAGAAGAAGCTGTACGGCGTGCAGTACCACCCCGAGGTGATGCACTCCACGCACGGACAGCAGATCCTGGAGCACTTCCTCTACCGGGGCGCCGGCCTCAAGCCCGACTGGACCACCGGCAACGTCATCGAGGAGCAGGTCGCAGCCATCCGCGAGCAGGTCGGCACCAGGCGCGCCATCTGCGGTCTGTCCGGCGGCGTGGATTCCGCGGTGGCCGCGGCGCTGGTGCAGAAGGCCATCGGTTCGCAGCTGACCTGTGTGTACGTGGACCACGGCCTGATGCGCAAGGGGGAGACGGAGCAGGTCGAGAAGGACTTCGTCGCGGCGACCGGCGTCAAGCTGAAGGTGGTCGACGCCCAGGAGCGCTTCTTGGGTGCGCTGGCGGGGGTGAGCGACCCCGAGGAGAAGCGGAAGATCATCGGCCGCGAGTTCATCCGGGTCTTCGAGCAGGCCCAGGCGGAGATCGTCGCCGAAGCCCCGGGGGATCAGCCGGTGGAGTTCCTGGTGCAGGGCACGCTGTACCCGGACATCGTCGAATCGGGTGGCGGTACCGGTACGGCGAACATCAAGTCGCACCACAACGTCGGCGGGCTCCCCGAGGACCTGGAGTTCCAGCTCGTGGAGCCGCTGCGGCAGCTGTTCAAGGACGAGGTCCGCATGGTCGGCCAGGAGCTCGGCCTGCCGGACGAGATCGTCCAGCGCCAGCCCTTCCCGGGCCCCGGGCTCGGCATCCGCATCGTGGGTGAGGTCACCAAGGAGCGTCTGGACCTGCTGCGCGAGGCCGACGCCATCGCGCGGGCCGAGCTGACGGCGGCGGGCCTGGACCGTGAGATCTGGCAGTGCCCGGTCGTCCTGCTCGCGGACGTGCGCAGCGTGGGCGTGCAGGGCGACGGCCGCACCTACGGCCACCCGATCGTGCTGCGGCCGGTCTCCTCGGAGGACGCCATGACGGCCGACTGGACGCGGATGCCGTACGAGGTCCTGGCGCGGATCTCGACCCGGATCACCAACGAGGTGCGGGACGTGAACCGGGTGGTGCTCGATGTGACGAGCAAGCCCCCGGGCACCATCGAGTGGGAGTAAGAGAGCCGGCCGGTGCCCGCCTCCGTCGTGTACGGGGGCGGGCACCGTCGTGTTTGCGGTGGCAGCTCCGGGACCAGCGCTCGCAAGGCGAACGGCCGTACGGATAACCTGCCCGGCGTCAACCTCGCGCCAACCGAACCACCCTCTCTGACGTCGGGTGCGCCCGGAGCGCCTCGTTCCGTGCGGCACAATTCGCAGCCTCTACACAGTAATTGGACATGATCAGAAGATCTTGGACGATCGGCTGATCAGCATGATCGGTTATGAGAGGCGGCGCTCCGGTGGCTGTACAGGAGCTGCATCGAAGTACCCATGGCGGCGGCTGCACGTGCGAGGACTGCCCGCACGGCGCACGTGAGGGCCACCGCCGGGCCGTCGCCGCGTTCGTGGAGCGCCGTGACGAGCTCGCCGCCGGCCACGGCCTACCGGCCGCCGTGGCGCGCTCAGCCGGGGCCTCCCGCACCTGGGTGTCCAACGAGCTGGCCCAGTCCGCCCGTACCGTCGCCCAACGCAGCCGGGAGGCGGGACACTCCTGGATGCACCTGCTCGCCCGCCGCTCGGTGATCGCGCTGTGGGTGGCCGTGGGCCTACTGGCAGCCGCCCAGGCGGGCACCGCCCTCGCAGCGGGTTGGAGCACGGCCCGCACCGCGGGGCTGCTGGCCGCACTGGTGCTGGCCGCCCTGCTGACCGCGGCCTCACGGGCCCAATGGGCACGCGGCGGCCTGCTGGCCCCCATGGTGGGGGAGGACAACCGGCTGTCCACCTCGCGGGTGGTGGCCTGCTCCTGGAGCGTGGTGAGCGCCTTCGCGGTGCTGCTGCTCACGGTCCGGCTGGCCCTCACCGCGCCCGGACCGCAACGCACGACACTTCAGGCCGGCTTCGAACTGTCCGGTGCCGCCGGCCTGCTGCTGGTCCTCGGGTGCAGTTGTGGGACGGCGGTGCTGGTCCGGCGCGTGGTCGGCGTACGGGTGGCCACCGGTCGGCTCCAGAAGTTGCCGGCGGACCGCCCGCGCGGCGCCGACCTGCTCACCGACGACGCCGGACGCGGAAGCTTCGCGGACGCGCAGTACCTCCTGGTGAGCACGGTCGCCGTACTCCTGGCCGCGGTGCGCCTGGCCGGCCGGCCCGACGCACTGCCGCAGCTGCCGTGGACCCTCACCGTGCTGCACGGGCTCTCCGCGCTGGTCTACCTGGCCGCCAAGTACGCCGAGGGTGGTCGGCCGGTGGTGCTGTCGGTGGTGCGGGCCCGTGAGGTGGGCGATCTCGACGCGCCCCTGCGCATCGGCGACGACATCGAGATCCGGGGAACCGGATTCGTGCCACCCGGCGCCCAGACCCCGGAAATGCTGGCCCGGCTCACGGTCCGGATCGGGGCGGTGTACGTCCATGTGCCACTGGTGCCGGTGGCGGGCGGGTTCAGCAATCCGGGCGACCAGGTGTTGACCGTGCCGGTGCCCGCCGACGTGGAGCCGGGGAGGGTGGAGGTGCAGGTGGTGACGGCGGCGGGAGTCGAGTCGAACCGTTGCCCCGTCGAACTCGTGGATTGAACATGTGAACATGACACGATCCCGGGCCGAGGCTCCCGACACCGCACCCGCCCGACGGCACACCGGCCCGACCGGCGGGCTGCGCGCCCAGGTCTCCCCCTACGCGCTGCTGCCCCTGCGTCTTTTCCTCGGCGTCACCTTCCTCTACGCCGGACTCGACAAACTCACCGACCCCGCCTTCCTCCAGGCCACCGGAAGCGGATCCATCGCCGAAATGATGCGGGGCGTTCGCGACAGCTCGGCGATCCCCGCCCTGGTGGACCTGTCCCTCAACGATCCGGTGAGCTTCGGATACGCCATGGCCCTCGGTGAAATCGCCGTGGGCATCGGGACCCTGCTCGGTCTCCTGGCCCGCATCGCGGCCCTCGGCGGAGCCCTCATCAGCCTCAGCCTGTGGCTGACCGTCAGCTGGCAGGCCCAGCCGTACTACTACGGCAACGACCTCCCGTACATGTTCTGCTGGGTCCCCCTCGTGCTGGCCGGCGCGCCCTACTGGTCACTGGACGCCCTGATCAGCGAACGCCGCCACGGCCGTTGACGCCCCGGACGGCGGCGCCCCTCACCACTGCCCACGGTGTCTGCGCACCGCGTACACGCTCACCCCCAGCACTGCGGCGACCCCCAGGCCACCGCACACCACGGGCACCAACACGTACCAGGGCGTCTCCCAGGCGCCCCGCGCATCACCGAAGAACAACACCGCAGCCGCCATCAGGGACAGCCCGGCGACCAGTCGGCCCGGCTGGAAATCATGACTGCGCACGACGCACCTCCACCTGTCCCACACCGGTCCTCAGGGTCAACTCGAAGGTGCCGCCGGGAGGCGACCCGGTGGGCGGGGTCAGCGTCGCCGACTGGGTGATGTCATTGCGCACGAGCACCCCGTTGTGGCGTTCACCGGGCAGCTTCACCTCACCCAGGCCCACGTGGATGTCCGCCTTCGCCGTCGCCCCGACCGGCAGCACCAGCAGAAGGCGGCCCGCACCCACCTCGACCCGCACCTTCGCGCTCTGGCCCGGTGCGAGGTCCACCTCGCTCAGGTCCAAGGTGGCGACCCCGGTGCCCAGCTCGTAGCCGTCACGCAGCGCGGCCACCGAAGAGGGCCGCCACTCGGTGCGCGCCCAATCGGTGCCGATGTCCCGCGGCAGCACCGAGGCGAGCCCCATCAGCAGTGCCGTGACCAGGCCCAGCACGACCGTGCCCAGCCGCACCCGACCCCACCGGGAACCCACGACCAGGCCCAGACCGATGACGGCGAGTGCCAGGGCCAGTCCGGTCTGCAGGCTCACCCCCAGGGGTTGGGACCGCCAGGTCAGGGACGTACCCAGACCTCCGGCCAGCAGGGCGAACAGGAAGACCCGACCGCCCATCCCGCCGGACGGCTGCCGCACGACCACCGGCGGGTCCGCCGCCTCCGCCTCCGTGGGCCGCCAGGGGTTCCCGCCGGCCTCGACGGGGCCCGTCCGCGCGGCTTCGGCGCCCGCCGCCGAAGCCGGGCCCCACAGGTAGCCCGAACCGCCCGGCCCCCCCTTCTCCAGGGGGTCCCGCCACCAGGACGGACTGCCCGGCGCCGGCGGAGCCTTCGTCTCCGGAGGCGCCTCGGGCAGACCGTGCGCCTGGGCCGGGTCCTGGCCCCCGCCCGGAGCGGCCTGTCGCCGTTGCAGCGACCAGTAGGCGGCTCCGGACAGTCCGAGGACGACCAGGGTGGTGAAGACGGTCACCGAGCCGTTGCTGAGCATCGAGAGGAACAACCCGCAGCCCACCAGGGCCAACAGGATCGCTGCCAGCGTGGCCCCCTCGACCCGGCCCGTCAGGAGCCGCTTCGCCTCGTTCTCCTCCTCGCCCTCCAACGGGATCAACAGCCAGGCGAAGCCGTAGAAGATCAGCCCCATGCCGCCGGTGACCGCGAGCACGCCCAAGACGATCCGGAAGATCACCGGATCCAGGTCGAAGTACCGGCCGAGACCGCCGCAGACGCCGGACAGCACATGGCTGCTCCGGCTGCGGCGCAAGGGTGGCCGCTGCTCCGGCACGGGCTCGCCGGCCGCCGGATCCGGCCGGCTCGCCGGCGCGTCAGATGGCTGCGTCATGGCTCCATGGTGACGGGCCATTCGACCGGGAGGAATCCGGCCCCACCCTGGCCCGACCCTGAGATCGAACACGTGGACCTCGGGGATCGAAGGGCCGCAAGTAGGGGACCGCCCTGATGTCCGCTCGCGCTGCGGCATGTGACCATCAAACACATGCCAGCCGCCTCACCCCGCCCCGCGTATCCGCTCGCGCCCGAATCCGAAGAACCGGCGCAGCGCCGGCTCTACCGCAGCGCCGAGGGCCGGATGCTCGGCGGTGTCGCACGGGGACTGGCCGGGCACCTCGGCCTGCCCGTCATATGGGTCAGGATTGTCTTCATCGGCCTGTTCATCTTCGCCGACGGGCTGGGCGTGCTGCTGTACGCGGTGTTCTGGGTCGTGGTTCCGCTGGGCGTGGGCGGAACGGGCAAGCCCAAGTCTCCCTTCGAGGTCACCCCGGACGGGCGACGACGGCTGCGCAAACCCGACCGCGGGCAGACCGTCGCCCTCGTCGTGCTGCTGATCAGCGCCTTGGTCTTCGTCTCCAAGGTGCAGCTCGGCGGCGAGGCGGGACGCTACATCTGGCCGCTGCTGCTGATCGGCGCCGGCGTCGTCCTGGTCTGGCGGCAGGCCGACAACGACCGCAAGGCGCACTGGAGTGCCTCCCGAGGGCGCAACCGGCTGATCCCCGTGGCCCGGGTCTTGTCCGGGGTGGCGCTGGTGGGCATCGGGCTGGCCGTCTTCATCGTGGTCCGAGGTTCGGCGGCGCAGCTCGGGAACGTGCTGACGGCCGCACTCGCCGTCCTGGCCGGCATCGCCCTGCTCGCCGGCCCCTGGCTGATCCGGATGACCCAGGACCTCTCCGAGGAGCGCTTGATGCGCATCCGCGCCCAGGAGCGCGCCGAGGTCGCCGCGCACGTCCACGACTCCGTGCTGCACACCCTGACCCTGATCCAGCGCAACGCCGAGGACGCCCGCGAGGTGGCCCGGCTGGCGCGGGCCCAGGAACGGGAACTGCGCGCCTGGCTGTACCGGCCCGAAGGCAACGGCAAGGACGAGGCCCAGGAACCCGACACCCTCGCCGACGCGGTCCGATCGATCGCCGGCGAGGTCGAGGACCTGCACGGCGCCCAGATCGAGGTGGTGGTCGTCGGAGACTGCCCGCTCGACGAGAAACTGGCAGCACAGATGCAGGCCGCGCGCGAGGCGATGGTCAACGCCGCCAAGTACGGTGGCGGGGGCGGCGCGGTTCAGGTCTACGCCGAGGTGGAGGGGAACACGGTCTTCGTCTCCGTGCGGGACCGGGGCCCCGGCTTCGACCTCGACGCGATCCCCGGCGACCGGATGGGCGTGCGGGAGTCGATCATCGGACGGATGCAGCGCAACGGTGGGACCGCGCGCCTGCGGTCCGCGCCCGACGGGGGCACGGAAGTGGAGCTGGAGATGGAGAGGGCGGGCACCCAATGACCGAAGAGAGCGCGACGACCGAGAACCGGCGGGTGCGGGTGGTGCTGGTGGACGACCACCGGATGTTCCGTACCGGGGTGCAGGCCGAGATCGGCGACACCGAACACACCGGGGTGGAGGTGGTCGGGGAGGCCGCCGACGTGGACCAGGCCGTCACCGTGATCACCGCCACCCGCCCGGAGGTGGTCCTCCTCGACGTGCACCTGCCCGGCGGCGGTGGTGTGGAGGTGCTGCGGCGCTGCGCTCCGCTGATGGCCGCCCCCGAGAACCCGGTGCGCTTCCTCGCCCTGTCGGTCTCGGACGCGGCCGAGGACGTCATCGGCGTGATCCGCGGAGGCGCCCGCGGATACGTCACCAAGACCATCACCGGCAAGGACCTCATCGACTCGGTGTTCCGGGTACAGGAGGGCGACGCGGTGTTCTCGCCCCGGCTCGCCGGCTTCGTGCTGGACGCCTTCGCCTCGACGGACGCACCGCCGGTGGACGAGGACATGGACAGGCTCACCCAGCGGGAGCGGGAGGTGCTGCGCCTGATCGCCCGCGGATACGCCTACAAGGAGATCGCGAAGCAGTTGTTCATCTCCGTCAAGACCGTCGAGTCCCATGTGTCGGCGGTGCTACGCAAGCTCCAGCTCTCCAACCGGCACGAACTGACCCGCTGGGCGACGGCACGCCGCCTGGTCTGAGACGGGGCCGGTCGGCTGGCGCTGTTGCTCCGGCGGGCGGACGGCGCGCCCTCAGAACGGGCGGGTCGCCCCGGCCCAGGGCATCTGGTCGATGGGAGCGATCCGGACCGTGGAGCCGGGCCGCGGCGCGTGGATCATCTTCCCCCCGCCGATGTACAGCCCGACGTGGGTCACCCCGGGGTAGAAGAAGATCAGGTCTCCCGGCGCCAGTTGGGACCGGGAGATCCGTCGACCAGCGTTGATCTGGGTGTACGTGGTCCGTGGCAGGGAGACCCCGGCGGCCCGCCAGGCCGCCTGGGTCAGTCCCGAGCAGTCGTAGGAGCTGGGCCCGGTCGCGCCCCAGACGTACGGCTTGCCGAGCGCTCCGTAGGCGAAGGACACCGCGCGGGCGGCCCGTGAACCGGTCGCCGGGGCGGGGGCCTGTGCGGTGGAGCCGCCGGTCCGCGCCGGGCCCTGCGTCATGGCGGTCGAGTTGCTGGCTTCGTAACGGGCGCGTTCTTCGGCGGTGAGTCGGGCCAGCACCCGTTTGGCTTCGGCCAGTTTCCGCTCGGCGGCTGCCTTGTGTTCGGCGAGTTCGGCCCGGCGGGCACTGAGCTCGCGGCTCTTGGCGTCCGCCTTCTTCCGCAGCCGCTCGACCTGGTCCAGGCCGCGTCGGACGGTGGCGAGCGAGTTCGCCTGCCGGTGCCCGGCCCGCTTCAGCAGCGCGGCGCGTTCGAGGTACTGGTCCGGGTCGGAGGAGAGCGCCAGCTGTACCGCCGGGTCGACTCCGCCGCTTCGGTACTGGGAGGTGGCCATCGAACCGAGCGTGGCTCTGGCGGCTCCGAGGCGCTCGGCACGGCGGGCGGCTTCCTCCCTCAGCTCCTCCAGCGAGCGCTGGGCCTGTTCGGCTTGCTCCTTCGCCCCGTTGTACTTCTCCGCTGCGGCCTCGGCTTCCTGGTAGAGCCGGTCCACCTGGGCTTTGACCTGCGCCGTGGTGGGTCGGGGCTCGGCCTGCGAGGTTCCCTGGTACGCGGTGGCCGTTGCAGCGCCCGCCAGGGCGAGGGTGGCGGCGGTCCGAGTGGATCCGCTGCCGAGGAGCGGGCGCTGCCTGGGCTTTCGGTGTGCAGCCACGAGGGCCTCACGTCCTTTCCGTCTCCGGCCCTTGCGGGCGGTCCCGGTTCTTGGGGAAGGACGCTAAACCTGGAGGTAACGGTCAGATGACGAGTTGCGAGGAAGTTATGGGGACGCAGCTGTTTGAGACTGTTTGAGGCTGGGCGACGCACGGCAATTGCCGTTATTGATCTTTCTTGAACGAGTTCCGTGGGGGGTGTCTCCAGGCCCTCACTTCCACGGCGCCCGTCACCCATGGCTGATCAGCGCGCGGTACCGGCGCAGCGCACGTGTACCGACCACCAGGACCGGTCCCAGCAGCCCCCGCGCGGCCCGTGAGCACCCTCGCACCCCCTCCGGCCGAAGCTCACCGCCCGCTGCCGGGGCCGAACCGGTCAGCGCTTAGGCTCCGGCTCATGGACGTACTCATCAATGTCTTCGTCGGCCTGCACATCATCGGCATCGCCTCCTTGCTGGGTGGATTCCTCACCCAGATGAAGGCCATGGGTGCCGGGACCGCCCGCTTCGTTCCGGCGATGCTGCACGGCGCGCTGACCATGCTCGTCACCGGCGTGGTCCTGGTCGGTCTCAACCAGGCGGACGACCAGGCCGTGAACAACGTCAAGATCGCCGTGAAGCTGGCGGTCCTCTTCGTGATCCTCGCCCTCGTCTACGTCAAACGCGACGAGGAGCGGGTGGACAAGGGCCTCTTTGCCGCTGTCGGCGCTCTGACCACGGCCAACGTCTTCATCGCCGTGCTGTGGACCTGAGCGTGCCCGCACCCGCCGGGCCGTGGAACACGGCGGGCACACGCAGGGCTCCGCCCCCAAGGCGCCGGGCCCGTCGTCCTTCCACGCGTATCCGTCCGCGGTGTCAGCGCCGCCCTCTAGACTCGTAGAGCGATGAGCAGCCTCTTTGACGACAGCTTTCTGGCGGACCTCAAGCCCACCGACGAGGAGCACCCGCCGCCCCCGGAGGAGCACGGGCCCGAGGAGGGCGCCGACGACCTCTTCGGAGGGCGCTTCGACGCGCCCGCAGGCGCCCGGGACAGCCACTACCGTGACGGTGCGGCGCGCCCCGTCATCGACCCCGCAGCACTGCTCGACGGCCTCAACGAGCAGCAGCGCGCCGCGGTCGTGCACGCGGACGCCCCGCTGCTCATCGTCGCCGGCGCCGGGTCGGGCAAGACCCGGGTCCTGACCCACCGGATCGGCCACCTGCTGGCCGCTCGGCGGGTCCATCCGGGGCAGATCCTGGCGATCACCTTCACCAACAAGGCCGCCGGAGAGATGAAGGAGCGCGTGGAGTCCCTGGTCGGGCCGCGCGCCCAGGCGATGTGGGTCTCCACCTTCCACAGCGCCTGCGTGCGCATCCTGCGGCGGGAGTCCAAGCTCCTCGGCTTCACCTCGTCCTTCTCCATCTACGACGCGGCCGACTCCAAGCGACTGATGGCCCTCGTCTGCCGCGACCTCGACCTGGACCCCAAGCGTTTCCCGCCCAAGTCCTTCAGCGCCAAGATCTCGAACCTGAAGAACGAGCTGATAGACGAGGAAGCCTTCGCCGCGCAGGCGGCCGACGGGTTCGAGAAGACCCTCGCGCAGGCCTACGCCATGTACCAGTCGAGGCTGCGGGAGGCGAACGCCCTCGACTTCGACGACATCATCATGACCACGGTCCACCTGCTCCAGGCGTTCCCGGACGTCGCCGAGCACTACCGGCGCCGGTTCCGGCACGTACTCGTCGACGAGTACCAGGACACCAACCACGCGCAGTACACCCTCGTGCGCGAGCTGGTGGGGACCGGCTATCCGGACCTGCCGCCGGCCGAGCTCTGCGTGGTGGGCGACGCCGACCAGTCCATCTACGCCTTCCGCGGCGCGACCATCCGCAACATCCTCCAGTTCGAGGAGGACTACCCGGACGCCAAGACCATCCTGCTGGAGCAGAACTACCGTTCCACCCAGACCATCCTCAGCGCGGCCAACGCCGTCATCGAGCGGAACGAGAACCGCCGCCCCAAGAACCTGTGGACGGACGCCGGTTCCGGCGCGGGCATCACGGGCTACGTGGCGGACACCGAGCACGACGAAGCCCAGTTCGTCGCCGACGAGATCGACCGGCTGACCGACGCGGGCGAGGCCAAGGCCGGCGATGTCGCCGTGTTCTACCGGACCAACGCCCAGTCCCGTGTCTTCGAGGAGATCTTCATCCGCGTCGGACTGCCTTACAAGGTCGTCGGCGGGGTGCGGTTCTACGAGCGCAAGGAAGTCCGAGACGTACTCGCCTACCTGCGCGTCCTGGCGAACCCGGAGGACACTGTTCCGCTGCGCCGGATCCTGAACGTCCCCAAACGAGGCATCGGAGAGCGCGCCGAAGCCATGATCGACGCGCTTTCCCTGCGTGAGCGGATCACCTTCCCGCAGGCCCTGCGCCGGGTGGACGAGGCATACGGCATGGCTGCCCGGTCGACCAACGCCGTCAAGCGCTTCAACGTCCTGATGGAGGAACTGCGGACCATCGTCGACTCCGGCGCCGGACCCGCGGTGGTCCTGGAAGCGGTGCTGGAACGGACCGGATACCTGGCGGAGCTCCAGGCCTCGACCGACCCGCAGGACGAGACCCGCATCGAGAACCTCCAGGAACTCGCCGCGGTGGCCCTGGAGTTCGAGCAGGCGCGCGGCGAGGAGACGCCTGGAACCCTTGCCGAGTTCCTGGAACAGGTCGCCCTCGTCGCCGACTCCGACCAGATCCCCGACGAGGACGAGGACGGGTCGGGGGTCATCACACTGATGACCCTGCACACCGCGAAGGGCCTGGAGTTCCCGGTCGTCTTCCTCACCGGCATGGAGGACGGGGTCTTCCCGCACGCACGGTCCCTGGGGCAGACCAAGGAGCTGGAGGAAGAGCGGCGCCTGGCCTACGTGGGGATCACCCGGGCTCGCGAGCGGCTCTACCTCACCCGCTCGGCCATGCGCAGCGCCTGGGGCACCCCCTCGTACAACCCGCCCTCGCGGTTCCTGGAGGAGATCCCGGAGCAGTACCTCCACTGGAAGCGGACCGGGGCGCAGAAGCCCGCCGGTCCGCTGTCTACCGGTTCGCGCACCGGCGCCGGAACGGCCTCGGGGGCTTCCTGGGGCACCTCGCCGACTTCCTTCCTCAGCAGCTCCGGCGCGAGCCACTCCCGCTCCCGCTCGGGACCCTCTGGTTTCGCCACCCGCCGCACCGCGGACAAACCGGTGGTCGCCCTGGCGGTCGGGGACCGGGTCACCCACGACCAGTTCGGTCTCGGCACCGTCACCGAGGTGACCGGTGCGGGCTCGGACGCGCAGGCGACCATCGACTTCGGCGATGCCAAGCCCAAGCGCCTGTTGCTGCGTTACGCGCCGGTTCAGAAGCTCTAGGGGCTGTCCCGCCGGGTGTCGCGGGAGCGGCTTTGGCCCAACTCAAAGGTCCGGGTGTTCCTGTGAAGGGCGCCCGGACCGCGCTCGGGACGAACGCCACGGACCGCAGGCGTTGGGCCCCCGACGGGCCTCACGGGGCGACGCGAGCCCCTGGGCCGGAGAGGGGGAGCGGTCAGGTGGGGTCCAGGCCGTGGCTGCGCAGCCACGGCAGCGGGTCGATGGCGGCGCCGGCCCCGGGACGGACCTCGAAGTGCAGGTGCGGCCCGGTGGAGTTGCCCGAGTTGCCCGAGTAGGCGATGACCTCGCCGGCCTTCACCTGGCCGGAGCGGAACTTGGTGCTGCTGAGGTGGCAGTACCAGGTCTCGGTGCCGTCGGGCGCGGTGACGATGGCCATGTTGCCGTAGGCGCTGTTCCACTGCGTGCGCACGGTGCCGTCGGTGGCGGCCATCACCGGTGTGCCGTACGAGACCGGGAAGTCGATGCCGGTGTGCAGGGACATCCAGTTGACGCCGGACTGGCCGTATCGGGCGCTGAGCCCGTGCATGGCGACCGGGAGGGCGAACTTCGGGCGCAGCGCCTCCAGTCGGGCGGCTTCCTCGGCGCGTTTCTTCCGCTCCGCTTCCTGGCGGATGCGCAGGTCGATCCGCTCCTGGGTGCGGCTAGCCCGGTCGGCGAAGTCGCCCGCGTCGGCCCTGAGCGCTGCGAGTTGGGTGTCCAACTTGCTGTTGGCCGCGACCGGCTTCACCGAAGCCGGGTCCGGCGCGGACATCGCCATGGGAGTGGTCGAGGGCTGCTGGTCGTCACCGATGTCAGTCAGCCCGCCGACGGAGGCTGCCGCGATGCCGGCGACTCCCATCACGCAGGCGGAAGGCACGGCCACGGTGAGTACGGCGGAGCGCCTGGCCGGGGTCCGTCGCCGAGCGTTCTGTTCCTTGCTGACGCCCTTGAGTTCCCGGACGTTCTTGGCGTTCTTCGTACTTTTGCCAGCTTTGCCACCCTTACCGCTCTTGGCGGGGGCGCGGCGGGAAGGGCGTGGTGCGGTCTCGGCCGCCGGGGCCTCGGCAGGGAGCGGGACGGCGGCCGGTTCCGGGTCCTCGAAGGGCTCGCCCAGTTCGATCTCACCGGGGGCGAAATCGGCCGTGCCGTGGTCGGGGAGGACCTGCGGGCTCTGCTGTGCGAGCTGCTCCGGCTCTTCGGCGAAGGTGTGTTCCGACGCGGGTTCCTCGGGCGAGGGGTTCCAGGCAGTGGCGTCGTATGTGCCGGTTTCGCAGACCGGCATCGCCCAGTGGCCGGAGGGGTCGTAGCCGAAGTCGGCGGGTGCGGAGGCCGCCTCGTTCCAGGCGCTGGCGTCCCACTGGGCGGAGGAGTGCTCGGGGGTCAGTTGAGCCGGAATCGAGGCCAGGTACTGCTCGGAGTGGGTCTCGCAAGCCCAGGCGGTCGCGTCGTACGAGCCCGTCGATCCCGGCTCCGGGTGGGAGGCGTGGGGAGCGTAAGGGTCGTACGGAAAGGGGTCGGCCGGTGCGGCGTTCCAAGTGCTGGCGTCGTACTGGCCGCTGTCATGAGGCGCCGTGGCGAACTGGCCGGAGTCGAAGTGAGCGGTGTTGAACGGTGCTGCGGTCTGCTGCCCCGTGAAGTCCTCGTGTCCCGCGTACATGCTTGGGGCGGCCTGGCCCGACTCGTAGGAGCTGCCGTAGTAGCCCTCGTGCTGGCTTTGGTACTGGCTGCTGTATTGCTGTCCGTCGAGGGAACCGAAGAGTGGGTCGCTCGCGAAAGTGGCGGTGGCGAGGCCTTCGTACCCGGTATGGGGGTACTGGCCCGACGAGGGGCGGTCGTTCACCAACTTCTCTTTCGCCTCGGCAGTGGGGGCCTGGGTGGCCGGGGCGATGGGGTCCCCGGAGGAGAGCAGTGGGCGTGACTGTACCCGGCGGTATGACGCGACGACAATCTTCAACCGGTTTTCGGGCTGCCAGAACTGGGCATTCGGCCGTCTTTCGGTGGAGCGAATGCGGAGCTTTGGTCTTTTGTTCGAATTGCGTTTGATTTTAGGTGGTGAAACTGCCAACCGAAATGGCGCGCCATGTCCCCTTGGGGTTACTTGGGGTGACTGGGTGCCTTCGAACTCCGCGCAGGCTCGGCGGGGTTCTGCTGATCGGCCCGATCTGAGGGCGCTCGTCGCGCCCGAAGCGGAGGGATGCGGTGCCGGATGCGCGAGGAGGGGCGCGAGGAGGCGTCAGGCGACCGAGGTGGAGCGCGCCGAGACCTCACGCGGCCGGGCGGCCTCCAGAACCTCGTGGATCCGCGCGATCGTCGCCGGGTGCGCCGGAAGCGCAAGATGTCCGATTCCGGTCACCGGCACGTTCTCGGCGAGCAGGTCCGGATGATCCAGGCTGGCTGATTCAACCGGTTCGATCACCGGATCCAGGTTGCTCCAGAAGCTGACGAACCGGGTGCGGCAGTCAGGCGCGGCCTCGGCGAGCCGTTGGATGATCTCCGAAGTGGGGCGCATCTGGCGAACCAGAGGGTGGGCGTTCATCAACGGCACCACGCGAGTGCCCCGGTGGGGCGTGCCGAGCGTGACCGCGGTGCGTACTCGATGGTCCCCGCCGAGGCACTGGACGTAGTAGCGGGCGATCAGGCCGCCGAGGCTGTGCCCGACCACGTCCACCTCAGAATGCCCCGTCCGTAGACAGAGATCCTCGACGTGCAGTGCGAGTTGACCGGCGGCCGTGCGTATGTCGCTGGTCAGCGGGCAGTAGTTGATCGCCTCTACATGTCGGTCACCGCGCGCGGACAGGGCGCGGGCGAGCGGGCGGAACACCGTGCGGTTGTCGATCAGGCCGTGCAGGAGGAGCACGGGAGGATGCCCGGCACCGGGTGCGGGGAGCGTCTTCGGTCTCGGCCCGATCCCCGTGGGGTACATGACGATATGGCCGGCGAGGAGGGCCAGGTCCAAGGTGGTCGCCCGCAGGCGATCGGCGGACCCGAGCGCCTGGCGCAGAACATTGGGCAGCGGTAAGGGGAACCCCATGGCCGACCTCCCGAAGGTGCTTCGGGGGACGGCCCACAGCAGCGGGGAGTTACGCCGGTATGCCGTACCCCCGCGCCGTGCGGCTGTCGGCGCGGCGGTACGGCGCTTTCGTCGTCGCGGCTCCCTTTGCGACCGTCCCGATCCTGTGGCTACTGGGCCGCCTGACACGAGCGCGGCGCAAAGGGACGAAGTCCCACGTGTGATTTCCCCCTCGGTGCCCTCCGCGAAACGGCACCTTGCGGGATGCTGTAGATAACGTTCGTTCACTTCCCTGGCACTGGCGCCGGGACAGGCCGGGACATGGAGGCTGTGATGGGTGTGACGGGACCGATCCGCGTGGTGGTGGCCAAGCCGGGTCTCGACGGCCATGATCGCGGGGCCAAGGTGATCGCGCGGGCACTGCGGGACGCCGGTATGGAGGTCATCTACACCGGGCTGCACCAGACGCCCGAACAGATCGTGGACACCGCGATCCAGGAGGACGCGGACGCAATCGGCCTGTCGATCCTGTCCGGCGCCCACAACACCCTCTTCGCGAAGGTCATCGAGCTACTCAAGGAGCGGGACGCCGCGGACATCAAGGTCTTCGGCGGCGGGATCATTCCCGAGGACGACATCGCTCCCCTCAAGGAGAAGGGCGTGGCGGAGATCTTCACCCCCGGAGCCACCACCCAGTCCATCGTGGACTGGGTCCACGCGCACATCCGCCACCCCGCCGAGGCCTGAGCCCCGCGCTCACCTTCACCAGGGCCTTCGGGCCGGTGGGGGCGCGGTCATTCGGCACGTCCGCGCCACCACCGGCCAAGGGGCGGCGGCCCCACCACGGAAAACCCTTTGCCGGCTCCTACGCCGTCGACCGGGCGCATGGGCAGCACCTGCGCGCGCAGGCCAAAGTGCAACCGCACCGGTCGACGGGCCGCCCGCGCAGCACGGGGCTCGTGAGAACCAGGGACGGCGATCAGGGTGTCAGTTCCGCCTGCATGTCGGCACGCAGGCGCAAGGTGGAGACCAGCCTCTGGAACGCCTCCCCCCAGTAGTCACCCCCGGGTGACTCCTCAGCCTCCACCGAGGGCGCGACCAGACCTTCCAGGGCCCCCGCCTCGGCGGGATCGAGGCAGCGCTCGGCGAGCCCCATCGCTCCGCTGAAGCTCCACGGGTAGCCGCCCGCGTCTCGCGCCAGGTCGAGTGCGTCCACCACGGCCCGCCCCAGCGGAGCGGCCCATGGCGCCGCGCACACCGCCAACAGCTGAAATGCCTCCGACAGTCCATGCGCGGCCACGAAGTGCGCCACCCAGGACGACCGATCAGCCTCCGGAAGAGTCGCCAGGAGTTTCGCCCGCTCGGCCAGCGAGGCCGTGGCCGGTGAAGCCGCCGCAGGCGCGGCGGCTTCACCGAGCAGGGCCCGTGCCCACTGCGGGTCCCGCTGGCGCACCGCGGCCCGGCACCAGGCGGCGTGTAGTTCCTCCGCCCAACCCTCCGCGACCGGCAGGCGCACGATCTGCGCAGCAGACAGGCCGGCGAACCGCTCGCGCCAGCAGTCCAACGGTGCCGCCTCCACCAACTGCACGAGCCACCAGGACCGTTCACCCCGCCCCGCCGGAGGCTTCAGGACGACCCCGTCCCGCTGCATCTCGGCATCGCACTCCGAAGGAGCCTCCACCGCGATCCGGTGCGCACCGCCCCCCTCGGTCCGGTCCGGACCGACATAGGATCTCGCGCGGTCAGCCATCCGCTTCGCCAGCGCCGATCCCGGCAGGGTGGCGAGGAGCTCGGCTGCGGTGGAACGCACATTGCGGCTCCGGTCGGACAGGGCCTGCTCCAGGAAGTCCTCGTCCGCTTCTGACAACCCGGACCGCAACGCATCCAGGAACATCAGCCGGTCCTCGGCCCGCTCGGTCCGCCAACTCCCCGCCAGCAGCTTCCGGCCCGCCGCCGGATCCTGCTGGCGGACCGAGGCCAGCAAGGACACCCGCTCGGCGAACAAGCCCTCCTCCCACAACCATTCCACCGCGGCCCGGTCACCGGGATCGGGCCGGGCCGGGCAGACGGCGCTCGTGCGCAGGGCGAATCTCCACTCCGGGTTCAGCTCGGCCAGCCACAGTCCTTTGGCGCCCGCCAGCGCCAGCGCCTGCGGCCGGAGATCGGATCGTGCCCGTGCCGTGTCCAGGAGAGCGGGCAACAACTCGGCCGGGGCCCGGTATCCGTGCTCGTTCGCCGTGCTCAACCACTGGGGGAGCAGCTCGGTCAGGTCGGGGGCAGCTCCCCGCCGGCCACTGCCGCCGGTCGCCGCCCGGTCCGCCAACAGCTGTGCCAGTCGGCGTCGCGCCGGCTCGGGGAGCTCTGGTCTCCCGTCCAGGGGGGCCGGCTTCGGCAGCTCCGCCACCGAAGCAGCACGGAGCCCGGCGCGACGCCGTACGGTCTGCAGGGCCGCCGTGTCCAGCAGCTTCAGTGCCGGTTCGGCCGTGCCGGGTGCCGCCGGTCGCCGATCGGTGCCCAGCAACGCCGTAGTGACCAAGTCGCCCCAAGTCAGCCCGCCCCAACTCGTCATGGCCGTCATCTCCGACTCTCTCCCCTCTTCCTGGTGTGCCGGGGCTCCGCACCCCGTATACCGCTGAGCCGGTCCCGCCCCCTCCACGGGACCGGCTTCCGCCGCGCTCTACGACCGAGGGAGCGGCACGGCCCGCGCCGACCCTTCGGCCCAGGCGGTCAGCGGAGTGAACCCCCGGTACCCGCACTCGCCGAACACCGTGAGCGCGGCGCCCCCCGACAACGCGGCCAACTGCCACAGGCCGGCTCGGGCGATCCCACCCGGCGCGACCGGAAGCGCCGCGTCCCCCGCGGCGTCCGCCAGTTGCCAGCCCCCCGCACCCGGTATCGGGACCACTCGGCTGAGCGTCACCGGGTAGGACTCCTGCCACGGATCCGCCTGCAACGCCTCCGCGTACCGGGTCAGCGCCTGTTCGACGGCCACCCCCGTGGGGGGAGCGCAGGGCCGCTGTGCAGCTGTGAGGGCGGAGCCGGCCGTGGCCGGGGCGATGCTCACCCTCAGCGGCAGTGCCGCGGCGTGGAAGGTCACCTGCGCGTCCAGCGCCAGGCCGACACCAAGCGCCAGTCGTAGGGGTCGGCCGATCGGGGCGAAGTCCAAGACCAGCGCGTCCCGCCCGGATGCCAGCCCGCGCAGCCAGGCACGGCGGGTGGTCAGACGCCCGTCGTTCGCGTCGTACTGGCCCAGTACCAACCAGCGATCCCGGACGGCGTCGCCCCGTGGCTCGGAGGGCAACCCCACCCTGGCACGCACCGTGGCGGCCAGTGGGTCTGGCAGCTGGTCCACCTGCTGCCAGGCCCGGTTCAGCAGGTGCAGGAGCGCGCTCTCCTCCAACATGCGGCCCGGCCAGCCAGGCCCCGAGCCGGCCGTCGCCCCCAACTCCCTGGCCCTGGAGGCAAGGCCGGGCGCCTGCGCGTCCACCATCCGAGCCGCGGTCTCCTCCCAGGGCCCGTAGCCGGCCTGGTCCGCGACGGCCAACCCGCCGCGCAACAGGTCCGCGAGCCGCTGCTCCAGCTCCGACACTCCCGCACCGATCCGCTCGGCCCGTCGCCGAGCGCGTCGGGCAGCGGATTCCGGATCGGCCGGCTCGACGCTCTTCGCGGGATCCTTCCGGAGCCGCTGGACCTGTTCCTCACGGGCTCGGGCCCACTGTGCGGCCCATTCGGGCGCAGCAGCCTCCGGCACGGCCTTCTCGTCCTCGGCCCAGAGCACCAGCAGTCCGAGCGCGTGCTTACACGGGAACTTCCGGCTCGGGCAGGAACAGCGGTACGCGGGACCCGTCAGATCCACCGCTGTCTGGTACGGCTTGCTGCCGCTGCCCTTGCACACCCCCCACACCAGGCCGCCCTCCGCGCAGCCCGTCATCGACCACGGCCCGGTCATGCCGAGCTTCTTCCCCGCCTTGCGTGAGGCATCGTCAGGAGCCGTTGCCAGCACCTGTTCCGACGTCCAGCGCACCCCCTGCTGAGTCATGTCGACCAAGCTAGGTGAAGCCTCTGACAATCGCACTGACCTGCCAAAACGGCAGGACGGCCCCGATTGTCAGTGGCGTGGTGCACCGTGGGAAGCAGCTCAGGGACCGACTTGGAGCAAGCTCTGGAGGGGGATCCATGTCCACGCCCGAAAACCATGCGGGACTCACTGCCGGCACCGCGCTCCGGCCGCACGCGGAGGACGCGTTCGCGGGGGAACTGGCGGCGCTCGCGGAAGCCGACGACCGTCCCCGGCCGGCCCGTTGGCGGCTGTCACCGTGGGCGGTCGCGACCTACCTGTTGGGCGGCACGCTGCCCGACGGCACCGTGATCTCACCGAAGTACGTGGGCCCGCGCCGGATCGTCGAAGTCGCGGTGACCACGCTCGCCACGGACCGCGCACTGCTGCTCCTGGGGGT
The DNA here is from genome assembly GCF_042869595.1 of Streptomyces sp. NPDC006879. Taxonomy (NCBI): domain Bacteria; kingdom Bacillati; phylum Actinomycetota; class Actinomycetes; order Kitasatosporales; family Streptomycetaceae; genus Streptomyces; species Streptomyces sp. NPDC006879. The sequence continues at coordinate 95,439 of NZ_JBIAGC010000007.1, forward strand.
CCCGGGGACGGCCAAGACCTGGGTGTCGGAGCATCTCGCGGCGGCGGTCAGTGGAGATTCCACTTTGCTGGTTCAAGGCACTGCCGGCACACCCGAGGAGGCCATCCGCTACGGCTGGAACTACGCCGAGTTGTTGGCCAAGGGCCCCAGCCGCGCGGCGCTGGTGCCCAGCCCGGTCATGCGGGCGATGGCCGAGGGCATGACGGCCCGGGTGGAGGAGCTGACCCGGATCCCCGCCGACGTGCAGGACACCCTGATCACGGTCCTCTCCGAGAAGACCCTGCCGATCCCCGAACTCGGAGCGGAGGTACAGGCGATACGCGGGTTCAACCTGATCGCCACCGCCAACGACCGGGACCGCGGGGTCAACGACCTCTCCAGCGCGCTGCGCCGGCGCTTCAACACCGTTGTCCTCCCGCTCCCGGCCACCGCGGACGCCGAGGTCGACATCGTCTCCCGCCGGGTGGAGCAACTCGGCCGATCCCTGGACCTGCCGGCCGCACCCGAAGGCCTCGACGAGATCCGCCGGGTCGTCACGGTCTTCCGCGAGTTGCGCGACGGGATCACCGGCGACGGCCGCACGAAGGTCAAATCGCCCAGCGGCACCCTGTCCACCGCGGAGGCGATCTCCGTGGTCACAGGTGGCCTCGCGCTCGCCGCCCACTTCGGCGACGGAGTGCTACGGCCTTGCGACGTCGCCGCCGGCATCCTCGGCGCGGTCGTCCGTGATCCGGCGGCGGACCGGGTGATCTGGCAGGAGTACCTGGAGACCGTGGTCCGTGAGCGGGAGGGCTGGAAGGACTTCTACCGCGCCTGTCGGGAGGTCGCGGCATGAGCGGCCCCGTGCTGCTGGGGGTGCGCCACCACGGGCCCGGTTCGGCCCGTGCGGTGCGGGCAGCGCTGGAGGCCGTACAGCCGAGCGCGGTCCTCATCGAAGGTCCGCCGGAGGGCGACGCCCTGCTCCCACTGGCCGCCGAGGAGGGCATGCGGCCACCGGTCGCCTTGTTGGCGCACGCCAAGGACGATCCGGGCCGGGCGGCGTTCTGGCCCCTGGCCGCCTTCTCCCCGGAGTGGGTGGCGATCCGGTGGGCCCTGGAGCGGGACCGGCCGGTCCGCTTCATCGACCTGCCGGCGGCCCACAGCCTGGCGATGGCCCGATCCGTGGAGGATCCCTCGACCGCCGCGGGCGGGCAGGGGGAGCCGTCGGCGTCGCAGGGCCCGGCCCTCGACCACGACGCGGCCCGACTGGACCCGGTAGCGGTGCTGGCCGAGGCGGCCGGCTACGAGGACGCCGAGCGCTGGTGGGAGGACGTCGTCGAGCACCGGGGCGCGGGCGGGGACCCGGTGCGGGTCTTCGAGGTGCTCGGCGAGGCCATGGCGCTGTTGCGCGAGACCCTCGGGACGGGCAGCGGGAGCCAGGACCTGGTCCGCGAGGCGCACATGCGACAGCGAATGCGTGCCGCCCGGCGGGAGTTCGGTACGCACTACGCGGTGGTGTGCGGAGCCTGGCACGTACCCGCGCTGCGTGAACGCACCACCGCCGCTGCCGATCGCGCCCTGCTCAGCGGGCTACCGAAGGTCAGGGTCGAGATGAGCTGGGTGCCGTGGACCCACCGGCGTCTCTCCCGGGCGGGCGGCTACGGTGCGGGAATCACCTCGCCCGGCTGGTACGGGCACCTGTTCGCCGCAAGGGACCGGCCGGTCGAGCGCTGGCTGACCCGGGTCGCCGGTCTGCTGCGCGAGGAGGACCTTCCGGTCTCCTGCGCGCATGTGATCGAGGCCGTGCGGCTCGCCGAGACGCTGGCCGTGGTGCGGGGGCGGCCGTTGCCTGGACTGGCCGAGACGATGGATGCCGTGCGGGCGGTGATGTGCGACGGGTCGGACGTGCCCTTGGCGCTGGTGGAGGACCGGCTCATCGTCGGCGAGGTGCTCGGCGAGGTCCCCGAAGGCGCCCCCGCGGTACCGCTCCAGCGGGACCTGACCCGGCACCAGCGCAGCCTGCGGCTGAAGCCGGACGCACGGGAGGCAGAGCTGGAGCTGGACTTGCGCAAGGACACGGACGGTGCGCGCAGTCGCCTGTTGCACCGACTCCGGCTGCTCGGTGTCGGCTGGGGAGTGCCCACGGTCCCGCGCAGCGGCACCGGCACCTTCCGCGAGACCTGGCAGGTGTGCTGGCAGCCGGAGCTCTCGGTTCGGGTAGCCGAAGCCGGAGTGTGGGGGACCACCGTGGAGGCGGCGGCCGGGGCGAAGGCGGCGGCGGAGGCCGAGAGCGCGGGCGGCTTGGGCGAGCTGACGGCTCTGGCCGAGCTGTGCCTTCTCGCGGGGTTGCCCCGGGCGCTGCCCGGCGTGATGCGGGCGCTTGAGGACCGCGCCGCGCTGGCGGCGGACGTCGGCCAGCTCGCGGGCGCGCTTCCCGCACTGGCCCGCTCGTTGCGCTACGGAGACGTGCGGGGGACCGACACCAAGGCGCTGGCCGAGGTCGCGGCCGGTCTGGCGCGGCGGATATGTGTGGCCCTTCCGTCGGCCTGCGCGGGCCTGGACGCCGACGCAGCCGCAGAGGTGCGGGCCCAGATCGATTCGGTCCACACCGCGCTGGCCCTCCTCGCGGACGAGGAACTGCGCGAGCGCTGGGCGGCTGTCCTGCGGATGCTCACCGGACGTGAACGCGTCCCGGGGACGGTGCGTGGCCGGGCGGTGCGTCTGTTGCTGGACGACGGCAGGCTCGGCGCCCCCAAGGCGGAGGCGTTGATGGGTCTGGCCCTGTCGCCGGCGGTGTCGCCGGCGGAGGCGGCCGGCTGGATCGAGGGGTTCCTCGGTGGCGGCGAAGGCGGCGGCACGCTGCTGCTGCACGACGAGCGTCTGCTGGCACTGATGGACGACTGGCTCTCCCGAGTGCCGGCGGAGGCATTCACGGACGTGCTGCCTCTGTTGCGCCGGACCTTCGCGGCGTACGGGCCGGGGGTGCGCCGCTCCCTGGGCGAGCTGGTGCGGCGCGAGGCAGGTCCGAAGGACGCGGACACCACGGCGGTGGCAGGTTTCGCCCCGGAGATGGACCCGGTACGCGCCGACGCGGTGACGGCTCTGGTGCAGTTGCTCCTGGGGGAGGGCCGGGCACCGGTTAGGGAGGCGGAATGCGCGAGGACGTGAGCGGCACGGTGGCGAGTGGGGGGAGCACGGCGGTGCACGAGGAGAGGTTGCGCAGGTGGCGGCTGGTGCTGGGAGCGGAAGGCGGGGACGGCACTGGGCACCCGCTCACCGGGCGGGACGCTGCCATGGACGGGGTCTTGGCGGCGCTCTACGACGGCGGTGCTGCGGCCGGTGGCCGGCGGCAGGGAAGCCGCTCGGCGGGGTTGGGCGGCTCCGCCCCTTCGGTGGCGCGGTGGTTGGGGGACGTGCGTTCCTATTTCCCCTCGTCGGTGGTTCAGGTGATGCAGCGGGACGCCATCGACCGTCTGGGCCTGTCGGCGCTGTTGCTGGAGCCGGAGATGCTGGAGGCGGTGGAGGCCGACGTGCATCTGGTCGGGACGCTGCTGTCGCTGAACAAGGCGATGCCGGAGACGACCAGGGAAACCGCTCGGGCGGTGGTCGGCAAGGTCGTCGGCGAGTTGGAGCGCCGACTCGCTTCGCGGACGCGGGCCACGGTCAGTGGGGCGCTCGACCGTTCGGCCAGGGTCAGCCGCCCCCGTCACCGGGACATCGACTGGGATCGCACCATCAGGGCGAACCTCGGCAACTACCTCCCCGAACACGGCGCCGTGGTGCCCGAGCGGCTGATCGGCTACGGCCGGGCCGCCCGGTCGGTCCGCAAGGAAGTGGTCCTGTGCATCGACCAGTCGGGGTCGATGGCCGCCTCGGTGGTCTACGCCTCCGTCTTCGGCGCCGTTCTCGCCTCGATGAGGGCCATCGAGACCCGACTGGTGGTCTTCGACACCGCGGTGGTCGACCTGACGGAGCAGCTCGATGATCCCGTGGACGTGCTCTTCGGCACGCAGCTCGGCGGTGGCACCGACATCAACCGCGCACTGGCCTACTGCCAGTCTCGGATCACCCGACCGGCCGAGACGGTGGTCGTGCTGATCAGTGATCTGTACGAAGGCGGGATCCGGCGGGAGATGCTCCAGCGGGTGGCCGCGATGAAGGCGTCCGGGGTGCAGTTCGTGACGCTGCTCGCGCTCAGCGACGAAGGGGCCCCCGCCTACGACCGCGAGCACGCCGCCGCGCTGGCCGCGCTGGGCGCGCCCGCCTTCGCCTGCACCCCCGACCTCTTCCCGGAGGTGATGGCTGCTGCGCTGGAGCGCCGCCCGCTGCCGGTTCCCGAGACGGTCTGAGGCGGGTGGGCGGCTGGGGGAAGGCGGGGGCCTGCCCTGGGGAGGCGCGTTGTCACGGTCTAAGAGGGCGGGTGGTCGGCGGCTTCGTGTCACCACCCTGTGACAGGTATCACCGCTCTGGTGTGATCTGCGATTTAGGGACGCACGTCCTGCGGGGATAACCTGCCAGGCGGACATGCCGCGCTCCACGGTCACCGTGTGCGCATCCCCTGTGACAGCGCCGTCACGTTGCCCTCGCGGCACGCCCACGCAGATTACGAACCGCGATCACTGCGAATCTTTAAAGACAAGGGACGGACGCGCGTGGACCTGTTCGAGTACCAGGCGAGGGACCTCTTCGCCAAGCACGGTGTACCGGTGCTGGCCGGTGAAGTCATCGACACGCCTGAGGCGGCGCGCGAGGCGACCGAGCGACTGGGCGGCCGTTCGGTCGTCAAGGCGCAGGTCAAGGTCGGTGGCCGCGGTAAGGCGGGCGGCGTGAAGCTGGCCTCCGACCCCGCGGACGCGGTCGAGAAGGCCGGTCAGATCCTCGGTATGGACATCAAGGGCCACACGGTCCACAAGGTGATGATCGCCGAGACCGCTCCGGAGATCCTGGAGGAGTACTACGTCTCCTACCTCCTGGACCGCACCAACCGGACCTTCCTGGCCATGGCTTCCGTCCAGGGCGGCATGGACATCGAGGAGGTCGCGGAGAAGACCCCCGAGGCCCTCGCCAAGGTCCCGGTCAACGCCATCGAGGGCGTCACGATCGAGAAGGCCCGCGAGATCGTCGCGCTGGCGAAGTTCCCGGCCGAGGTCGCCGAGAAGGTCGCCGAGGTCCTGGTGACCCTGTGGGCGACCTTCATCGCCGAGGACGCGCTCCTCGTCGAGGTCAACCCGCTCGCGAAGGTCGCCGGTGGCGATGTCATCGCCCTCGACGGCAAGGTCTCCCTCGACGAGAACGCCGAGTTCCGTCAGCCGAGCCACGAGGAGCTCGTGGACAAGGCTGCCGCGAACCCGCTGGAGGCGGCGGCCAAGGCCAAGAACCTCAACTACGTCAAGCTCGACGGCGAGGTCGGCATCATCGGCAACGGCGCGGGTCTCGTGATGAGCACCCTCGACGTGGTCGCGTACGCCGGTGAGGCGCACGGCGGAGTCAAGCCCGCCAACTTCCTCGACATCGGTGGCGGTGCCTCCGCCGAGGTCATGGCCAACGGCCTTGAGATCATCCTCGGCGACCCGGACGTCAAGTCCGTCTTCGTGAACGTCTTCGGCGGCATCACCGCCTGTGACGAGGTCGCCAACGGCATCGTGCAGGCGCTGGCGCTGCTCGCCTCCAAGGGCGAGGAAGTCACCAAGCCGCTGGTCGTCCGTCTCGACGGCAACAACGCGGAGCTGGGTCGCAAGATCCTGTCGGACGCCAACCACCCGCTGGTGCAGCGCGTGGACACCATGGACGGTGCGGCCGACAAGGCCGCCGAGCTCGCGGCTGCGAAGTAAAGGGACGAGGTCACAGACTCACCATGGCTATCTTCCTCAACAAGGACAGCAAGGTCATCGTCCAGGGCATGACCGGTGCCACGGGCATGAAGCACACCAAGTTGATGCTGGCTGACGGCACCAACATCGTCGGCGGCGTCAACCCGCGCAAGGCCGGGACCACCGTCGACTTCGACGGCACCGAGGTGCCGGTGTTCGGCACCGTGGCCGAGGCGATGGAGAAGACCGGGGCGAACGTCTCCGTCCTCTTCGTCCCGCCCGCCTTCGCGAAGGCGGCCGTCATCGAGGCCATCGACGCCGAGATCCCGCTGGCCGTCGTCATCACCGAGGGCATCGCGGTGCACGATTCCGCGGCCTTCTGGGCGTACGCCGGCAGCAAGGGCAACAAGACCCGGATCATCGGCCCGAACTGCCCCGGTCTGATCACGCCGGGCCAGTCCAACGCCGGCATCATCCCGGGGGACATCACCAAGCCAGGCCGCATCGGTCTGGTGTCCAAGTCGGGCACGCTGACCTACCAGATGATGTACGAGCTCCGGGACATCGGCTTCTCCTCGGCCGTGGGCATCGGCGGCGACCCGGTCATCGGCACCACGCACATCGACGCCCTGGCGGCCTTCGAGGCCGACCCGGACACCGACCTGATCGTCATGATCGGTGAGATCGGTGGCGACGCCGAGGAGCGCGCGGCAGACTTCATCAAGGCCAACGTGACCAAGCCGGTCGTCGGTTACGTCGCGGGCTTCACCGCGCCCGAGGGCAAGACCATGGGCCACGCCGGCGCCATCGTCTCCGGCTCCTCCGGTACCGCGCAGGCGAAGAAGGAGGCCCTTGAGGCCGCCGGCGTCAAGGTCGGCAAGACGCCGACCGAGACGGCGAAGCTGGCGCGCGAGATCCTCAACTCCGCCAGCGTCTGAGTCCGCCTCTGAGCCCGGCTCTGCAACGGGCGTGGGGGGGGGGGGGGGGGGGGGGGGGGGGGGGGGGGGCGGGGGGGGCGGCGCCGGGGGGCGGGGGGGGGGGGGGGCGGGCGGGGGGGCGGGTCTCCCCCCCCCCCCCCCCCCCCGCCCCCCCCCCCCCCCCCCCGCCCCCCCCCCCCCCCCCCCCCCCCCCCCCCCCCCCCCCCCCCCCCCCCCCCCCCCCCCCCCCGTTTCCGCCGCCTTCCGCTACTCGGCCCGGGGGACGAGGCGCTCGGGCCCGGGGACGGGCTGCTCGGCGAGCTTCTTGCGTAGCTGTAGGTCCTTGCTGGTCAGCTTCTGGGGGCCACTGTGCGGGGGCACCCCCGAGACCGCGGCCCCGGGCGCAGGCTCGGGCCGGTACTCGGTCGGGGCGGTGGTGAGGGTGTAGGCGGTCGCCGCGGCGATCAGGGCGGTCAGGCCCACGGCGGCTCGGGTCCACAGCCTGGCGTGGCTCTCGCTGGCCTTGCGGACCTCGCACGGTGCGACGGGTTCGAGCGGTTCGGGGGGCTGGAGCGCGCCCAGGCGGGTGCGCAGATGGGCGGACCGTTCCTGTTCGGACGTCAGGTCTGCGAGTTCCGGCAGCCTTTCGGCGAGGGCCGCGTGTGCGTGGAGCAGTCGTTGTGCGGTGGCTGCGGTGGTGGCCTCGGTCTCGGCGGCGGTCTCCGGTAGGTCGAGGCCGACTCCGTCGTAGAGGAGCAGGCTCCGGCGGTGGGTCGGGGGCAGTTCCAGGAGGGCGTCGAGGAGTTCCCGGTCCTCGGCGGCGGCCGGCGGGGAGTCGGGGTGTCGCTGGGAGCGGCGCAGCCGGTGCCACGGGGAGAGCGCGTACTCGTGTACGGCGGCTCGGATCCAACCGATGGGGTCGCGGTCGGTGGCGACCTCGGGCCAGCGCTGCCAGGCCTGGGTGAAGGCGCGCTCGACGGCCTCTTCGGCGAGGCTGCCGCGCCCGGTGAGCAGATAGGCCTGGCGGACCAGGGGGCCGGAGATGTGCGTGTGCAGGGAGTCGAAGACCTCGGCCGGGCGCAGGGCTTCGTCCCCGGCCGCGTCCGGGGCGTTGCGGGGGCGCGCCTCGGCGGGTGGAGCCTCGGGGGAGCGTCCTGCTCTGGGCCCGGGCGTGGCACCGGTAGCCGTGGGTGCGCCCGCCGCGTCGTGTGCGGGCGGCCGGGCACTGCTCGCCCCGATCGCGGAGGCACCCGCTCCCCGTACGCCGGCCATCGCCAACGGGCGGCTGTCGGGTCCCGAGGTGCTTTGGGCGGTCACCAGTGGTCGGGTCCCGGTGGCGTGCGGCGCGGGCGTGTCACCCGGTGGCTGTACGGTCCGGTCCGGTCCGCTCTTCCCGACGGGCGCCGTCGTCTTCGCCGCCGTGACGTGGGCGGTTGCCTTCGGCCGGCGGGGGCCATCCGCTGCGGCCACCCGGCGGGGGTGTTCAGCCGGGGTGTGGTCCTGCGGCGCGGGGTCGGTGGGCTGCGGGGCGGAGGGCTGCTCGGATCGTGATTCGGTGAGCAGCTTGGTGTAGGCCTCGCGGCGGCGGCCCTTGGGGGATGAGCGGCCGGTTTCCCAGGACCGGACGGTCGAGGGGGTCACGCCCACCGCGGTCGCGATGTCCTCGTGCGTCAGGGATGCCGCCTCGCGCAGCCGTCGCCGTTCCTTCGGGGAGGGCAGCGACCCCTGGAAAGCGGCGGCCGTATCGAGACGATCGAGGCGCTGTGTCATGTCAGACCTTCCGCTGCGCAGCGCTGGGCAGAAAAGTACATAAACGTATATTGGGCGACACAACGACCGATTGCCCGTTACGCGCTCGGAGCGCGTGTCGTTGCGACCATGACCGGGTGACCCACGCGACCCCACGCGACTCCTCGTTGTCCCCGGTCCCGCGGTCCCCGGACCGCCGTCGCACCATCCCCGCCGCCGCCCCCTGTCTGCTCGGCGGCGTGCTCGCCGCCGGCCTCGGCCTCGGGGCCTTCGCGGTGCTCGTCATGGTGCTGTGGATCAGCTCCCCCTATCCCGACAGCGGCCCCGGGGCGGCCCTGAAGGTCGCCGCCGGACTCTGGCTGCTCGCCCACGGAACGGAACTGGTCCGCCCCGACACCCTCTCGGGAGTTCCGGCCCCCGTAGGGCTGATCCCGCTGCTCCTCGTCGCCCTGCCCTTCTGGCTGGTCCACCGTGCCGTGCGTGTCGCCCTTGAGGAACAGGCCGGGGAGGAGGGTGAACCCGAGGGCCCCCAGCTGACACCCCGTAGCGTGTTCACTGCTGTGACCTGCGGTTACCTCCTGGTCGCCGTCGCAGCCACGACGTACTCGACCGGTGGTCCGCTCTCGGCCGACCTGCTGAGCGCGAGCTGGCACCTGCCCGGTGTGGCAGCGGCGGCGGCAGGCGCCGGCGTGTGGTCGGCGCGCGGCCGGCCCTACGGACCCCTGCCCCCCTGGCTGCCCGGAAGCCTCCGCAAGGTCGCCACCCGACCGCGGTGTGCCCTGGCCTTCCGGGCCGGCTCGGCCGGTGCCCTCACCCTGCTGGGCGGCGGCGCCCTGCTCGTGGGCGTCTCCTTGGCCTGGCACGCGGGCGATGCCCAGGAGTCGTTCCTGCGTCTGACCGGAGTGTGGTCGGGCCGCTTCGCGGTGCTCCTCCTGGCGCTCGCCCTGATCCCGAACGCCGCGGTCTGGGGTGCCTCCTACGGACTCGGACCCGGCTTCGCCCTCGGCTCCGGGGCCGTCGTCAGCCCACTGGGCTTCACCGGACCACCCGCTCTGCCCCGATTCCCGTTGTTGGCCGCGCTCCCACCCGCCGATGGCGGTTCGGGGCTGGCCTGGGCGGCGCTCGCCGTGCCGGTGCTGGCCGGGTCGGTGGTCGGCTGGTTCGTCCTGCGGACGGCCGTGCCGCGGTTCGCGCACCGGGAGGAGTCCTGGACCTGGCGGGAGACCGCATGGGGCGCGGTCTGCGCCTCGCTGGTCTGCGCGTGTGCCATGGCCGGTCTGGCGGGTGCCGCAGCCGGCCCGTTGGGTTCGCGGGCGCTGTCGGCCTTCGGACCCGTGTGGTGGCAGGCCGGAGTGGCGGCGCTGGCCTGGAGCCTGCTGCTTTCCGTTCCGCTGGCGTTGGGCGTGCGTGCCTGGCGGCTGCGGGAGCCCAGGGGGTTGTTCGAGGCGGATGCCCCGCAGGGGAGCCACGGGCCCGGGTCCGTCGGTACGCCGCCGGCGCGAACCGGTGACCCGGCGGGAGCTCCGGGCCCTGCTGTCGACGAACCGGCTGCCGGGCGCGGGGCCCAGCCCGAGGCGGCCCGGTACGCGGGGGAGGTGCGGCAGGCGCCTTCGGCGGCCGTCAAGGGCACGGCGGGTACGCCCGTGCACCCCATCGGGCCCGAGGCGCACAACGGCGGGGGCGAGGAGGCGGCCGAGCTCGCCGGCACGTCGAAGGTCGGGCAGCTGGTCGCGGGGTCGCTCGCCCATCCGGCGCCGGCGGTGCCCGCTGCCCTGTCGCCCGAACGGCCGCCGCAGGCTGTCGTGGAGCGCTCGGGTGGTCCGGTGCCGTCCCTCCAGGGCCTGCCGACCGGTGCGCGGACCGTGGTCCGGCGCTCCGGCCGGTCCGTGGAGGGCGGGGGTGGTGCTACTCCTTGACGCCGATGAGGTCGCGCAGTGGTTCGGGCAGCTCCTGGTTGCACTGGAGCTCCGCCGTCTTGGTCAGGGCGTCGGCGGTGCAGGTGTAGAAGTCGCGGTAGACGATCTGCGTCGCGTAGGAAGCGGCGACCACCAGCAATGCCAGCGAGGCCATGACCAGTCCGCTCACCGCGGCCGTCACCTGCGGGCGCGGTGGGGTCGCGCCGGGCGGAGCCGGGCTGCCGGGGCCGGACCCGGAGCCCGCCGCCGGGGCGAGGTCGGCGCTGCGGGCGACCTTGGGCTTGCCGCGCAGTGCGCTCGACCCCCAGTACAGGGACAGGGCGCCGAGCAGCAGGCCGAGGGCGGGGAGGTCGAAGAGGGCGAAGAAGAAGGCCCACATGCCCCCGAGCAGCGCGTAGCGGGCCCGCCGTTGCACCGGGTCGGTCGGGTCCCAGCGAAGGCCGCCGGGGCCCTGTCCGCCGCTGCCGCCCGGGCCGCCGCTGCGGCCTTCCCTTGGGCGGTCGCCGAAGGGGCCGTCCCCCCGTTGTGGTTGTTCACTGCTCCACTTGTCGCGGCGCGGCTCCCATGGCTGGTCGGGCCGGCCCTCCGGCGGTGCGGCGAACGGATTGTCCTCGCCCTCGGGCGGCGCCGGCGGGTTCGGAGGCGTCGGCGGGTTCGGGGACTGGCGGCTTGGGTCCGGCATCAGGTGAGCGTCTTCCCCTTGTGACTGAACGGTGTGACTGGCTGTCCGACGTTGGGTGACGTGCTTCGGGCCGCGGTCCGCCGGTGGACGGCACGGTCGACGACGTGCGCGTTGTCCGGTGTCCGAGCGGGCCCGAAGGGCTGTCAAGCCTGACGCTACCCCGCTGGCCTGCCCCCGTCCCTCGGGGGCCGCTCGGTGTGCCGGTATCGTTGCAGGCGGTCCGATGCTTCGTAGGGTCCCCCGTATTCGAGGGGCCCAAGCTTTCGTATGACCGTACAAGTACGAGTACTCGTGAGAAAGGGCCTCACCTTGGCCGCCCCCTCCCGTCCGGCCCGCCTGGTCGTGCTCGTCTCCGGATCCGGCACCAACCTCCAGGCCCTCCTTGACGCCATCGCCTCGCATCCGCAGGGCGCGGCCGGGTACGGCGCCGAAGTCGTCGCCGTAGGCGCCGACCGGTCGGGCATCGCCGGTCTCGAACGGGCGGCCAAGGCCGGACTGCCCACCTTCGTCTGCCCGGTCAAGGCATACCCCTCCCGACAGGAGTGGGACCGGGCCCTGGCCGAGGCGACGGCCGCGTACGAACCGGACCTCGTCGTCTCCGCCGGTTTCATGAAGATCGTGGGCAAGGAGTTCCTGGCCCGCTTCGGCGGGCGCTTCGTGAACACCCACCCCGCCCTGCTGCCGAGCTTTCCCGGCGCCCACGCCGTACGCGACGCGCTCGCCTACGGGGCACAGGTCACCGGCTGCACCGTCCACTTCGTGGACGACGGCGTGGACACCGGGCCGATCATCGCCCAGGGTGTGGTCGAGGTGCGCGAGGGGGACGACGAAGCCGCTCTGCACGAGCGGATCAAGGAAGTCGAGCGAGGGCTGCTCGTCGACGTCGTGGGGCGACTGGCCCGGCACGGCTACCGCATTGAGGGACGAAAGGTAACGATCCAGTGACCGCCGAAGTGACCGCCGAAGGTACGCAGACGGAGCGGCCGATCCGCCGCGCGCTCGTCAGCGTCTACGACAAGACGGGCCTCGAAGAGCTGGCCCGTGGGCTGCACGGGGCGGGCGTCACGCTGGTCTCCACCGGCTCCACCGCCTCGAAGATCGCCGCCGCGGGCGTGCCGGTCACCAAGGTCGAGGAGCTCACCGGATTCCCCGAGTGCCTCGACGGCAGGGTCAAGACCCTGCACCCGCGGGTGCACGCGGGCATCCTCGCGGACCTGCGCCTCGAAGACCACCAGCGCCAGCTCGCCGAACTGGGCGTCGAGCCCTTCGACCTGGTCGTCGTGAACCTCTACCCGTTCCGGGAGACCGTCGCCTCCGGTGCCACCCCCGACGAGTGCGTCGAGCAGATCGACATCGGTGGTCCCTCGATGGTCCGCGCCGCCGCCAAGAACCACCCCTCGGTCGCGGTGGTGACCAGCCCCGAACGGTACGCCGACGTCATCGCCGCGGCCCAGGGCGGCGGCTTCGACCTGGTCGCCCGCAAGCGGCTGGCAGCCGAGGCCTTCCAGCACACCGCCGCCTATGACGTGGCCGTGGCGTCCTGGTTCACCAACTCCTACGCCCCCGAAGACGGCGAGGTCCTGCCGGAGTTCCTCGCCGGCGCGTGGGAGCGCAAGGCCACCTTGCGCTACGGCGAGAACCCGCACCAGGCCGCCGCCCTGTACACGGACGGGCAGCCCGGTGGGCTCGCCAACGCCGAGCAACTGCACGGCAAGGAGATGTCCTTCAACAACTACGTGGACACCGAGGCCGCCCGCCGTGCCGCCTTCGACCACGAAGAGCCCTGCGTGGCGATCATCAAGCACGCCAACCCCTGCGGGATCGCGGTGGGCGAGGACGTGGCCCACGCGCACCGCAAGGCGCACGCCTGCGACCCGCTGTCCGCCTTCGGCGGGGTCATCGCCGTCAACCGGCCGGTGAGCGTCGAACTCGCCGAACAGGTGGCGGAGATCTTCACCGAGGTCATCGCCGCGCCGGACTACGAGGCCGGCGCCCTGGAGGTCCTCGCCAGGAAGAAGAACATCCGGGTGTTGAAGGTGGAGGGCCATCCGCACCAGCCGGGCGACCTCAAGCCCATCAGCGGCGGGGCCCTGCTCCAGCAGTCGGACGTCTTCCAGGCGGACGGTGACGATCCGGCCCACTGGACCCTCGCCACCGGCGATGCCCTGTCCACCGCCGAGCTCGCCGAGCTTTCCTTCGCCTGGAAGGCCTGTCGCGCCGTCAAGTCCAACGCGATCCTCCTCGCCAAGGAGGGGGCCTCGGTCGGCGTCGGCATGGGTCAGGTCAACCGGGTCGACTCGGCCAAGCTCGCCGTCGAACGGGCCGGCGTGGAGCGCGCCCGCGGTGCCTACGCCGCCTCCGACGCGTTCTTCCCGTTCCCGGACGGTCTGGAGATCCTCACTGGCGCCGGCATCAAGGCGGTCGTACAGCCCGGTGGGTCGGTCCGTGACGAGCAGGTCATCGAAGCGGCGCGGAAGGCGGGCGTGACGATGTACCTCACCGGCACCCGCCACTTCTTCCACTGACGCTTCGGGTGGCCAAGGGTGCTCCCGTGGTCCGCGGTGAATCAACACGCGGTGTCACAAGCGGCGGGCCGCACAGCGCGGTGGCATCCTCACGCCGGTCGTAGGTGATCCGACGGCGCGGCGGGGTGCCGTAGCTGTCGTCGGGCGCCGGCCGGAGGCCGCTGGACCGCCCCACAGACGAGAAGGCCGCGTTCGCAGTAACGGAACGCGGCCTTCTGCGTCAGTGGTACCTCCTGGGCCCCGGCCGCCGGCCACGGCCCAGGAGGCACCGATCAGCAGGTCACTTCTTGACCACCAGGGTGCCGGCGGCACGGTCGTGCCAGCCCTGCAACTTGCCCGAGTTGTCGAAGAAGGGCGAGATGTACACGAGGATCTGACCGAGGCCGCAGAAGATGGCCCCCACCATCGGGATGATCCAGCGGATGAAGCCGCCGCCGATGCCGGGGACCTGGCCGGTGTTCTCGCGGACCACCTTCAGGCCCAGGGCCATCTTGCCGACGGTCGCGCCCAGGAAGGAGATCATCAGCCACTCGTAGAGGAGGGTGGCGATGAAGATCAGGAACATGGCGCCGAGGAAGCCGGCGATGATGCCGCCGGCGGCTTCCTGTGCGTCGTTGATACAGCTCTGGTAGCCCGAGGACAGCGGGTCCATGTTGTTGCAGTCCTCGATCGTCTGGGAGACGCCGAACACGCCGGCGAGCCCGATCGCGCTCAACACGAAGGACAGGACGCTGATGATGACGCCGTCGATGAGTCGCGCGCCGAGGCGGCGTCCCATGGTGGCCACCTGGACGGTTCCCAGCGCCGGCACGTTGATGTAGCCGTTGTTGGCCTGGAGGGTGCCGGGGGCCGGCGCTCCGCCGTAGGGTGCGCCCTGCTGGGGGTAGCCGTAGCCGCCCTGCGGAGGAACGCCCTGAGGGGCCTGCTGCGGGTAGCCGTAGCCGGGCTGCCCCTGGGGCTGCCCTTGCGGCTCCTGCGGGCCGTAGGGGTTGTTCGGGTCGCCGAAGCTCATCTTGGGGTGTTCCTCCGTTTGTCGTGCGGGGACGACGCGGCGCGCGGAGGTAACACGATCGAACTGAGCGGTTCGCCCCCCGGCACTGCCCGCGGTTCTGCATCCGTCATCGTGGTGGCGGGGTCCCGGTTTGTCCAGCGGGACCACAACCACGACCACGTACCGTTGTGCAAGTGCAACCTCGGCCAAGGTCGTTGGCCTTGATTGGAACCGAGGCGGGTCCATCCGGGAGGATGGCGCCATGACTGCCCAGATTCTCGATGGCAAGGCCACCGCAGCCGCGATCAAGTCCGAGCTGACCGCCCGCGTGGCGGCCCTCAAGGACCGGGGCGTCACCCCCGGTCTGGGAACCCTCCTCGTCGGTGACGACCCGGGAAGCCGTTGGTACGTCGGCGGCAAGCACCGGGACTGCGCCGAGGTGGGGATCTCCTCCATCCGGCGGGAACTGCCCGCCACGGCCTCCCAAGACGAGATCGAAACAGTCGTCCGTGAACTCAACGAGGATCCCGGCTGTACGGGATACATCGTTCAACTGCCCCTGCCCAAAGGCATCGACACCAATCGCGTGCTGGAGCTGATGGATCCGGCCAAGGACGCCGACGGGCTCCACCCGATGAACCTGGGCCGGCTCGTGCTCGGCGAACCCGGGCCGCTGCCCTGCACCCCGTACGGGATCGTGGAGCTGCTGCGCCACCACGGCGTCGCCCTCGACGGTGCGCACGTCGTGGTCGTCGGCCGCGGCATCACGGTGGGCCGGTCCATCGGCCTGCTGCTCACCCGCAAGTCGGAGAACGCGACAGTGACCCTGTGCCACACCGGCACCCGGGACCTGTCGGCGCAACTGAGGCAGGCCGATGTGGTGGTGGCCGCGGCCGGTGTGCCGCACCTAGTCCGCCGGCAGGACGTCAAGCCCGGCGCGGCCGTCCTCGACGTCGGTGTCAGCCGCGACGGAGAAGGCAAGATCGTCGGAGACGTGGACCCGGAGGTGGCCGAGGTGGCCGCCTGGATCTCCCCGAACCCGGGCGGCGTGGGCCCCATGACGCGGGCCCAGCTCCTGGTCAACGTCGTCGAGGCGGCCGAGCGGTCGGTGAGCGATGTCGGCTGACGGCCGCAGGCGTTCCCGCCGCTTCCCCTCGATCACCCGCGACACGGCGCGGCCCGAGGGCGGCGGGCGCGCCGCGCCACGCGACGCACCCGCGCCGGCCCGCCAGTGGCCGATGCTCGTGGTGCTGGCCGCCACCGCGGCCGGGCTGCTGGCAACCGCCCTGGGGCACGTACGGATCGGCTGCCTGGCCATAGGCTCCGCCTTGTTGCTGGCGGCGGTGATGAGGCGTCTGCTGCCCTCGGTGGGCATGCTCGCCGTCCGGTCCCGCTTCACCGACATGGTCACCTACGGGCTGTTGGGCTCCGCGATCGTGCTGCTCGCACTCGTTTCGCAGCCCCGACCGTGGCTGGACATCCCCTTCCTTGAGGACGCCGTACGGTTCACGGTCCGCTGAGCGGTGTGCGGCGGACCACACCGGGGTGGGGCTGTGGGTGCGCGGTTCCCCGGGTCCGATAGCCTGACGGCGGATGTCTCTTCACATCAAGATTCACCGGAAGCGGCGTCCTACCAGCACATGGGGCAAGGACGCCCCACCGCCAGCTGTCTAACGGAGATCGCCATGACCCGCACTCCCGTGAATGTCACCGTCACCGGCGCCGCCGGTCAGATCGGCTACGCGCTGCTCTTCCGCATCGCGTCCGGCCACCTGCTCGGCGCGGACGTTCCGGTCAAGCTCCGCCTCCTGGAGATCCCGCAGGGCCTGAAGGCCGCTGAGGGCACCGCGATGGAGCTCGACGACTGTGCCTTCCCGCTGCTGCGAGGCATCGAGATCACCGACGACCCGAACGTCGGCTTCGACGGCGCCAACGTGGCCCTCCTGGTGGGCGCCCGTCCCCGCACCAAGGGCATGGAGCGCGGTGACCTGCTCTCCGCCAACGGCGGCATCTTCAAGCCGCAGGGCAAGGCCATCAACGACAACGCCGCGGACGACATCAAGGTCCTGGTGGTCGGCAACCCGGCCAACACCAACGCCCTGATCGCCCAAGCCGCGGCCCCGGACGTACCGGCCGAGCGCTTCACCGCGATGACTCGCCTGGACCACAACCGCGCGATCTCGCAGCTGGCCGCCAAGACCGGCGCCGCCGTCTCCGACATCAAGCGCCTGACCATCTGGGGCAACCACTCGGCCACCCAGTACCCGGACATCTTCCACGCGGAGATCGCGGGCAAGAACGCCGCCGAGGTCGTCTCCGACGAGGCCTGGCTGGCCGACAGCTTCATCCCGACCGTGGCCAAGCGCGGCGCCGCGATCATCGAGGCGCGTGGCGCTTCCTCCGCCGCCTCGGCGGCGAACGCGGCCATCGACCACGTCCACACCTGGGTCAACGGCACCGCCGAGGGCGACTGGACCTCCATGGGCATCCCCTCGGACGGTTCCTACGGCGTCCCGGAGGGTCTGATCTCCTCCTTCCCCGTCACCTGCAAGGACGGCAAGTACGAGATCGTCCAGGGCCTGGACATCAACGAGTTCTCCCGGAGCCGCATCGACGCCTCCGTCCAGGAGCTCGCCGAGGAGCGCGACGCGGTCCGTGAGCTCGGCCTGATCTGACCCACCGCGGGGTGAGGCGCCCGCCCTGTTCGGCCGGATCCCTTGCATCCAAATTGGCCTACCAGAGGCGCTACGCCAGATCCTGTACGGCTTGTCATCAAAACGCCCCGGTAAACCTCTCCGGGGCGTTTTGGCGTGTTTGCAGCTATCCGCCTGCCCACAACAGGCCCTACGTTGCGCTGATGAACCAGCCGGCCGCCGTGCCCCCGCAGCCCAGCAGGCCCCCCACCCCCCAGCTGTACGGGAAGCCCCCGACCGACCCGAAGGCAAGCGAGGCCGGCCGGCTCCTGTGCGCCGGCAGTTACCTCGACCGGCGCTTCCGCGACCAGGTCATCGACCACCTGTACATCCACGAGGAGCGCTTCGCCGCACCCAGCTACGGCATCGACGCAGCCCGGGTCCTGGCCCACGCGCTGCGCGCCAGACGTATAGAAGTGGGCTGGTCCATCGGCGTGTTGGCGGCGTGGTTGCTGGCCGGGCTGCTCAGCGGGGGCGTGATCGTGCTGCGGCTGCTGCTGCCCTGCCTGTTGTTGAGCATCGCCTCCGGACTGTCCCGTGCCCGCAAGACCGGCCCGGCGCTGCCCCGCCCCGTGATCCTGGTCATCAGGATCTATGCGTGGACGCTGATGACCCTCACCCTGCTGGACCTGCTGATCGTGGCCTTCGTGCAGGGCCACCCCGAGCGAGCCGACAACGCCTTCTTCCAACTGGTGTGGAGCATCGGCGGATTGATCGACATCCAGCAGGCCCTCCTCACCGGGGACTGGCTCTGGCGCATCTACGGGGACACGGAGGGCGCCTTTCGTTCCCCCTACGCCACGATCGGCTTCCTCGGCCTGCTCGGTCTCCTCGCCGGACTGCAACGCGGACAGTTCGCCCGGACCATGTCCGGCGAACTCTCCCGAGAGAAGTACCACGAGCTGGCCCAGGACCCCGCTGAGACGTTCAACAGCCCGCGTTTCCTGCTGGCGCAGGACCGCATCCGCACCGAGCAGTCCTCCCCCGTGGTCCTGTACGCCACCACCCGCCCGTTCCTCGGAGCCGGTGCCGCCTTCCGGCCCTGGCACCTGGCGGTCGAACTTCAGCCCCGCGACGACATCGGCACCCGCAAACCCGACCCCGTGGACAACGCCGAGATCCTGCGGCGGGTGGTCCCGCTGGTCGAAGCCCTTCGGGTGCCCTCTCCCCGCCGTGACCCGCAGGCGGCGGCGGCGGTCCTGGACCGGCTGCGGGAACTGGTCGTCGACGAGTGCGTCTTCCTCCCCGCGGCCGGACTACGTGACCGCGACGACGCCCCCCACACCCCCGAGGACTTCGCCCGGCACCGCGCGGAAGCCATCGAGGAGGGTGGCGAGAAGCGGCGCCACTTCCTGCGGATCAGGGTCGGGGGCTGGGACGAGGACGTGGTGGTCACCGTCTTCGTACGCGTCCACACCCAGGGCGGTGTGCTGATGCTGGAGGTCGCCCCGCACGTACTGCTGCCCGTGCGGGAGCTGTTCCAGGAGGCGGACGACATGGCCCAGCGACACCTGCGCAACAGTACGGTCGGCAAGGTCGCCTGGGCGATCGCCCACGGGCCGCGCTCCCTCGGCTTCGCCCTCCTGGCCTTCGCCCGCAGCTGGACGATCCTGTGGCAGGAGCTGACCGCCGGCAACAAGGGTGCTCGTCCCACCGGTCCCGAGGCGGCCGTACGGGAGCTGGGCAGCGAGGGGGACTCCTCGCTGTTCCAGACCATGGACATCGACCGCTACCTGAAGACGATCCAGGACCGGGTGGCCAGCGGGGTGCGGCTGTCGCTGTACGAAGCGGGTTGGCAGACGGCCGAGTTCGAGCGCAAGACCGTGAACCTCGCCGAAGGCGCGGTCTACATCCACTCCGTCACCGACAGCGCCTTCGGCGTCGGTGACGGCAACAACATCAACCCGCCCCACAAGAAACCTTCCAAGGAGAAGGAGGCCAAACGTGGCAGGTCCTGAAAGGGAACAGAGCGACCGGAGGGAACCGGGCTCCGGCACCCCCGGACCGGGCCCGCGACCCGCGCCGGCGGTGTCCGTGGGCGCCGTGACCGGCAGCGCCTTCGCGATCGGTGACCACAACACGGTCACCGTAGCCAGCGCCGACGGTGGAGCGCGCGCTCCGGAAGTGGACCGGCTGTCCGCGGCGGTCCGGGAACTGCGCGCCGACCTCTCCCGGCTGACCGCACGAGATGCCGTGGCAGTGGCGCACCTCGACGCCGAACTGGTCGAGGTCGAGGGGGAGATCGAGGTCTCGGACACGGTTTCCCGGAGCCGACTGGCCCGGCTCCGCGGAGCCCTGGTGTCGGCCGCGCCGGTGGTGGAACTGCTGGCCTCGGGCACGGCCGTGGCGACCGCGGTGGCCGCGCTGTGGGGGAGCTGACCGGTGCTCCCGCCTGAAGCCGTGTGGAACCCGACGTTACAGCGTTGGGAGTTCGCCGATGAGCCGGCGGTGCCCGGGCAGGAAGCGGGGAACCGCGACCTGGGGCCGCCGCCGGCCAGGGCCCCGCAGGGCCGTCGTCCCCGCCGTGCCGCCCTCTGGTCAGCGGCAGTGGTCGGCGTGCTGGTGGTGGTCGTCTGGTACGTGCGGTCGGACGGCGATGAGGACCCCGAGAACGCCCGCCGAGGACCCGGGAGCAGCGCCACAGTGCCGCTCCCCTCACCTTCCTCCACACCACCCCCGCCCACGGGCGCCCCCTCGTCCTCCGCACCACAACCGCCTTCCCCGCCCTTCGGGTTCCGGATCGACGCCGGCCCGAAGAGCGGCGTCACCCTTGCCGTGCCCCGCACCTGGACGCGGCGGGAGGACACTGACAGCGCCATCTTCGAATCCTCCGACCGGCTTTCCTTCCTGGTGGTCATCCACCGGTCCACCGGGACCACTCGCACCCCGCTCAGCTACGCCCAGGAGGCTTCCCGGGTGCTGCGCCCGCTGCGGCCCCACTACGAGGAGACCCGGCTCGGCCACGTGTCCGGTGCCAGTGGGGCCGCCGAGCTCGTGTACGCGTACGACTACCCGGAATCCGGCGGTCGGCGGCGCGGCATCTTCCGGGTGTTCGTCACCTCGGACCTCCAGACCTACGCCCTGCACGTCGCCGGACCCCAGGAGGACTGGCCCCGCCAGCGCCAGGTCCTCGACGCCGCTCTCACCGGCTCCTACGCGCCCTGACCCCCGGGAGGTACCGGACGGACCGGGTGGGTTCCGTGGCGCACCCGAGCGTGTCGGCCTCTGCCAGGTCGGGACCCTCGAAATCATGCATAAAACAGCCCAGATGGCATGAAGCATTCGTAGTCCAGAGAGGATGCGGCGCCGAGGTGATGGCCGGATTCCCTCCCCGGACCACCGCCCTCTACCCTTGCCGGGAACCGGCAGGGGAGGACCTCATGCACCACGACAGTGCGGGTGGCGACGACGCCAGACGCAGAATGCGCTCCGGCGGCGTGATACTCGGTGGGGTGGGCCTGTTGGCCGCCGCGCTGGTCGGCTGCGGATCGGACCCCGACAAGCGCTGCGCGGACCCCAAGACCAGCGAACAGCTGAAGGACTCCGACTGCCGGGACAACGGGAGCGGCGCGTACTACTACGGCGGCTCCAGCAAGAAGGGGAAACCGTCCGGCGGCAGCTTCAACAAGTCGGCGGTCGACCGCGGGGGCTTCGGTGCCACCCGCTCCGGTGGCGGCTGAGTAGGACCACGTAGATGCAACGGCACACCCGCACCCCCCGCCCCGGTTGGCAGCAGACGGTCGAAGAGCAGGGCCTGATCTACCCGCTCACCAGGATGCCCGGCGGTGAGTTCCGCCCCTACTGGGACGAGAGCGCCTACTACTCCTTCACACTGCCCGAGATCGAGGCGCTGGAAGACGTGGTGGAGGACCTCCACGCGATGTGCCTGGCGGCTGCCGCCCACATCGTGGAGCAGGACCGCTTCGCCGACCTCGGCCTGTCCGACCCGCGACTGGTCAAGCGCGTCGCCGAGTCCTGGCGCCGCCGAGCCGAACTGCCCTCCCTGTACGGACGCTTCGACCTGCGCTACGACGGCCGGGAGCCGGCGAAGCTCCTGGAATACAACGCCGACACCCCGACTTCCCTGGTGGAGGCCGCAAGCCCGCAGTGGTTCTGGATGGAGGAGTGCTTCCCCGGCGCCGACCAGTGGAATTCCCTGCACGAGCGGCTCGTCGACGCCTGGCGCCGCCAGGCTGAACTACTTCCGCCCGGGCCCGTCCACTTCGTCCACTCCGAGGGCGACGAACTGGGCGAGGACCTGATGACCGTCGCCTACCTTCGGGAAACCGCGATCCAGGCGGGGTTGCAGACCGAGGCGCTCTCGGTGGAGCAGATCGGCTGGGACCATCTCGCCGGGCGGTTCGTGGACGACCGCTTCCGCTTCGTGCGCAGCTGCTTCAAGCTCTACCCGTGGGAGTGGCTGGCCACCGACCGCTTCGGCCCGCACGTGCTGGACACCCTGGACAACGGCGGCGGTTCCGGCAGCACCTGCTGGATCGAGCCGGCCTGGAAGATGCTGCTGTCCAACAAGGCGCTACTGGCGATCTTGTGGGAGCTCTTCCCCGGCCACCCGAACCTGCTGCCCGCCTATCTGGACGGCCCGCGCGAGTTGGCCACCACCACCGGCTACGTCTCCAAGCCGCTGCTCGGGCGCGAGGGTGCCGGCGTGATCGTCCACCGGGCGGACCCGACCTGCGACGGTACGGTCGCGACCGCGCCGCCGGAGCCTCAGGTCTACCAGGAGCTCGCCCCGCTACCGGACTTCGACGGCAACCGGGTCGTCCTCGGGGCCTGGGTGGTGGAGGAGGAAGCCGCCGGGCTCGGCATCCGTGAGTCCACCGGACTGATCACCGACGAGTACGCCCGGTTCCTTCCGCACATCATCCGCTGACCGCGCCGCAGGGCAGCACCGGGCGGGGCGAGGAGAGGAAGCTCCCGCCCCGCCCCGCCCCGCGGCCGGACAGAACTCAGTCCGCTAGCGCCGAGCGCAGTTGGTCCAGCCCCCAGTCGAGGTCCTCCTTGGAGATCACCAACGGCGGGGCGATCCGGATCGTCTGCCCATGGGTGTCCTTCACCAGCACCCCCCTTTCCATCAACCGTTCGGAGACCTCACGCCCCGTTCCGTGCCCGGGGGCGATGTCCACCCCGGCCCACAGACCGCGCCCGCGCACCGCGGTCACCGAGCCGCGGCCGGCCAGCAGGTGGAGCTCCCGGTGCAGGTGCTCGCCGAGTTCGGCGGCCCGCGCCTGGTACTCACCGGTGCGCAACAGCGCCAGCACCTCCAGGCCCACCGCGCAGGCCAGCGGGTTCCCGCCGAAGGTCGAACCGTGCTCGCCGGGGCGGAACACACCCAACACGTCCTGGTTCGCCACGACCGCCGAGACCGGGACGACGCCTCCGCCCAGCGCCTTGCCCAGCACATACATGTCGGGCACCACGCCCTCGTGCTCCAGTGCGAAGGTCCGACCGGTCCGACCGAGACCGGACTGGATCTCATCAGCGATGAACAGGACGTTCCGCTGCCGTGTCAGCTCCCGCAGCCCGGACAGGTACCCGGGCGGCGGCACCAGTACGCCCGCCTCCCCCTGGATCGGCTCGATCAGCACCGCCACGGTGTTCTCTGTGACCGCCGCTTCCATCGCGGTCAGGTCACCGTACGGGACGATCTCGAAGCCGGGCGTGTACGGACCGTAGTGGGCCCTCGCCTCGTGGTCCGTGGAGAAGCTCACGATCGTTGTGGTGCGGCCGTGGAAGTTGTTCGCCGCAACCACGATCTTGGCATGGCCGTCGGGTACGCCCTTGACCTCGTAGCCCCATTTGCGGGCGGTCTTCACGGCCGTTTCGACCGCCTCCGCGCCGGTGTTCATCGGCAGCACCATGTCCTTGTCGCACAACTCGGCGAGCTGGGTGCAGAAATCAGCGAACCGGTCGTGGTGGAAGGCCCGCGAGGTCAGGGTGACCCGGTCCAGCTGGGCCTTGGCCGCCTCGATCAACCGACGGTTGTTGTGGCCGAAGTTGAGCGCCGAGTAGCCGGCGAGCAGGTCGAGGAAACGACGCCCCTCGACGTCCGTCATCCAGGCGCCGTCCGCCGTGGCGACGACCACCGGCAGCGGGTGGTAGTTGTGCGCGCTGTGTGCCTCGGCGGAGCTGATCGTGGCCCCGGTGGCCGAAGGGGCTCCTGGGGTGGTGGCATCGGCTGTGGTCGACACGGGGTCTCCGTTCGTCTTGCGGCGTGGGTTCCCGCATGGGGCTGGCGAGGATGGTGCCTCTTTCTATCGTCGCTCGCCCAGGGGCGTAGGAAACATAAGACGGCGACGCGCCGAACTGAGCGGTTCGCTAAGGGCTGTCCCGTAATCCCCGGCGGGCGCACGGCGACAGCTACGGCACCTCGCTGCGTTGCCGGAACGCCCGAATACGCCCAGTATGGGGACGCCCCTCCGCCTTGCGATGCACCGCATCTGACGCCGTGCGCTGATCCACCGGGAATTACGGGACAGCCCTTAGGGTGTGCGTACGCACGGCGACTGGCGTACGGAGAACGAACTCCGGGGGAGCCGCGCGCGCAGCACCGCAGGAGAGAGCCGCTCGCCTGGGCCACCGCGGGGACGAACCCACATCGACCCCGGAGGCCACCCGCCATGACCGCGCGCCATCCCGCCCTACTCGCCGCCGACCCGCAGCTCGCGACCCTCGTGGCAGCCGAGGAAGGGCTCCAGTCCGAGACCCTGCGGCTGATACCCAGCGAGAACTACGTCTCGGCCGCCGTGCTGGAGGCCACCGGCACCGTCCTGCAGAACAAGTACAGCGAGGGCTATCCCGGTCGCCGCTACTACGAGGGCCAGCAGATCATCGACCAGGTGGAGACCCTGGCGGTGGAACGCGCCCGCGCGGTCTTCGGCGCCGACCACGTCAACGTCCAGCCCTACTCGGGCTCACCCGCGAACCTCGCGGTCTACCTGGCCTTCGCCCAACCCGGGGACACCGTGATGGGCATGGCGCTGCCGATGGGCGGGCACCTCACACACGGCTGGGGAGTGTCGGCCACCGGTAGCTGGTTCCGTGGCGTGCAGTACGGCGTCCGGGCCGACACCGGGCTGATCGACTATGACGAGGTACGTGATCTCGCCCTCAAGGAGCGACCCAAGTTGATCTTCTGCGGGGGGACGGCGCTGCCCCGCACCATCGACTTCGCGGCCTTCTCGCAGATCGCGCGGGAGGCCGGATCGGTCCTGGTGGCGGACATCGCCCACATCGCCGGCCTGGTCGCCGGCGGCGCACACCCCTCGCCCGTGCCGCACGTGGACGTCGTCACCACCACGACCCACAAGACCCTGCGGGGACCGCGCGGCGCCATGCTGATGTGCCGCCAGGAGCACGCCAAGGCCGTCGACAAGGCGGTCTTCCCCGGACTCCAGGGCGGCCCGCACAACCACACCACCGCCGGCATCGCGGTAGCCCTGCATGAAGCGGCGCAGCCGTCCTTCCGCAGTTACGCGCACGCCGTCGTCGCCAACGCCAAGGCCCTCGCCGAGGCCCTGCTGGAGCGTGACTTCGATCTGGTCTCCGGAGGCACGGACAACCATCTGCTGCTGGTCGACCTCACCGCGCAGGGCCTGCCCGGCAAGGTCGCCGCCAAGGCCCTGGACCGCGCCGGCCTCGTGGTGAACTACAACACGGTGCCCTTCGACCCGCGTAGGCCCTTCGATCCTTCTGGCATCCGCATCGGTACTCCGTCGCTGACCTCCCGCGGTCTCACTCCCGGCCACATGCCGCAGGTCGCCGAGTGGATCGACCGTGCCGTGCGGGCGGCCCGTACCGCCGACGAGCAGGCCCTGGGTATCGTCCGCGCCGAAGTCCGCGCCCAGATGGCCGCCCACCCCGCCCCGGGCCTGCCGCTGTCCTGACCTCTGCCATCCGCCCGCACCGCGGAAGCCCGCCGGGCGGCCGGCCGACACCCGAGGAGTGCCGGCCGCCCGGCGGGTATGGGAGCACCTGGAGGTCAGCCGATCGTCTCGAACCCGGCGAAGGCGTCGGAGGCCGTGGTCCGCCTTGTCTCACCGCTCCTGGTGTAGTCCGCGGAGAATCGGATCCGCCCCGATCCCTTCGTGGTCAGCCACAGATCGAAGCGGCCGTTGTTGTTGGCGTCGGGTGCCGCCACGAACTGCGGGACCTCGTCGACGTTCCAGTCGTCCGGGCCCACCTTGGTGCGGTGGTCCAGGCTGATGTCAAGGCCTCCGTCCACGGGGTCCCGGGAGCCGTCGAACACCCAGATGGCGCCGCCGATATCGGTGCGGTCGTAGCGCACCAACAGGTCGGCGTCCCCGTCCCCGTTCCAGTCGCCGGGGGCGCCCAGGGTCACGTCCTTGATCCGGGAGCTGCCGGAGGAGATGGGGTCGTCGGGGCCCGCGAGCAGCACCGGCTCACGACCGTCGAGGTAGTAGTCCTCGTCGCCGTAGTAGAGCCAGATGTAGGTGCCGTCGTTGACCAGGAGGTCGGGATAGCCTTCGGTGTCGAAGGCCCCGTCGCCATCTACGTCGAGCGGGCCGTCCACATCTCCCACGGCGAGGATCTGCTTGACCCCGTTCTTCCAGTGGTTGTTGGCTTGCTTGCGGACCGTCAGTTCCTCACGGTCCATTTGCGAGCAGTTCGTGCAGGCGTATCCCCAGCCGCTGTTGGGGTACATCCATAGCCGCTCCTCGTTCGACCCGGAGTCGTGTCGCAGGGCCACCAGGTCGGTGTACCCGTCGTTGTTCCAGTCGTCGCGGTGCGTGATCGGCACGCCGCCGAACTTGTAGTCGCTAGCCTTGGAGGTCGCCTCGGTTAGCGTGCCGTCCCCGGCTCCGTAGAAGCGGCGCAGGGTCCCGTCTTTGTCTACCGCCCACAGGTCGGCGTTGCCGTCGCCGTTGATGTCACCCGGCTTGTCCTTGGCCTTCAGGCCGTTGGCGTAGAAGAGGTAGACGGCGGTGTCGGAGGAGTTCCCCGCCTTGTCGTAACTCTTCACATAGACCTTGCCGGGACCGGCACTGGTGGGGGTGAGCGAGACGGTCACGGAACCTCCCGCGCTACTGGGCGATTTGGTGCGTCGACCGCTCTCCCAGTCCGTCCAGTACTCGTACTTGGCGACGTCGGACACGCCGCCGCTGGTGAACTTGAAGTCGCCCTTGCTCCGTGCCCTTCCGGTGATCACCGGCCAGCCGTCGCTCCCGTCGGGGAACTGCTCGGAACTGACCCCCGGCGGGTTGCTGGGCCGCGTCGCGTCATACACGAAGTGACAGCGCTCGGTCCACGGGCTGGTCAGGCTGCCGTCCTCTGTGCTCACCCGCCACGTGAACTCGCCCGCGCCCTGCACCCCGACCTTGGACAGCAGGCCCTTCAAGGTAGAACGGCTGATCCTGTGTTTGGCGACCGTGCCGGAGGTCGCGGAGACCTTGACATCCACGGTGTTCCCGACGCCTCCCTGGACGGAGGGCCAGAGGATGAAGTGGGCTTTGACGGTGCCGCCGTCCCGGTCGTAGACCCTGGCCGCGAGGGTGACGTCACTGTTGCCGATCAGGCCGTACGGCTTGGCCACACCGCAGTCGTCTCCACTGCCCGGGGAGGTGTACATGCCCTTCGGCACGTTGGGCACGGTGTTGTAGTCGGTGGTCAGAACGGCCGACTTGATGTCGAACTTCTTCCAGCCGTAGAC
The DNA here is from genome assembly GCF_042869595.1 of Streptomyces sp. NPDC006879. Taxonomy (NCBI): domain Bacteria; kingdom Bacillati; phylum Actinomycetota; class Actinomycetes; order Kitasatosporales; family Streptomycetaceae; genus Streptomyces; species Streptomyces sp. NPDC006879. Next base: position 122,389 of record NZ_JBIAGC010000007.1, read on the forward strand.
GTCGCTCTCGTTGGACGCCCTCATGCCGAGGGTGATGTCATGCCACTTGCCCGCCGCCGCCTCCTTGGTAGCGGAGGTGACGTCATAGGCAAGGTTCCCTGCCGGGCACGAGGAGTTGTAGCCCTTGCTGCTGCCGGACTGGGCAAGCTTGCGGTGCCAGGTGGGCTGGTTGTTCCACGTGGTGGATGAGCTGATCTTCGAAGTCAGCCACACCTCGGAGGTGCGGCCGTTGCACGACCAGGACCAGCTGTTCTTGATGCGGAAGGTCGACTTGGAGATGACCTTGTTGGTGCTCCAGAGCTTGTCCGTGTCCATCCGGAAGAACGAGCGCCCGGTGCCGTTGGTCATGTTCTCGTAGCCGATGCGGGCCAGGGAGGTTCCGACGGAGCCATCGGAGTTGTGCCAGCTCTTGCCGTTGTAGTAACTGCTGTTCGGGTACTTCTTGTAGGCGATGGTCCAGGCCTCGCGTGAACCGGCTACCGACGGGTCGAGGTAGACCGGGTAGGTGGTCTTTGGTCCCGTGAGGATGTCCTGGTCCGGGGTGAGGACCAGGCTGTCTTCGGAGACCTCGACATCCATCTCGGCCTCACGGGCTCCGTCACCCCCCTCGAACTCGTCCTCCGCGGACGCTGCAGGCTCAGCTTTGTTCGCGGCGAAGGCCGCGAAGCGGGCCGTGGGCTTGGTCTGCGTCTCGGTCGACGCAGGACCCTTCGAAGCGGAGCTGTCCCACATCCGGGGCGGAGAGGCGGTGAACACCTCCTGGTCGGCGGGGTTCACGGCCCGCATGTTGCCGTGCTCGTCCGTCGAGACCTTCAGGCCCTTGGCTTCGAAGTCGAAGACGATGTTCTTCAACGTCGGGTTGGCCGCCGCCTCGGCGCTCTTGACGACCAGGAGCTGACCGAATCCGCTGGCGCCCGCACGCATCCGCAGGTCCACGCCGGGCAGCACATCCGGGTACGTGACCTCGTTCCCCTCGACCCTGGGTTTGGGCAGCTGGTCCGGCCAGGACCAGGACACGCTCCGACCATCCCGGGCGATGGTCACCAGTGGACCGCGACCGCCTCCGGAGAAGCTCAGACCAACCTCGGTCGCCTTCGTGACCAGACGGCCCCCGTCGGTCGTTAGTGTGGGATCGATGTCGACCAGCTTGTTGTCCTTCCGGACCCACTGCGGCACGACGTACGTGTCGCGGGTAAACGAGCCGGAAGGGTGCGCGAACACCTGTGATTTTTCCGTGCGTTGGGACAACACTTCAACCGGAATTCCAGATTCCTCCGCCTGGGCGACGGCTGCGGACTCAGTCTTGCTGAGCTGGTTTGCGGCGCTTACGATTTCGGATTTTTCCTCCGGGTTCGTGGGCGGCGCGGCGACGGCGACCGGCGCCGTGAGGGCCACGATCGCGGCCACTGCCGTTCCTATTCGGACCCGGCGCCCCTGAGCGGGTCTTCTTTGTGGATCCCCCATGGTTGATCCCCCCCAATTCATCATGTTGCCTGCGGTGCAGCTTATCGGCCCGGAATTCTCGCCGTGTGAGCGATGCGCGGTGCGGCAATTTACCTTCGTCAATGCAATCAAGGTCTACCCTCTTCGGTGGATTAAGGGCCATATATACCGATATGGAGGATTCTCCTGTCGTTTTCGTGTACTTTCTGAGGCCGGGCATCTCCGGGAGTAAACCCCCCTTCTGCAAACACTGAAGACCGGGGTGTTAGGGTGCGCGAAATAAATTCTTATGCAATTCCTGTGGGGGAAACGTGTCTGGAGCGGGGCCTCGGGCTTTCCGCCGTCCAGTGGCAGGTATCGGTTGGCGTTTTCGCGTCATCGCACTGTCCCTGGCCGGCTATCTGATAGCCGGGCTGCTGGGTGGCCCCATCGCCGCCGCGGCCGAACTGGAACTCAGAAAGCTCACCCGACCGGAGCCCGTCCCCTCTGCACGAGTGAGCCCGAAGGCACTCGAAAAAGCCGATGAGACCGCCAAACGGAATTGGCGGCCCGACACCAAGTCGCACTGGCCCCAGGGCGGGTCCGTAGTCGCCGACGTCACGCCCGCGGGTAAGCGGACACGGGTCGCCAAAGCAGGCTCCCTGCCCCTCTCGGTCACGGTCCCGAAGGGCAAGCACCCCAGAGGACGCGGCGCCACCACTGACCAGGCCCAGGTCCAGGTCCAGGTCCTCGACCGCCGGGCGGCCAAGGCCGCCGGGATCGACGGCGTGCTCATGGCCGTGCAAGGGCACGGCGACCGTCCCGGCAAGGGCCGCCTCGACCTCAAGATCGACTACTCCGGGTTCGCCGGCATGTACGGCGGAGACTGGGCGTCCCGCCTGACCCTGCGCGAGATGCCGGCATGCGTGCTGACGACGCCGGGGGAGCGCGGCTGTGTCCCGGGCAAGGTTGTCGACACCCGCAACGACCTGGAGAAGGCCACGCTCGCGGCCGAGGTCGACACCGACGTGGTGCCGCAGTCCCCGGCTGCGGCCGGAGAACCCGTCCGGCAGGCGCCTGCGATGCTCCGCTCGGCCAGCGGAACGATGGCCACGGCGAACGTCGCACTGTTCGCCGTGACCGCTTCCTCCTCGGGCCCCACCGGCGACTACGCGGCTACGCCACTCTCCCCCTCGGCCTCCTGGGGCGCCGGCGGCTCCTCCGGCGGGTTCTCATGGACCTACGACATCGACACGCCGGCGGTGCCCGGCGGCCTCAAACCGACCGTGGGCCTGTCATACGCCTCCCAGGCCGTGGATGGGCGAACCGCTGCGACCAACAACCAGTCCAACTGGGTCGGTGACGGTTGGTCGCTCTCGCCCGGCTTCATCGAGCGCCGGTACGTGCCCTGCGAGACTGACAAGAAGGACGGCAACAACCCGTCCCACAAGGTCGGCGACCAATGTTGGAAGAAGGACAACGCCACCCTGTCGCTCGGCGGAGCAGCCGGCGAACTCGTGAAGGACGACGCCACCGGAAGCTGGCACAAGAAGCAGGACGACGGCACCCGCGTCGACCTGCTCAAGAGCAGCAACCGGCGCAACGGCGACGCGGACGGCGAGTACTGGCGGGTGACGGCTCCAGACGGAACCCGCTACTACTTCGGCTACAACCGGCTACCCGGCTGGTCCTCGGGCAAGGAAGTCACCAACTCCACGATGACGGTGCCGGTCTACGGCAACCACCCGGGGGAGCCCTGCCACGCCACCGCCTTCAAGGACTCCTGGTGCCAGCAGGGATGGCGCTGGAACCTGGACTACGTGGTCGACCCGCACAGCAACGCCATGGCCTACTACTGGGCGAAGGAAGGCAACTACTACCAGCGCAACATCGACTCCGACACGTTCAAGGGGACGATGAGCGCCTACACCCGCGGAAGCTACCTCAAGCGCATCGAGTACGGCCTGCGGTCCGACCGCATGTACGCCGACGAGCCCGCAGCGAAGGTGGAGTTCACGGTCTCCGAGCGCTGCCTGCCGACATCGACCTTCGACTGTGCCTCCGCCAAGTTCACCGAAGCCAACGCGAAGTACTGGCCCGACGTGCCCTTCGACCAGTACTGCACCTCGGGCAGCGCCTGCGAGGGCAACTCCTCGCCCTCCTACTTCACGCGCAAGAGACTCACGGGCATCACGACCTGGGCGCTCGACGGCAGCAGCTTCAAGAAGGTCGACTCCTGGGAACTGCGCCAGACCCTTCCGCTGACCGGTGACGGAACCGACCCGTCCATGTGGTTGAAGGGCATCAAGCGTACCGGTCACACCTCCGGCAGCCCCATCACTCTGCCCGAAGTGGTGATGTACGGCACGCAGATGCCCAACCGGGTGGAGAACGCCACCACCCGTGACGGGCAGCCCGACCCGTTGCCGCACTACAACCGCTACCGTGTCTACGCCATCAAGAACGAGACTGGATCCACTCTGGGTGTGACCTACTCCGGGCCCGGCTGCACGGCGGCGAACGTGTCCCCGCCCGCGTCGAACGGCAAGCGCTGTTTCCCTGTGATGTGGTCGCCGCCGGACGCGCCCGCCGCGGACTACAAGCCGTACCTGGACTGGTTCCATTCCTATGTCGTCACCCAGGTCCTTGAGTCGGACAACACCTCCGGCGCCCTGACCAAGCGCACCGACTACACCTACACCGACCTTGACTGGGCCAAGAGCGACGACGAGTTCACCCCCGCCGACCAGCGCACCTGGGGTGACCGCCGCGGCTACGCACTGGTCCAGGCCAAGACGGGTGACCCCGCGCAGGGCACCCAGACGCTCACTGAGACCCGGTACTTCCGCGGCATCGCCGGCGCGCAGGTCGCCGACGGCGAGGGTGCCAAGGTCAGTGACCACGAGGCGTTCGCGGGCATGCCCCGGGAAACCGCCACCTACAACGGGGTCGGCGGCGATCTGATCTCCGCGACCAGCTACACCCCGTGGGCCTCGACCCCCACTGCCTCCCGTGCGCGCACCGCGGACAAGCTCCCGGCCATCCACGCCTACCGTGTCGGGACCGCCAAGGACGAGACCCGGACCGCCGTCACCGGCGGCAAGCTCCGCCGGACCCGGACGGAGCGCACCTTTGACTCCCACGGGATGCTGAGCACCAGCTCCGACACCGGGGACACCGCGAAGTCCGGCGACGAGCGGTGCACCACCACCACGTACGCCCGCAACACCGACACCAACCTGCTCAACGCCGTTGCTCAGGTCCGCACTGTGGCCAAGGCATGTGGCACCACCCCGAGTCTGCCCGCCGACCTGATCGGCACCAAACGCTCCTACTACGACGGCTCCACCCACCTGGGCGCCGCCCCGACCAAGGGCGATATCACCCTGCGCACCGAGAACGACGGCGCGGGCACCGGCTACCAGACGGTCAGCCGGGCCACCTACGACGCGTACGGCAGGCAGACCTCCGCCACCGACGCCGCGGGAGCCAAGACCACCGTCGCCTACACACCGGCGACCGGTCAGGCTCCCGAGAAGACCGTCACCACCAACGCGCTCGGCCACGCCAGCACCGCCGTCACCGATTCCCGCCGCGGCGTGACCACCACGGCCCTCGACGCCAACGGCAACCGAGCGGACATCCAGTACGACGCCCTCGGTCGGGTCACCAAGGTCTGGGCCGCCGGCTGGCCCAAGGCGGACTACCCCAAGCTACCCTCCGCCGAGTACGACTACCGGATATCCAAGAGCGAACCCAACGTCGTCACGGCCAAGCAGCTCCAGCACGACGGTTCGTACCTGACCTCCTACACCTTCTACGACGGACTGCTCCGACCGCGTGAGACACAGGCTCCGGCCATCGGTGTGAGCAACGGAAGGGTAGTGACCGAGACCCAGTACGACACGCGGGGCCTGGCCTGGAAGACGTACAGTCCCTACTTCGCTGACGGCAAGCCCTCGACGACCCTTTACACCGGGGTCGACCACAAGGTTCCGGCGGCGGTCGAGACGAGGTTCGACGGGGCGGCCCGGCCAGTCGCCGCGATCGCTCGCAAGTACGGCGACGAAACCATGCGCACACTCACCCAGTACGGCGGGGACCGCACCACCGTGATTCCGCCCAAGGGCGGCACCGCGATCACCACGATCACCGACGCCCTCGGCCGCAAGACCGAGCGGCGCACCTACACCGATCCGGCGCGCAGCGCCTACCAGACCACGAAATACGGCTATGACCCGCGTGGCCACCTTGCCGAGCTGACCGACCCGGCCGGGATCTCCTGGACCTGGGAGCATGACGCCCGGGGCCGCCAGACCGCCACCAACGACCCGGACAAGGGGCGCAGCACCACCACTTACGACATCGCGGACCGGCCGGTGACCGCCACTGACGCCCGTGGCACCAAGCTCACCACCGTCTACGACGCCCTCGGACGGAACGTCGAGCTCAAGCAGGGCTCCACGCTGCGCGCGAAGTGGACCTACGACACCGTGGCCAAGGGCCTGGCCAGCACGGACACCCGTTACGTGAACGGCCAGGCGTACACCACCAGGATCAACGGTTACACCGAGCGGAACCAGCCGGTCTCCTCCACGGTGACCCTGCCCTCGGGCGCCGGGTCGGTGGCGGGCACCTACACCTGGGAGTACGGCTACAACAAGTACAACGGCACCCAGGAATGGGTCCAGCATCCCGCGATCGCCAACCTGCCCGCCGAGTACGTCACCACCGTCCTCGGCGAGGGCAACCTTCCGACGAAGACCGTCGCCGGCGGCGCGGTGCTCGTCAGCGCGGTCAACCGGGACGTGTTCGGAAAGCCCGTGCGCACCGAGTACGGAGCCTTCGGCCGTAAGGTCTACCGCACCCAGGACTACGACGAGCACACCGGCGCCCTCACCCGCAACACCCTCGACGGGGACGAACTCCGCCGGGTCGAGGACACCACCTACAGCTACGACCTCGCAGGCAACGTCACTCGCATCTCCAGCACCTCGGGCGAAGGCACCGCCGCCCGAACCGACCGGCAGTGCTTCCGTACCGACTCGCTGCGCCGACTGACGCAGGCATGGACCACCAAGTCCGCCACCCAGAGCTGCTCCACCTCCCCGACCACCTCGAACGTCGGCGGGATGGACCCGTACTGGCAGGAGTACGCGTACGACCTGGCGGGTAACCGCTCCAAGCTGGTCGAGCACGGAACCAGCTCCGGCCTCCCGACCATCACGCGCACCGCCACCACGGGCAAGACCTCCGAGGCTGCACCGCACGCCCTTCGGTCGATGGTCACCACGGGTGGACCGGCAGACGGCACCAAGGAGACTTTCAGCTACGACGCGGCCGGCAACACCACCGAACGCAAAGGCGGCGAGCGCGACCAGAAGCTGACCTGGGACGCGGAGGGCAACCTCGCCTCCGTCACCCAGAGCGGCAAGAGGACCTCGTACGACTACGATTCCGGCGGCAACCGCATCCTGGCCCACGACGCGGACGGCACCACCACCGCCTACCTCCCCAACGGCAACGAGCTGAGCGTCTCCGCATCGGGGACCAAGACGGGGACCCGCTACTACCAGCACGAGGGCGAGACCGTCGCGGTGCGCACCCCGAAGAAGATCACGCTGCTCTTCGGTGACCAGCAGGGTTCCGCGATGATCGCCATCGGTTGGGCGGCGGGCCAAGGCGTGCTGCGCCGCAAGCAGTACCCTTTCGGAAGCCAGCGCGCCAGCGCGGGCACCAGTTGGCCGGGAAGCCGCGGATTCGTCGGCGGCACCACCGACCCGACGGGTCTGACCCACCTGGGCGCCCGCGAGTACGACTCCTCCCTCGGCCGCTTCCTCTCGGTCGACCCACTCCTGATAACCGACGATCCGAGCCAGCTCAACCCGTATGTCTACGGCAACAACAACGCCGCTACCTTCGCCGACCCCTCGGGCGAGGCCTACATGGAATGCTGGAGCGGTCAGTACAACTGCACGTACGGTCCCGGCGGCACCGCTGACATCAAGGAGGTCGACTACGGCAGGAACTACGAGTACGAGACCGCCAAGCGCGGCGGGGACACCGCCCCGGGCTACGTGAAGCGTCAGCGGAAGTACCAGCGCCAGTGCTCCAAGGATCCCAGCTGCACTAGCACCAGCGTCGGCAACCAGGGGCGCTCCATGGCCGACATCAACGCGGATCGGGAAGCCGAGCGTAAGGCTGCTGAGGAGCAAAGCCGGAAGAACTCCTTTACTGGACGACTGCAAAGCGCATTGTCAGGGGCGACTGCATGGGTGAGCCGCAACTGGGACACCATTAAGACGGTTTCATCCATTGTTGGATTCGGGGCATGCCTTGTCATGTCTGCGGGTCTGTGCATGGCAGTCGGTGCCGGTATCGCGCTCGCGAAGTTCATTGGTGAGGTGGCGCTGGGGGGAAGTTCAAAGGAGGCGGGTAAAGCACTTGCGAAGGAGCTTGCCTGGGTCGCGGTTGGAGGGGCTTCGGCAGCTGCGTTTGGTCGAGCGGCTGGTGGGTCGAGCAGCTGGCGTAATGCTTTCTTTGAGAAGCCGATAGTGAGGTACTCGAAGTCCTATAGGACCAAGGTCCCTGGAGTTAAAGGGCCCGGAGGTGGTCGTAAGTCTCGCGTGCTTGTTGATGACCCTCAAGGGGCTATCGATGTGAGGTCCACGTATGCTAACGTGACGGTGAATTCTGTGTTTAATGTGGCATTCTGCGGTTCCGGGAATGCGAGCCTTGGGGCGCTTCCAGTCACCTTCAGTGGGCCTAGTGCTTGCTAGGGAGGCGGTAGGTTGGCGTGCGGGAATGGTCGGTTTCAAGATTGAATAGAAACGGGATGATTGAATCGTGAGTGTGGATACAGTCCTCCGTAAGCGTTCGTTTGCTATCCTTTCCTGGCTGCTCCCGCTCCTCCCTCTCTTGCCCACCCTCGCTGTGCTTGGTCTTTTGATGGAGGATGTCAATTCAGGCCTCCTGATTGCAATTGCCCCGCCCTTTGTGGGGATTGCAGTAATGCGGAGAATTCTGATTTCAAGAGTTATCCTTGGAGGATCCGAGTTGAGGGTTGTGAATGCGATATTCACATACCATTTGACCTATGACTCGATTTCCTCTGTGGGGGTTAATTCTGGCGGTACCTTGATTGTCGAAGGGATGTACGGCGAGCGGATCCATGCTGGAGGTTTTGGCGGGTCCGTCGTTGATCATTTCTTGGGTGCATCGGCAAGGGCTGCTGAAAGCGTCAAGGCTCAGGTGAGGAAGTCGCGAAAAAAGACCCAAGCTGAGCCGGTCAAGAAGAAGATCAGCAGGTCCTGGCTGGGAGACGCATTCTTGGTGCTCGCGTTGATCTTCGGGATATGGGCAGTTGTGCTTGAAATGTCCGGGTCGTGATTCGAGCCCCCGGAACTTCCCTAAGGGCTGTCAAAAGAGAATCTAACCCGGGTGCTCGAAGCAACAATGCGTAGCCCCTCTGGGCCGGCCCCGCAGGGGTGTTTCAAAGTCTCGCTGGTCGCGTGGACGGACTGGTCAGGGGATGTTCAGCAGGTCCAGCGGCCGGTTGACGGGGTCGTAGGAGGCGTGGCGGAGGCTGGCGGCGATGTTGCGGTGTCCGTGCTGCCGGAGCGTGTTGATCGTCAGGTTGCGCAGGGTCGCCATGTTCTCGGGCCCGTGGCCGGTGCGGATCCTGGAGTGGTCCTCGCAGAAGGTGGTATCGCGGACGAAGTGGAGCCGGTTCTCGATGGTCCACTGTGACCTGGCGAGTTGACCGAGCCGCTGGGGCGAGGCTTGGTGCGAGGTCAGGTCCGTGATCGCGTAGACGGTCTGGCGGCTGCACCTGCCGGTCTTCAAGTCGGTGCGGTGGCGCAGGACGCGGACGGCCTGGACTGCGTGGGGGAAGTCCAGGCCGAGACCGGTGACGGTGAGGGCCCTGGTCACGCGGGTCTCCTTGCGGCCGTGACCCCTCTCGCGGTCGTAGCGTCGTGCGGTGACCTCGCTCCACGGCAGCGACCGCAGCTGTCGGTGCAGACCGGGCTGGTTGGCCTTGACCGCGAGCAGGTAGTGCGCCTTCTTCTCCTCCACCAGGAAGCGCGCGTGGCCGCGTTGCGTGTGCAGGGCGTCGGCTGTGACGGTGACCCCGGTCAGGTCGTAGGGCGCCAGCAGCGCGGTGAAGCAGGTGATTTCGTTGGTCTTGTCGGGAACCCGTAGTTGGGTGACGGTTCGGCCGTCACCGGTCATCGCGGCCAGGAGGTGGGCGGCGGGCGTCCGGCCGTGCCGGCAGCCGTGGGCGGTCTTGCCGTCCACGGCCAGCGACTTCGCGCCGCCGGGATCAGCGCCGGTCAGGCCGGCCAGGCCGCCGGGGCAAACCAGGCCGATGACCCGTCGGATTGTGGCGGCACTCGGCGCGACGCGCACTCCCAGCACGCCCACCACGCGGGCACCCAGCCGGGCCAGGGCGCGCTGCGGAGCAGTCGCGGACCACTGGCCGATCGCCGTGTACGAGCGAGCGCCCGCGCACCGCGGAGGCGGCAACCAGCAGCACCGCCACGAACGGGTGACGCACACCGCGCCGTCGGCGCGGATCGGGCAGCATCCGCAGCCGCTCCACCAGCGAGAGTCCCGCCACCCCCTCCAGAGCAGGCGACTTCACGAGGCAGACGGTGGCAGACCGACGGCACATCGAAACTCCGGCGGTTCAGGGCGACTTGGGAAGGTCACCCCGTTCAACCGGAGCTTCGTTGCGTTCGTGACGGTCGGGCCTGCCCCCTTCGTACCGCCGCGGCCTGCGGACTCACGTGATCACCGGGACATTGAAACGCCCCTGCACCGCCGCCCCCTCCGCTCCGGAACTTGTACCCTTCAGGCGGTCCGCGCAGCTGTGTGGGCCGCCTGGTTTGTCGTGAGGGGAGCGGGACATGGGGGCGCTGGCGGGCAGGGTCGCGTTGGTCACCGGGGGGAGCCGGGGGATCGGGCGGGGGATCGCGTTGCGGCTCGGCCGGGACGGGGCGCTGGTCGGTGTGCACTACGGCAGCAGCAAGGAGGCCGCCGAGGAAGTGGTGGCCGAGGTCCGTGCCGAGGGCGGCGAGGCCTTCGCGGTGCGGGCGGAGCTCGGAGTGCCGGGCGACGCGGCGGAGTTGTTCGGGGGGGTCGACGAGGAACTTCGTCTGCGGGGTCTGGAGCCTCGTCTGGACGTTCTCGTCAACAACGCAGCTACCAGCGGTTCGGCGCGGATCGACGAGGTCACGCCCGAGTTGGTCGACCGGATCTGCGCGGTGAACGTGAAGTCCCTGGTGCTCGTCGTGCAGGAGGCGCTGAGGCGGATGGGCGAGGGTGGGCGGGTGGTGAACATCTCCTCCGCCGTGACGCGGATGGCCTACCCCGAGTCCGTCGTCTACTCGATGAGCAAGGGCGCGATGGACACCATGACCCTGGCTCTGGCCAAGGAGCTTGGCCCGCGTGGGATCACCGTCAACGCGGTCTCGCCCGGTTTCATCGCGACGGACATGAACGCCAAGCTGCGCACCACTGAGGAGGGTGCGGCGCGGCTGGCGTCGATGTCGGCCTTCGGTCGGATCGGGCAGCCGGCCGATATCGCCGATGTGGTGGCCTTCCTGGCCTCGGGTGACTCTCGGTGGGTGACCGGCCAACTGATCGACGGGTCCGGTGGTTCAGGACTTTGACGCGGTGACTTCGGGGCCCGCCCGGTGAGGGTGGGCCCCGAAGTGTGCGTGTACAAGGAGGCGAGGGGGCTGGCGGAGATCCACAAGCCTCAGTAGCCCCAGGGGGTTCAGAGCGAGGTGAACCCGCCGTCCACGGGCACGCTCGCGCCGGTGACGAAGGAGGAGGCGTCGGAGCAGAGCCAGGCCGCAGCCTGGGCGATCTCTACCGGCTCTGCGACCCGGGGCAGCATGGAGCGGTCCTTGAGGTCCTGTTCCATGCCCGGGAAGGCGTCGAAGCCGCTCTGCATCAGTTCGGTTCGGGTGGCGCCGACGATCAGGGCGTTGACCCGGATGCCGTTCGGCCCGTACTCCTCCGCGGCGGCTTTGGTCAGCCCGATCACCGCGTGTTTGGCGGCGATGTAGGGGGCCGGGGGGACGCGGGGGGAGACCACGCCGGCCGTGCTGGAGGTGTTGACGATGGAGCCGCCGCCTCCGGGGGTCTCCAGCATCGCCGGGATCTGGTGGCGCAGGCAGTTCCACACCCCGCGGACGTTGACGTCCATGATCTTGTCGTAGTCCGCGTCGTCCATCAGGTGCAGTGGCTGGCGCAGGCTCGTCCAGCCCGCGTTGTTGAAGGCCCCGTGCAGTGCGCCGTAGGTTTCCTGGGCCGCGGTGACGGCGCCGGCCACGTCCGTGGGTGAGGTCACGTCTCCGGGTACGGCGGTGACCTGCCCGCCGGTCTGCCGGATCGAGCCGGCCAGCTCCTCCAGTAGGTGGGTGCGGCGGGCCATCAGCACCAGTGACGCCCCCTCCGCGGCGAACAGTCGTGCCGCGGCGGCGCCGATGCCGCTGGATGCTCCCGTGATCATGATGGTCTTCCCGGCGAGGGTCCCCCGTCGAGCTGTCATGTCCTGCTCCTCGTCCATGGTGCGTATCGCGTGTGCCGCCGTTTCGTACCGCCGTGCCCGCTGCGCGGCGGGAGCTGGGCAGCCGGCTGGATCATGCCCGGGGACGCCGCGCGAAACGAACCGGCTGGTTGGTTTTCGGGCAGGGGTGGGCGGCTCGTGCGGGGCGTGGCCCGTACGACGAGGTGGGTGGCGAGGCCTTGACACGGGACGGGCGGGGTTCGGGCACCTGAGAGAATGGGCCCATGGCATCTCGTCCTCGCGCGCTCTCCGGTATCCAGCCCACTTCGGGGTCGTTCCACCTCGGGAACTACCTCGGTGCCGTCCGCCAGTACGTCGCTCTGCAGGAGTCCCACGACGCCTTCTACATGGTCGCCGACCTGCACGCGATCACCGTTCCCCAGGACCCGACAGCCCTGCGCGACAGCACCCGGCTGTCCGTCGCGCAGCTGCTCGCAGCCGGCCTGGCCCCGGAGCGCTGCACGCTGTTCGTGCAGAGCCACGTACCCGAGCACGCGCAGCTCGGCTGGGTGATGAACTGCCTGACGGGTTTCGGCGAGGCGAGCCGGATGACCCAGTTCAAGGACAAGTCGGCCAAGCAAGGCGCGGACCGTGCCACCGTCGGCCTCTTCACGTACCCGATCCTGCAGGTCGCCGACATCCTGCTGTACCAGGCCGACGCCGTTCCGGTCGGCGAGGACCAGCGTCAGCACATCGAGCTGACCCGTGATCTCGCCGAGCGCTTCAACACCCGCTTCGGCGACACGTTCACGGTGCCGGCGCCGCACATCGTCAAGGAAGTCGCGAAGATCTACGACCTTCAGGACCCCTCGGCCAAGATGAGCAAGTCCTCTTCGACTCCCAAGGGTCTGATCAACCTCCTGGACGAACCCAAGGTGACCGAGAAGAAGATCAAGAGTGCGGTCACCGACACCGACACCGAGATCCGGTTCGACCCTGCGCAGAAGCCCGGCGTCAGCAATCTGCTGACGATCCTCTCCGTGTTGACCGGAACTGCGGTCGCCGAGCTGGAGGCAGGGTACGCGGGCAAGGGGTACGGGGCGCTGAAGACCGACCTCGCGGGCGCGATGGTGGACTTCGTCACACCCTTCCGCTCGCGCACCCAGGAATTCCTCGACGACCCCGAGACGCTGGACTCCATCTTGGCCAAGGGTGCCGAGAAGGCCCGCGCTGTCGCCGCGGAGACGCTGGCCCAGGCCTACGACCGGCTCGGCCTGCTGCCCGCCAAACACTGAGCGGGTTGGGTGGGGGGCCGGGTGGGGGACCGTCCGCCGTCCGCACCCGGTGGGTCGAGAACGATCTGTGACTCTCGCCCCGGCATAGGGCTCTGGCCGGAAGGGGGGTGCTGCCCTCACACTGGGCGGCAGCACCACCCCCGACCCCGACCCGCGCCACCTGCACGCGAGCACATCAGCGCACACGACTGAGGAGAACACGTGGGGACCGTAACGCTCGGCGTTTCGATCGCGGTCCCGGAGCCTTACGGCCGCCTGCTCCAGGAGGCCCGCGCCGGCTTCGGGGACGCCGCGGCGCACGGTATTCCGACCCATGTGACCCTGGTGCCCCCGACGGTGGCCGAGCAGGGGTGCCTGCCGCGGATCGAGGCGCACCTGACCCAGGTGGCCGCCAACGGTCGGCCCTTCGCGATGCGGCTGGCCGGCACCGGGACCTTCCGTCCCCTCTCGCCGGTGGTCTTCGTGCAGGTCGTCGAGGGTGGTGGCGCGTGCGGTGTGCTCCAGCAGCAGATCCGGGACCCGCACGGGCCGCTCCAGCGCGAGCTGGCGTTCCCGTACCACCCGCATGTGACGGTGGCCCACGGGATCGCCGAGGAGGCGATGGACCGGGCCTTCGACGAACTGGCGGAGTTCTCCGCGGCCTGGCTCTCGGAGGGTTTCGCGCTCTACGAGCAGGGTTCGGACGGGGTGTGGCGCAAGCTGCGCGACTACCGGTTCGGTTCCGGTCCCGCCGCGGTGCCCGCCCAGCTCGGTCATTTCGACGCGCCGACGCTGAGCTCCTGAAGGCCTGACTGACGGCGGGCCCGGCCGTACGGTGAGCCCATGGATTGGCTCGCAAAGCTCCCGGTGGTCGGCTCCTTCGTGGCCTGGCTCATGCGCACCCACGCGTGGCGTTCGTACGAGCGGCTCGACCGGGTCAAGTGGTCCCGCTTGGCCGCGGCTGTCACCTTCATCAGCTTCATCGCCGTCTTCCCTTTGATCACCGTTGCCGCTGCGATCGGTGCGGCCCTGCTGTCCCCGAGCCAGTTGGACCGGATGGAGGAGCAACTGGCCGAGCAGGTGCCGGGGATCTCCGAACAACTCGACATCGGCGGCCTCGTCGACAACGCGGGTACGGTCGGGTTGGTCGCCGGCGCCGTCTTGCTGTTCGCCGGAATTGGCTGGATCGGTTCCATGCGGGACTGCCTGCGGGCGGTCTGGGACAAGGACCAGGACGACGAGGGGAACCCGATCGTCCGTAAGGGCAAGGACGCCCTGGTGCTCTTCGGGCTCGGCGGGGCCGGGCTGGTCTCCGCCGCCGCCTCCGTCTTCGGGCAGAGCGCCGTGGGCAAGACCGCCGACTGGCTGGGCATCCCCTCGCACGGCGCCGGCGGAGTGCTGCTGCGCGGCGCGGCGCTCGCGGTGAGCGTGCTGGCCGGCTTCCTGCTGCTGATGTACGTGCTGACACTGCTGCCCGGGGTCCACCCGCCCCGCCGCCGACTGCTGACCGCGGCGCTCATCGGGGCCGTCGGCTTCGAGCTGCTCAAACTGCTGCTCGGCGGCTATATGCGGGGCGTGGCGGCCAAGAGCATGTACGGGGCGTTCGGGGTGCCCATCGCCCTGCTGTTGTGGATCAACTTCATGGCCAAGGTGCTGCTGTTCTGCGCGGCCTGGACCGCTACCGACCCGGTGGCCGACAGCCCCGAGGAGGACGAAGAGAAGGACAGCGGGCGGACACCGGCCCCGGGATCGGGCCCGGCAGTTGCCGACTCCCCCCGGTCCAAGCCGGGGCAGGCCACCGCCCGGCAGGGCATCTCCGGACGCCGCTGGGCGGTGCGGTTCAGGTCTCTTCGGGCCGGCGGCGCCGGCTCGGCCACAGGCGGTTGACGAGGAAGACCCCGGCCCCCAGTACCACCAGCACCCCGCCGACCACGGCGAGGGCCGTGCCCAGGCCGCCGCTGGCCTGAGCGGCGGCGCCGGCCGTACCGGGCTTCTTGTCCGTGTGGGTGCGGGCGGGCGCGCCGTGCGAGGTGGAGTCGGCCGACTTGGGCGGCACCAGTTCACCGACCGGAGTCACCTTGCCGGCAGCCGCGAAGCCCCAGTCGAAGAGCGCCGCGGTCTCCTCGTAGACCTGGTTCCCGCCGCCGGTGGACGGGTTCATGACGGTCACCAGCAGGACCCGGTCACCGCGCTGGGCGATTCCCGTGAACGTGGAGCCCGCAAGGCTGGTGGTGCCGTTCTTGACGCCGGCGATGCCCTTGTAGGGGGTCACCCCGTAGGCACCCGTCATCAGCCGGTTGGTGTTCTGGATCTCGAAGCTGTCGCGTAGTTTCCCGTCGAGTTCCGCGCCGGGGAACTTCGCGGTGGCCGTCGCCGCGTACTCCCGGAAGTCCTTCTTCTGCATGCCGGAGCGGGCGAAGAGGGTGAGGTCGTACGCGCTACTCACCTGCCCGGGGGCGTCGTAGCCGTCGGGCGAGACGACGTGGGTGTCCAGGGCCTGGAGTTCGTCGGCGTGCTCCTGCATGTCCTGGACGGTCTTGGGGACGCCGCCGTTCATCGCGGCCAGCACGTGCACCGCGTCGTTGCCGGAGCGCAGGAAGACGCCCAGCCACAGGTCGTGCACGCTGTAGCTGAGGTTCTCCTTGACGCCCACCAGGCTGCTGCCGGGGCCGACCGGGGCGAGTTCGGAGGGGGCGACGGTGTGCTTCTCGTCCTTGGGCAAGCGGGGCAGCACGGTGTCCGCGAAGAGCATCTTCAAGGTGGAGGCGGGCGGCAGTCGCCAGTGCGCGTTGTGCGCCGCGAACACCTCTCCCGATTCGGCGTCCGCCACGATCCAGGACCGGCCGCTGAGTTCCTTGGGCAGCGCCGGAGCGCCGGGGCCGAGCTGCACCTGGGTGCCCGGCTTGCCCAGGCGCGTGCCCCCCACGGTGGACATCGCCGCTGGCGGTGCGGGGTTCTTGCCCGGCTGTTTGGCGTCCGCTTTCCCCGACGTGTTCCCGGTGGTGCTGCCGCCCGTGTCCGGTCCCGGAGTCGGGTCAGCGAAGGCCGGGGTGGTGGCCAGCGCGGCGGGCAGCAGCAGGGCAGCGGCGGTGAGGACCGTAACGGCGGTCTTTTTGGCAGACACGGACGTGACCGTACATGGCCCGCTGGAAGGTGCCGACCCGGGTGGTCCACCCTTGTTCAAAAGCCGCCGGGTCAGCCCACCCCGAGGGGGCCGTCCTGGGGACGGAGTCGATACTGGCCCTATGAAACTGAGCCGTTCAGCCTCCTGGTTCCTCCTCGCCTTCGGGGTCTGGAGCTGGTTCATCTGGGTCTCTTTCGTCAAGAACCTGTGGAAGGACTCCAGTGGCCTGGCCTTCGACGGAGCCGGTGACCCCACGGGCTACTTCTGGGTGCACCTGCTGCTCGCCATCACGTCCTTTCTTCTGGGGACGGGCGTCGGGGCGATCGGGTTGCGTGGGCTGCTCGCCCTGCGTCGCGGATCACGGGCCCCGGGCGGTGTGCTGTGAAGGTGCTGCTCTTCGCCCTGGTGGCCGTGTCGGTGCTCGCGGTCGTGGCCGGTGTGCACCGCTACCTGTGGGTGCGGCTGGTGCGCGACACCACGACGCCGGGGAGTCGGGCCCGGCGGCTGGGTACGGCCGCGGCCTGGACGCTGCCGGTGGTGATGGTCGGATCGCTGGTGGGGCTACGGGCCGGGGTGCCCTTCTGGCTCCAGCGGGTCCTCGCCTGGCCCGGGTACATGTGGATGGCCACTTTGCTCTACCTCACCCTGGCCCTGCTCGTGGGGGAGGCGGCGCGGCCGTTGCTCCGTCGTTTGCTGGAGCGCCGTGACGGACGGCGGGCGGCTGCCGCCGCCCCGGCGGCGGAGCTGGTGGGGGTACCGGCGGGTGAGCGGCCGGCTGCCGGACCGGCAGCGGGGCCGCAGGAGCCCGTGGACGGCGCCGGGCCGGGCCTGGGGGAGGCCGTCGAGGGCGAGTCGCGGGACCTCCCGCGGCGTCTGTTCGTCGCCCGTACCGTGGGGGCCGCCGCGCTGTTCGCCGCCACCGCAACGGTCGGCTACGGCACCTACGGGGTGCTCAGCGGACCGCGGATCAAGCGGATCACTGTTCCGTTGGCCAAGCTCCCGCGGTCGGCGCACGGGTTGCGGATCGCGGTGGTCAGCGATATCCACCTCAGCCCCGTTCTGGGGCGGGCCCACGCCCAGCGGATCACCGACCGGATCAACTCGGTCCAGGCCGATCTGGTGACCGTGGTGGGAGACCTGGTCGACGGGGACGTCGGCGACCTCGGTCCGGCGGCGGAGCCCTTGGCCCACATCCGTTCCCGGCTCGGCACTTACTTCGTCACCGGCAACCACGAGTACTTCTCGGGGGCGCAGCAGTGGGTGGACCACGTCCGCGAGCTGGGGCTGAGGCCACTGGAGAACGACCGGGTGGAGCTGCCCGGCTTCGACCTGGCGTGCGTCAACGACCTCGCCGGCGAGTCGGAGGGCCAGGGGCCGGACTTCGCCCGTGCCCTGGGCGACCGGGACACCTCCCGCGCCAGCGTCCTGATGGCCCACCAGCCGGTGGTCGTCCACGACGCGGTGAAGTACGGGGTGGACCTCCAACTGTCCGGCCACACCCATGGCGGTCAACTGTGGCCGGGCAACTACCTGGCCGAGCTCGCCAACCCCACCGTCGCGGGACTGGACCGCTACGGGGACACCCAGCTGTACGTCACCCGGGGCGCCGGTTCCTGGGGCCCGCCGGTGCGGGTGGGCGCGCCCTCGGACATCACCGTGGTGGAGTTGGCGTCCAAGCAGGCCTGAGTGGTCCCCGTCGACGGTGGCGCCGGGTAGGTCACCGGGGCGCCGTCACTTGCGGGCGGTGGCCGTCTGCGCCATGCCGGGCAGGAAGTCGGCGAACAACTCGTGTACTTCGCGCACCAGCGGGCGCAGCACCCGGAAGCGGGCGAGCACGATGCCTCGGGCGGTCAGCTGTGCGCCGCGTTGGGCCAGCCGGCGGGTCCGCTCGCTGTTCTCGGTACGGTCGAAGACCCAGTAGAGGACCAGGCCCATCTGGGAGAGCCACATCAACTCTGGCAGGACGTCGCGTAGTTCTTCCGGCACTTTGGTCTTCGCCCCCGCCAGCACTTCCTGGTGGATGGCGATGGCCGCCTTGCGGGCCGGTTCGGACTCGGCGGAGAAGGGGCTGAGCGGGCTCTGTGGGTCCGCCGCGTTCTTGAAGAACTGGGCCGCGAACTCATGGTAGGGGGCAGCGATGTCCAGCCAGCAGGTCAGCACTCCGGTGAGCCGGGTCTGTAGGTCGCTCTCGCTGTCCAGGAGGGGGCGCACGGCGGCCCGGTGCTCGGCGCCGATCCGGTCGTAGAAGCCCTGGACGAGGTGTTCCTTCGAGGCGAAGTAGTAGTAGGCGTTTCCGACGGAGACGCCGGCCTCCTTGGCGATGGCCCGCATGGTCGTCTTGTCGTAACCGCGCTCCTGGAAGAGCCGGAGCGCGGTTTCGAGGATGAGAGTGCGGGTCTGCTCGCTCTTGGGGGCCTTCGCCTCACCTTTCGCTTCTGTCACGGTGCCCGAGCCTATCCGGGCACCGCGCACCCGTCGCCGCAGGTGTCCGTTCCGCGGGGGTAGAGGGCGACGAAGCCGAGGTTGACCAGGTAGAAGCCGCCACCGCCGAGGAGGTGGTTGACGGCGTCTGTGAGCCTTTCGTCGCCGTGGAGCACATCGGCGATGAAGATGTGGCCGTTGTGGCTGAGGGTACGGGCCACCCAGATGGTGAGGCCGATGCTGACCGTCAGGTGGAGCGGCGACGGCACGCGAAGAACCCCGCCCGCCGGTCGGAACCGGCGGACGGGGCCTCGTCGGGGCTGCGCCCGAAGATCAGAAGCGACGCGTGATCAGCGCGCGCTTGACCTCCTGGATCGCCTTGGTGACCTCGATGCCACGCGGGCAGGCGTCCGTGCAGTTGAACGTGGTGCGGCAACGCCACACGCCGTCCTTGTCGTTCAGGATCTCCAGACGCTGCTCGCCCGCCTCGTCACGCGAGTCGAAGATGAAGCGGTGCGCGTTGACGATCGCCGCCGGGCCGAAGTACTGGCCGTCGTTCCAGAACACCGGGCACGAGGAGGTGCACGCGGCGCACAGGATGCACTTGGTGGTGTCGTCGAAGCGCTCGCGGTCCTCAGCGGACTGCCGGCGCTCACGGGTGGGCTCGTTGCCCGTCGTCACCAGGAACGGCATGACGTCGCGGTACGCCTGGAAGAACGGTTCCATGTCCACGACCAGGTCCTTCTGGACCGTCAGGCCCTTGATGGCCTCGACCGTGATGGGCTTCTCCGGGTTGATGTCCTTGATCAACGTCTTGCAGGCGAGCCTGTTCTTGCCGTTGATCCGCATCGCGTCGGAGCCGCAGATGCCGTGTGCGCAGGAGCGGCGGAAGGTGAGCGAGCCGTCCAGTTCCCACTTGATCTTGTGGAGACCGTCGAGCACGCGCTCCTTCGGGTCGATCTCGATCTGGAAGTCCTGCCACTGGGCCTCGTCGGAGACCTCGGGGTTGAAGCGGCGGATCCGGAAGGTGACCGTGATGTACGGCGAGGCGGCGGATTCCGCCTCGACCTTGTCCAGGGTCGGGGTAGCCATCAGTACTTACGCTCCATCGGCTGGTAGCGGGTCTGGACGACCGGCTTGTAGTCGAGACGGACGGTGTCCGTGCCGTCGTCGCCGACCTCGCGGTACGCCATGGTGTGGCGCATGAAGTTGACGTCGTCGCGGTTCGGGTAGTCCTCGCGGTAGTGACCGCCGCGGGACTCCTTGCGGGCGAGCGCGGAGACGGCCATGACCTCGGCCAGGTCGAGCAGGTTGCCCAGCTCGATGGCCTCCAGCAGGTCGGTGTTGAACCGCTTGCCCTTGTCCTGGATCGACACGTTGCGGTACCGCTCGCGCAGCTCCGCGATCTTCTCGACCGCCGTCTTGATGGTCTGCTCCGTGCGGAACACCATCACGTTGGCGTCCATGGTCTCCTGCAGCTCCTTGCGGAGCGTCGCCACCCGCTCGTTGCCGGTGGAGGAGCGCAGCGCCTCGACCTGGTCGACGACGAGCTGCGCCGGGTTCTCGGGCAGCTCCACGAACTCGGCCTCGGTCGCGTACTTCGCCGCGGCGATGCCGGAACGCTTGCCGAAGACGTTGATGTCCAGCAGCGAGTTGGTCCCCAGGCGGTTGGCGCCGTGCACCGAGACGCAGGCGACCTCGCCGGCCGCGAACAGGCCCGGCACGACGGTGGTGTTGTCCGAGAGGACCTCACCCTCGACGTTGGTCGGGATGCCGCCCATCGCGTAGTGCGCGGTGGGCTGGATCGGGATCGGGTCCGTGTAGGGCTCGATGCCGAGGTAGGTGCGCGCGAACTCGGTGATGTCCGGCAGCTTGGCGTCCAGCTGCTCCGGCGGCAGGTGGGTGAGGTCGAGGTAGACGTGGTCGCCCTCCGGTCCACAGCCCCGGCCTTCGCGGATCTCCGTGTAGATGGAGCGCGAGACGACGTCGCGGGAGGCGAGGTCCTTCATGACCGGCGCGTACTTCTCCATGAAGCGCTCGCCGTCCTTGTTGCGGAGGATGCCGCCCTCACCACGGGCGCCCTCCGTCAGCAGGATGCCCATGCGCCAGATACCCGTCGGGTGGAACTGGAAGAACTCCATGTCCTCCAACGGCAGGCCGCGTCGGTAGCAGGCCGCTTGGCCGTCACCGGTCAGGGTGTGCGCGTTGGAGGTGACCTTGAAGAACTTGCCGGTGCCGCCGGAGGCGTAGATGACCGACTTCGCCTGGAAGATGTGGATCTCGCCGGTGGCCAGCTCGTAGGCGACCACGCCCGCCGAGTGCTTGACGCCGTCGACCTCGGTGATCAGCTGGTCGAGTACGTAGAACTCGTTGAAGAACTCCACGCCCTCCTTGACGCAGTTCTGGTACAGCGTCTGGAGGATCATGTGACCGGTGCGGTCCGCGGCGTAGCAGGACCGGCGCACCGGGGCCTCGCCGTGGTTGCGCGAGTGGCCGCCGAAGCGGCGCTGGTCGATGGTGCCGTCCGGGGTCCGGTTGAACGGCAGCCCCATCTTCTCCAGGTCGAGGACTGCGTCGATGGCCTCCTTCGCCAGGATCTCGGCGGCGTCCTGGTCGACCAGGTAGTCACCACCCTTGACCGTGTCGAAGGTGTGCCACTCCCAGTTGTCCTCCTCCACGTTGGCCAGCGCGGCGGCCATGCCGCCCTGCGCGGCGCCCGTGTGGGAGCGGGTGGGGTACAGCTTCGTCAGCACGGCGGTGCGGCTGCGCTTGGTCGCCTCGATGGCGGCGCGCATGCCCGCGCCACCGGCGCCGACGATGACGGTGTCGTACTTGTGGATCTTCATGAGTCTTTGCCTCAGCCCCGTGCCTAGCGGATGTTCGGGTCGAAGGTGAAGATCACCAGCGTGCCCAGAAGGATGGTGAACACCGTGGCGGCGTACAGCAGGCCCTTCAGCCACAGCCGCGTGCCCGCGCGCTCCGCGTAGTCGTTGATGACGGTACGCAGACCGTTCGCGCCGTGCAGCATGGCCAGCCACAGCATCAGCAGGTCCCAGACCTGCCAGAAGGGCGAGGCCCAGCGGCCGGCGACGAAGGCGAAGCCGACCTTCTGCACGCCGCCGTCGAGCACCAGCTGGATCAGCAGGTGGACGACGACCAGGACGACGAGCAGCACGCCGGACAGGCGCATGAAGAGCCATGCGGCCATCTCGAAGTTGCCGCGGGTCGAGCGCGGGGTCTTGCTGGTGCGCTTGCGCGGGGCCTCGATGAGCGGGGCCGGGTGGTCCACGTCGAAGAGGCTGACGGACTCGCCGCCCTCGACGTCGGAGATTGCGGAAGAGGTGTCAGTCGCCATCTGCGTCACTTCCCGAATACTTCAGCAGCTGCGTGGCCGAGGACCGGGTACAGGGCACCGGCCATCAGCACCACCCAGATGCCGACGACGGTCCAGAGCATCTGCTTCTGCAGACGCGGTCCCTTGGACCAGAAGTCCACTGCGATGACACGGAGACCGTTGAGCGCGTGGAAGAGGATGGCGGCGACGAGGCCGTACTCCAACAGCGCGACGATCGGGGTCTTGTAGGTAGCCACGACATCGTCGTACGCCTCAGGGGAGACGCGGACGAGAGCGGTGTCGAGGACGTGTACGAACAGGAAGAAGAAAATCAGGACACCGGTGACTCGATGAGCCACCCATGACCACATTCCTTCCCGGCCGCGGTACAACGTTCCAGCCGGCACGGAAAAACCCTCCGGAAGCGGGGCGGGGGCCTGCCGGCTTCGTTGTCGGTCGGGCCCGGCCGGGTACGGTCCACCGGCCCCGGCCATGGTAGCGACGAGTTGTCGGTTCGTTTGCGCCGGGTCCGCCGGTGTGATCAAACAGGCAATCAAACAGGCACGGACGGGCTATCGCAGGCTGTCGCCTCGGGGTGCTTTCGAACCGTCACGGCGCACGGCGACGAGGTGACCGGCCCGTTCTGGTCGTCGAGGGCCATGGGAGCGGTCGTGTCCCGAGTGGCCCCGCCGTTGGCTCGATCCCGCCCTGGAGGAGTGTGTGGGGACGGCCGGAACTGCTCTGGCGCTCCGGGCGCGCCCCGTGCTGCCGTTGCGGGATGCTGGCGGCTGGCGCCAGGAAGGTGTTTCACCCGTACGGGAAGAGGGGGGGCGGCGTGGCGTCGTGGACCGCCGAGGTGCGGCTCGCTCCGGAGGGCGGTCAGAGCCGCCACCCCCCACAGGAGAGGCCCCGACCGCCGTCCGTTGCGGGCTCGTGCGACAAGCCCGTACTCCTGTCAGCGCCAGGAGTGCGGTTTGTGTCACACCTCGCTTCGCGTACGGATGGTTGCTCGTTGTACAACCCGTGGACGGGACATACATGAAGGCCGTAACGTGCTGATTTGCGTAGAGCAGTGCGCCGGCGACGACCAGGACGAGGCGGGCGCAACGGTGGCTCTCGCATAGGACAGTGAAACGGTTGGGGACGGTGCTGGGGGACGACGCGGAGCTGACCACCGCGGTGCTCGCGGCGCAGGCTGGTGACGAGGAAGCGTTCCGGACTGCGTATCGTGCCGTGCACCCGCGGCTACTGGCGTACGTCCGCACGCTGGTCGGCGAGTGCGATGCCGAGGACGTCACCTCCGAGGCGTGGTTGCAGATCGCCCGTGACCTCGGTGGCTTCAGCGGCGATGCCGACCGTTTCCGCGGCTGGGCCGCCCGAATAGCCCGGAACCGGGCGCTGGACCACATACGCATGCGCGGTCGGCGTCCGGCCGTCGGTGGCGACGAGAGCGAACTGACCGGTCGGGCCGCCGACTGCGACACCGCGGGCGAGGCGATGGAATCCCTCGCCACCGGACGGACCATGGCGCTGATCGCGCAACTTCCCCAGGACCAGGCCGAGGCCGTGGTGCTGCGCGTGGTCGTCGGGCTCGACGCCAAGAGCGCGGCCCAGACGCTCGGCAAGCGGCCGGGTGCGGTGCGCACCGCCGCGCACCGCGGGCTGAAGCGGCTGGCCGAACTGATCGGCCCGCAAGAGGACGGGGTCGGGGTCGGGGCCGGGGGCGAGGCCGCCGCGGTCGGGCAGCCCACGGTGTCCGCGACGGTGACAGGGGAGGTCCCCGCCCCGACAGCGCCGGCGGGAACCGTCGACGGGGACTCCGTGGAGGGTGTCGCGGGCAGCCCGCAAGTGGAACCAGCTCAATCGGCGTCCCTGGACCGTGTACCGGCACAACCGGGACCACGGCGGGGCACCGTGACGCGTACCCGTGTGACGCAATCGCGTTGGCGGACGCAGAAGGACATGTGATGGCCGACGAGCGCTATAACTGGCTTGACAAGGAAGCGGCGGAGCGCTTGCTCCGCGGGGAATCCGTCAGCCACGTCGAAGACCACCGTGTCCGCACCGAGGCCGGCAGACTCGCCCGCGCGCTCCATGACCTCACCCCGGTGCCCAGACCAGTCCACGACCGGCAGCCCGGTGAGCTGCCCGGCGAACTCCGTGGTGAAGAGGCCGCGCTGGCCGCGTTCCGGGCCGCCCGACACGCTTCGCCGACGGAACCCGCAACGGTACGTCTCGCTGCGAGTCCGGACGGCACGCCCGACATCGGGGGCCACGGGCAGCGCCGTCGCCCCTTCCAACTGGGCCTGGCCGCGGCGTTGGCCGCGGTGGCCGTGGGTGGGGTGGCCGTTGCCGCCGGCACCGGAGCGCTGCTGCACTCGGCGCCGGACTCCGCGGGACCCGTCCCAACCGGTTCGGTCGCCGCCTCCCCGTTGCCGCAGTCGAGCGGCTCCGTGGCCCGTGGCAACGGCCGGCGTTCCGGTGGGGGCTTTTGGTCCCCGAAGGAGGATCCGAGCCACTCCGCGGGCGAGGGCAACCGTCCGGGCGCGGCGGACACCGAGCCGGAGGACGCGGAGGACTCCACGAGGTTGTTGCGTACGGAGCGGGAGGCCGAAAAGGAACCCCGAGACCAGGACGGCACCGGTACCGGGACCGGCAAGGACGCATCTGGGCGGGGCGACGAGTCGGGCAAGGAAAGCCGGCGATGGATGGCCGAAACATGCCGTGACTATCTCGGCGGTCGACTGGACGCGGAGCACCGCAAGAAGCTGGACCGGCTGTCCGGCGGACAGACCCGAGTGGACCGCTTCTGTGCCAAGGTCCTCGGCGAGGAAGCCAAGCCGAGTGCCGACTCGACCCGCGGTGGAGCGGACTCCGGCGGTTCCGGCGCCGCCGGTGACGCGCTCGAAGGCACCCCTGCGCCGGGCGGTGCGCGCGAGGGTTCCAGCAGCTCAGACACCTCCGGAGCTACCCGCTCCGGTGCCGGCGGGAAGCGCTCTTCCAGCGAGCAGAGCAGCACCAGGGGCAGCACTGGTGCCCCTGCGGCACTGATTCCGGCACCCGGTTCCACGGCGTACCAGCAGCCGGTCTTCGTGCCGGCCCGCGCGGCCTGAGCCCGCGCAGAAACAATCCTGGCGGCGGGGGTGTGACACTTTTGGAGCCGCCGACGCTGTACAGAATGAGCCGACTGGTCATCGGCGGCGCATGAGCCGGGGTTCCCCCCGTACCCCGGGGCTCTGCGCAACAGGCGCGGGCGGGACACGTTCCCCCGGTCCCGCCCGCGCCCCTTAAACCCGTTCTTGCCGGCCCATCGGGCCCGTCACCAGTGCACGACGACCCGGTCACCCACCCGGACCTGGGCGAAGACGGACTTCAACTTCCCGAGGTCCCGGACGTTCACGCAGCCGTGCGAGGCGCCGGCATAGCCGCGGGCGGCGAAGTCAGCGGAGTAGTGCACGGCCTGGCCGCCGCTGAAGAACATCGAGTACGGCATCGACGTGTGGTAGATCGTCGAGGTCCAGCTCTCGCGCTTCCAGCCGACCTGGAAGACGCCCTCCCGGGTAGGGGTGTTCTCCGAGCCGAACCGGACGTCCATCGCCGCCACCACCGTGCCGTCGATCATCCAGGCCAGCGTCCGGCTCTCCTTGCTGACGCACAGCACTCGCCCCGTCATGCAGCGCGGGTCCGGAGCGTCGAGCTCGTTGGTGGTCGCCGGTCGGAGCTCGTTCACGGTCGGCCGGTGGGTCATCGCCACCAGCGCGCGCCAGGTCCGTCCGTCCACGGTGCCGGTCGGGGCCAGCTCCCGCTTGCTCTGGAAGGAGGCCACCGCCCGGCTGGTGATCGCCCCGTAGAAACCGGTGGGGCTGCGCTCGAAGTGCCCGACCTGGCGCAGCCGCGCCTGGAGTTCCCGTACCTGCTCGGTCTCCGCACCCCGCGCCATCAGGGGGCGCTCGGCGGGTTTGGCGTCATCGCTGCTCTTCGTGGAGGGCGCAGGTGAAGCGGCCGGCGAATTTGACGGGGACACCGCAGTCGCAGTCGCGGCGGCGGTCCTGGAGGGCCCGGGACCGGCTGCAGGGGCGGCCGGCGCGGACTCGGCAGGCGGGGTGGGCCGGGCGTCGCTCACGGGTTTCCCGGCGTGGTCGGCGGCGGTCCCCGAGGCAGCCGGAGCGCCCTGTCGGGGCGAGCAGCCGGCGGTCAGGAGCACCGCGGTCGTGGCGGCGAGCAGACTTCTGGCGACGACTGAGGTTCGGTGCATGGTGACCCCCCGGTTCCCGTGGTGTGTAGGTATGCCAAGGGATGCACACCGGTGAGCCACGGTTGCGTCGTACGCGGATCGTTACCTGCTTGCGCCAGGATGTGACGGGGCGGGGACGGTCCTACCAGCAGGCAGCTCACCCTTGTATGGAGGCACAGTTGATGGCGCGCGAGTCGGACAGCGGGCGAACCACCGAGAGCGGCCTTCCCGTCGAACCGCTCTACGGCCCCGAGGCGCTGGTGGGCTGGGACCCGACCGATCGGCTGGGAGAGCCCGGCGCCTATCCGTTCACCCGAGGGGTCTACCCGTCGATGTACACGGGCCGCCCCTGGACGATGCGTCAGTACGCCGGCTTCGGCACCGCCGCGGAGTCCAACGCCCGCTACCGACAGCTGATCGCCCACGGCACCACCGGGCTCTCCGTGGCCTTCGACCTGCCGACCCAGATGGGTCACGACTCCGACGCCCCCCTCGCCCACGGCGAGGTCGGCAAGGTGGGAGTGGCCATCGACTCACTGGAGGACATGCGGGTCCTCTTCGAGGGCATCCCGCTGGACCGGGTCTCCACCTCGATGACGATCAACGCCCCGGCCGCCCTCCTGCTGCTGCTCTACCAACTGGTCGGCGAGGACAACGGGGTGTCGGGGCACCAACTCACCGGAACCATCCAGAACGACGTACTCAAGGAGTACGTCGCCCGCGGGACGTACATCTTCCCGCCGCGGCCCTCCCTGCGGCTGGTCGCGGACATCTTCCGCTACTGCCAGGCGGAACTCCCGAGGTGGAACACCATTTCCATCTCCGGCTACCACATGGCGGAGGCGGGGGCCACGCCCGCCCAGGAAATCGCCTTCACCCTCGCCAACGGCATCGAGTACGTCCGCACCGCGGTTCGGGCGGGCATGGCGGTCGACGAGTTCGCCCCCCGGCTGTCCTTCTTCTTCGTCGCGCGGACCACGCTCCTGGAGGAGGTCGCCAAGTTCCGCGCCGCACGTCGCATCTGGGCCCGGGTCATGCGCGAGGAGTTCGGCGCCCGCAACCCCAAGTCGCAGATGCTGCGCTTCCACACCCAGACGGCGGGCGTCCAACTGACAGCCCAACAACCGGAGGTGAACCTGGTCCGGGTCGCGCTCCAGGGCTTGGCAGCCATCCTCGGAGGCACCCAGTCCCTGCACACCAACTCCTTCGACGAGGCCATCGCCCTGCCCACCGACAAGTCCGCCCGGCTGGCCCTGCGCACCCAGCAGGTCCTGGCCCATGAGACGGACATCACCGCGACCGTGGATCCCTTCGCCGGCTCCTACGCCGTGGAGCGGTTGACCGACGACCTGGAAGCGGCCGTCGCGGAGCTGATGGGCCGCATCGAGGATCTCGGTGGCGCCGAGGCGGCCATCGAGCACGGTTTCCAGAAAGCCGAGATCGAACGCTCCGCCTACCGCATCGCCCAGGAGACCGACAGCGGGGAGCGCGTCGTGGTCGGTGTCAACCGGTTCACCCTGGACGTGGAGGAGCCCTACGAGCCGCTGCGGGTGGATCCCGAGATCGAGGCGCAGCAGGCGGCCCGCCTCGCCGCGCTGCGCGCCCGACGTGACCAGCGAGCCGTCGACAGCGCCCTGGCGACCCTCCAGGAGGTGGCCCGGGGAACCGGCAACGTGCTGTACCCGATGAAGGACGCCCTGCGGGCCCGCGCCACCCTCGGCGAGGTCTGCCAGGCCCTGCGGGAGGTCTGGGGCACCCATGTCCCCGTCGAGTCGTTCTGAGCGTCCGCAGTCCGCCCGTCCACGGGTCGCAGAGCACTGGCGGGTGGGTGCCGGGTGTGTGCCACACTCACCGACATGCTGGGTGTCACCGACCTTCCGACCTACATCGCCGGCCTCGTGCTGATCATTCTGCTGCCGGGCCCCAATTCGCTCTACGTGCTCTCCGTCGCGGCCCGCCGAGGGGTGCGGGCCGGCTACACGGCGGCGGCCGGGGTCTGGTGCGGGGACACCGTGCTCATGCTCCTCGCGGCGGCCGGAGCCGCCTCCCTGCTCCAGGCCAGCCCGCTGCTCTTCGGCATCGTCAAACTCGCCGGTGCCGGCTACCTGACGTGGCTGGCCGTCGGAATGCTCCGGGCGGCCCTTGCGATGTGGCGGACCCGGCGGGAGCGGATCGCCGAGGTGGCCGGCGGCGAGGAGGACGGGGGGCTCACCAGCGCCGCCCTGGAGCGCCCCTACCGGCGCGCCTTCGTGGTCAGCCTCTTCAACCCCAAGGCGATCCTGTTCCTCATGTCCTTCTTCGTGCAGTTCGTGTCAGAGTCCAACCCGATCGTGGGGTTCGTGACGCTGGGAGTACTGCTCCAGCTGGCAAGCGCGTTGTACCTGACTGTGCTCATCCTCGGCGGGTCTCGTCTGGCTGCTGCGTTCCGTCGCCGACGGAGGCTCAGCGCGGGGGCCACCTCGGCAGCCGGGGTGCTCTTCCTGGGGTTCGCCGCGAAGCTGTCTCTGGCAAGCGCTTAGGGGCTGACGTGTCTCACCTTGACGACACTGCGGCCCTGTCGCCCGCATGAGCCTCCAGGAGCAGCGTATTCGCCATGTTCGGCGTGGTCTTCGGGTATGCCACGCACCACCTTGACGCGCGGAGACTCGGAGACGTCGCCATCGTCGGCCCGCTGACTCCCGGGGTGGAGTGGGGGTGCCACCGGGCCTGACACGCCCCCCGCTGACCCCAGGCTTAGGGAGGGCACGGGGGGCACGGTCCGGGCGCTGCTGCGCTCTCCTCGGAGAGGTGACGGCAAACGGTGGCCTGCCCGACTCCCAGAGCCTCGGCGATCGCACCCTAGGACTTACCGTCCGCGCGGCGGGTCTTGGCCGCAGCGAGCATGTCGGCGTCATGGCCTTCGACCTCGGTTTCGCCGCGAAGCTCTCGCTCAGCAGCGTGTGAGGGCCCGGCGCAGCACCGGCGTCAGTGGCCGCTCCACCCACCGGTGCAGCAGCCAGGCCAGACCCAGCATGAGCGCAAGGGTCCCCCCGAAGGTCAGCGCCGAGGAGATCCCGAGACGCTGGTGCAACAGGTCGATGGCGACCCAGCCGAGGTGCTCGTGCACCAGGTAGAACGGGTAGGTCAGGGCACCCGCCACGGTCAGCCAGCCCCAGCGCGCCCAGGCGAGCCGGCCCACCGCGATCAGAGCCACCGCGACGAAGCCCGCCGTGACCACCGCGACGATGACCCATTCGCTGCGGTACGAGAAGAAGCGCGGGTCCGGCGCGTGCCACAGGCCCGCCACGGCTCGCTGCTGCCCGATCAGCCAGCCGGTGACCGCGACCGCCCAGCCCAGTACGTCCCGGCGGTCGCGGTACACCAGGTAGAGCCCGATGCCGCCGACGAAGAAGGGCGCGTACTGCGGCATCAGCACGAGTTCGGCCAACTCGCTGTCCGCCGCCCCGGCGAACAGCGCGGCCAGCGTCCAGACCGCGCAGAACAACAGGATGCGCCTGCGTCCCCCGCCAGGCAGCACGACGAACAGCGCGAAGAGCGCGTAGAAGCGCAGTTCCGCCCAGAGCGTCCAGCACACCCCGAGCACCCGATCGGCGCCCGCGGGCTGTTGGAGCATCGTGAAGTTCACCAGCAGGTCCGAGAGCGGGACCGTGCGGTACGCCACCCAGGGCAGCGCGAACACCGCGGTCACCAGCAAGAGCGCCGCCCAGTAGGCGGGGTAGAGGCGGGCGACCCGGGAGGTGAAGAAGGAGCGCAAGGGGCGGCCCCAGGAGCTCATGCATATGACGAAGCCGCTGATCACGAAGAAGATCTGGACGCCCAGGCAGCCGTAGGCCAGCCACGGGGAAACGGTCGGGAACTGCGCTCTGGGCGAGGTGCCCCAGGACGCCGCGACCTCGCCTCCACGCCCGCCGTAGTGGTAGCCCGCGACCATCAGGGCGGCGAGCAGTCGCAGCCCGTCCAGGGCCCGTAGGCGCCCGCGCGCGGTGCCCGTGGGCTGTGGTGCCTGACGTGGTGGCGCCTGCTCCACCCGGTCCGCCGAAGTGGTCGCCGTCATCCGCGGGCGGCCCGCTTGAGGCGCCGCACCCGGCGGGCTACCCGGCGCACCGCTGGGCTGCGCGGGATGAACGACAGCTGGCTGGGCAGTCCGCCGGGCAGCCCGAGGGCGGTCAGCCGGCGCCGCTTGAAGTACCGCAGGGTGTCGGCGTTCAGATGCCGGGTCAGCCAGGCTTCGGCATCCCCGCGGTGTCCGGCCAGGATCTGGGACTGCATGGCGAAGCCGACCGCGGTGACCAGACCGGCGAGCTCCCGTACGCGTTCTTCTCCGGGCGGGGTCCAGTTGGTGACGGCGCACTGGTCGTCGAGGTCGGGCAGGAGGGAGTCGACGATGGTCAGTGGGATTCGGTTGCTGTTCTGGTAGGGCGTGATCCGGTCCAGCAGGGGCTCCGTGCCGGTCCGGGCCACGGGGATCTCGTACAGCGTCGCGGCGGTGAGCAGCCCGGTGGAGAAGCAGCCGACCACGAGTTCGGGGCGCAGGCGCTGGTAGAGGACTTCGGCGAGGACCGGGGTGTCCACGACGACCAGCTTGGCACCGAGCCGTTCCGCTTCCGCCTCCACCAGGTGGGACCAGCGGGCGGGGGCGCTGGGATGGGGCTTGAAGACCAGGTCGCGGTGGCCGAGGGCGTGCGCGCCGCGCACCATGGCCACATGGAGTTCCTCTTCTTCCTGTGGGCTGATCAGGTCCAGGGCGGAGAGGTACTGCCCGAGGATCATCGCCGAACCCTGGGGTCCCTCGACATCCTCTTCGTCCTGGGCCAGTTCGGCGAGCACCCTGGTGAAGGCCGCGGTCGCGATCACTGCGGAGGGCACCTTGAACTCGCTGAGCAGCAGTGGCTCCAGGCCCGGCACGAGGTCCAGGTGGAGGAGCCTTCGTACCCGGGTGCCGACCAGCGGGTCCAGCTTGTTGCGGGTCGGCCCGTAACTCATCAGCCCGTCCGCGTAGACCTCCACGGGTGCCCCGTGGAACAACTGCACCACCGACAGGGCGGGGCTGACCTGGAGGGATTCCACGATCAGCTCCACCCGGTCGTCGCCGAGCCCCCACAGCTGACGTAGCTGGCGCTCCCACAGCGCTGCGTCGGCCAGCCGCGGCTCCCAGCCGCTCGGGTGGAAGGGGGAGATGGTGCGGTTCCAGTCCAGTACGTCGTCGAAGCGCTCGCGCAGCCGGGCGAACCCGCGCATCTGGGTCAGCCCGGGGGTGGTCTCGGGCACCGCCGCGTTGTTGCTGACGAGCAACACCCGGCGGTGCGCGGTGGTGAAACAGCCCGCGTCGATCGCCGCGGCGAGGGTGGCGGCGCCGTAGAGGGTGGAGGCCAGGAAGATCTGCGTGGTGCGTGGTGCGGGGCTGGACATCAGGAGCTCACCCCGGTCGGGGCAGGGCGGCGGCGCAGCCGTCGCAGCAGGGTGGCGCGCTCGATGTCCATCGAGCCCAGAGCCTCGTCCAGTACCCGCTGCGGCATGCGCTTGAGGGCGGCGGTGCTCATGGCGCGGAGTTTTCTGGCCACGGCCGGTTCGAACCTTTCAATGGAACCCGCATGGTGCGCGATGATGGCGCAATATGTGCGGACTGCTTTCGGAAGGAGTAGATCCGCATCCTTGTCCTGTGCGGTTTCCTCGATCACTTCGTCGAATGCGCGGATGAAGTCAAGCTGCCGCACATCGCCGATCTGGGTCAGTGAATTGGCCACGCCCCGGCGGTAGAAGATGCCGGGCAACCCCACCGCCGCGAAGGATTCCGCTTCGCGGTGCAACCGCCAGATCCACGGCCGGTCCTCGGCCGTGCGGAGCCCGTGCGTGAAGTGCAGCAGCCCCCGGTCGACGAGCCGACGGTGATACATGCCGGCCCAGGCGAACGGATAGTCGACCGAGGTCGACCGGTCCGCCGGCAGGATCGCGGACCTCGGGCAGGACACCACGTTCTGGAGTCCGTGCGGGGAGCGCTGGACCTGGCGGGCCCGACCCGTGCACTGGACGTGGTCGGTGCGGACGAAATCGCAGCCCAGCGCCTCGATGGCGGCCAGCACCCGCTCCAGGTGGCCCGGCTCCAGCCAGTCGTCGCCGTCCATGAAGGTGAGGTACTCGCCGCTGGCGGCGTCGATGCCGGTGTTGCGAGCGGTGGCGAGCCCCTCGTTCTGCGGGTGCCTGAGCAACCGGGCGCCCGGCAGTTCGCCCGCGGCCCGTTCCAACAGCTCCGGGGTGCCGTCCGACGAGCAGTCGTCGACGAGGATGAACTCGAAGTCCGGCCGCGCATTGGCTCGCAGACTTCTCAGGGCATCTGGGGCATATGTCTGCACGTTGTAGAACGGCACGACCACGGAGAGCTTGACCACGTCCGTGACACTAGGTCGTTTCGCTCCATTCACCATGGCCCATATGCGGATTCCAGGTGAACGAAGAATGGCGGGACTGTTAACCAGGCTTTCCTGGGACCGCATTTGCGTGACGTCGGCGGGCTGTTAACCCCCTGTTGTGTATCCGTTGGGCCGATCAGCGGAATTGCCGCCTACCTTCGCACCGTGCCAGCAAGTACCAACGGGCAGATGCGAGTCGCCGTACTCGCAGATTCCGATACGCGATGGAAATGGGGCGCACTCACCGCGCACCGCCTCGCCCCCGACTCCCACCTCACGGGCTTCCTGTTGCGCGGACGGGCCACGCCCACCGTGCGCCAGCTCAGGGAAGTGGGCGTCCGGGCCGACCGGTTGACCGAGGTGACCTCTGCGCAGTTCCTTGAGGAGCTGAGGAACGAGCACTACGACGCCGTGATCCTCGCCCTCGTCGGAGGGGCGGTGCAGGCGGTCCTACACGGCGCCCGCACCCTGTGGCCCGAGCCCGCGCACCGCCCGGTACTCGTCACCGGTTACGTCGGGGTCGTCTACGAGAAGCTCGCCGACGGCCTCCTGCTGCGCCACGGCGCCGACCTCGTCCTCGCCAACTCCCGCCACGACGCGGACCGCTTCCGTGCCGTCTACGAGGGAGTCGGTGCCGACGCGAGCAGCGTCACCGAGACCGCACTGCCCTTCCTCGGGGGAGCCCCCTACGGCCGGCGCACCACCAGTGCCCACACCGTCGTCTTCGCCGTCCAACCCTCGGTACCGCAAACCCGGGCCGACCGGCTCTACCTGCTGGGGCGGGCAGCCGCCCACGCCCGCCGGCACCCGGACCGCGAAGTGCTCGTCAAACTGCGCAGCAAGCCCGGAGAGCACACCACACACCTGGAAGAGCAGCCGTACCAGCGGCTCGCCGAGAAGCTCCCGGGCCAACTCCCTGTGAACCTCCGCCTGGTGTACGGGAACATGGGCGAAGTCCTGGACCGCACCGATCTGTTGGTCACGGTCAGCTCCACGGCCGCCCTGGAGTCCCTGCACCGGGGCATCCCCACCGCGGTCCTCACTGACCTCGGCGTTCGCGAGGCACTCGGCAACCACCACTTCCTCGGCTCCGGCTGCCTTGCCTCCTGGGACCAACTCGACGCGGGACTGCTGCCCGAGCCCGACGCCGACTGGCTGGCCCGCCAGGGAGTCGCCTCCGAAGGACCCTACGAGCGGGCCTTCGACACCGCCCGGGACCGCCTCAAAGACCTCGTGTCACGGCGTGAACTGCCCCCGCCCGCCCCCTACTACACCCTCACCACCGCGCCCGGCTACCTCCCCGGCCTCCTCGCCCGCCACCACCTCGGCCCGGACGGCACCGCGCTGCCCGGCGCCGCGCCGGCGCAGGACACCTCCCGGGTCCGCAGGGCGGTGCGCTCCGCCCTGCGTGATGCGGCCCGAGGCGCCTACCGGCACGGCGTACAGCGGGTGGCTCCGGTCATCCGCCGGATGGGAGAGCTGTGAACAGCACCGAACACACCAACGGACGGGTCCTCGCGGTCATTCCGGCCCGGGGTGGCTCCAAGGGCGTCCCTGCCAAGAACCTCGCTGCCGTCCGCGGCATCCCCCTGGTCTCCCGTGCGGTCCGGGCCTGCCTGGGCGCCGAGCTCGTCACGGACGTCGTCGTCTCCACCGACAGTGCGGCGATCGCCTCCGCGGCCCGGGACGCGGGCGCAGAGGTCATCCCGCGGCCCGCGGTCATCGCGGGCGACCGGGCGAGCAGCGAATCAGCTGTGCTGCACGCCATGGACGCCTTCGAGGCGCTGCACGCGACCACCGTGGACGTGGTGCTGCTGGTCCAGTGCACCAGCCCGTTCCTGACCTCCGAAGACGTCCGTGGCGTGGCCGCCGCCGTGATCGAACAGGGCGCCGACTCCGCGATGACCGTGGCCCCCTTCCACGGCTTCCTCTGGCGTGCCGACGACACCGGCGCTGGTCTCGGCGTCAACCACGACAAGGCGGTCCGGCCGCGCCGCCAGGACCGTCCGCAGGACCTGCTGGAGACCGGCGCCGCCTACGCCATGGAGGCGGCCGGCTTCCGGTCCGTCCGACACCGCTTCTTCGGCCGCACCGTGCCCGTCCCGACCGATCCGGCCCGGGTGCTGGAGATCGACGACCCGCACGACCTGGCCCGGGCCCGCGCCCTTGCGCCCCTGCTGGACCCCCCGCCGGCCGACGCCGGCGCCCGGCAGGAAGCCCTCCCGTCCCCGGCCACCCCGAGCGCACAGACCACCGACCCGACCGAGCTCACCGCGGCCCCGGAACACCCCGACACCGCCGATTTGACGGCCCACCGCACCACCGCCCCAGACACCCATCGAAGGACCTCTCCTGCCATGACTGCCACCCCGACGTCCCCCCGCCTTCGCACCCTCGGCGCCCGCACGGCCGGCCCCGGCCAGCCCGTCTACGTCGTCGGCGAGATCGGCATCAACCACAACGGCGACCTGCAGAATGCCTTCGCGCTCATCGACGCCGCCGCCGAGGCCGGCTGCGACGCGGTCAAGTTCCAAAAGCGCACCCCGGAGATCTGCACCCCGCGTGACCAGTGGGGCATCGAGCGGGACACCCCCTGGGGCCGGATGACGTACATCGACTACCGCCACCGTGTGGAGTTCGGCGAGGACGAGTACCGCGCCATCGACGAGCACTGCACCGAGCGCGGCATCGACTGGTTCGCCTCTCCGTGGGACACCGAGGCCGTCGCCTTCCTGGAGAAGTTCGACGTGCCGGCCCACAAGGTCGCCTCGGCCTCGCTCACCGACGACGAGTTGCTGCGCGCCCTGCGGGCCACCGGCAAGACGGTCATCCTGTCCACCGGCATGTCGACCCCCAGGCAGATCCGGCACGCGGTGGAGGTGCTGGGCAGTGACAACATCCTGCTCTGCCACGCGACCTCCACCTACCCGGCCCGGGCGGAGGAGCTCAACCTCAGGGTGATCAACACCCTGCAGGACGAGTTCCCGAACGTCCCGATCGGCTACAGCGGCCACGAGACCGGCCTGCAGACCACCTTGGCCGCCGTCGCGCTCGGTGCCGCCTTCGTCGAGCGCCACATCACCCTCGACCGCGCCATGTGGGGCTCCGACCAGGCCGCGTCCGTGGAGCCGGGTGGCCTACAGCGGCTGGTCCGTGACATCCGCACCATCGAGACCGCCCTCGGAGACGGCGTCAAGAAGGTGTACGAGAGCGAGCTCGGCCCCATGAAGAAGCTGCGCCGGGTCCCGGGTGTCATCGCCGAGACCCAGCCCGAGCCGGCCGCCGCGGTCTGAGCCCACCAGCTACGCGGGCCGGCCCGCGTAGCGGCCTCGACGGCGGGACGCCTCGGGGGCGCGGCGGGAGTCCGACCCCGTCACCCCCGAAGCGTGCCCGCCCGTCAGGGCCGCCTTCGGCACCCCTCGGGCCCCGGCAGCGGCCGGCCCGACTTCTTGGACGCCACCTTTCCCGGCGACGGCCGCCCGGCCCGCCGGCCCCGGCGCATCGCCGCCCACGACGAGGAGTACGTGGTGACCTCTCCTGCCTCCACCCTGGCTTTCGTCGAGAGCCCCGTCCAGTTGCTGAACGTTCTGGAGTGGGCGCACGCCCAAGGGATCCGGCCGGACACCGCCGGCCCCGCCGAGGTGCTGCTGGACGGAGTGCCGGGCCAGCCACCTGCGGGGCGCGGTCCCGGCGACGAGGGGAGCGACCCCGTACCGTTCGGTGGGCTGAGCATCGTGATCCTGCCGCCCACCGACCCGATGTCCCGTGGTCAGCTGCGCCGGGTGGCCGCGATCGCCCGGGACGAGGGGTTCACCGTGTGCTGGCGGGAGGCGCGGGGCGGCTCCCTCGCCCCGCTGAAGGCCCTGGCCTCCCTCCTCGGACAGGTCCGGCGCGCCCGGCGAATCGTCATAGGGGACCCCTTCTCGCGGTTCGTACAGCTGCTGCTGCTCCGCGCCGGCGCGAAGGACCTGGTGGTGGTGGACGACGGCACGGCCACCATGGAGTTCATCGCGCAGCTCGGCCGCGGTGAGCGGCTGCGGCGCTGGCACCGCAGCGCGGCCGGCGGCCTGGGGCGGGCTCGGGAACTGTTGTTCGCGCCGGTTTCCGGGAACGCCCGGCGCCGTCTGACCCCCCGCGGGGAGGGGCGTGTGGAGGTGTTCACCTCGATGCCCGTCGCCGCGCTGCCCGGCATGACCCTGCGGGTCAACGACTTCGGCTGGACCCGGGCGCGATTCGGGCCGCCTCGACTGACCAAGGGCACTGACCTGGTCGGTACGTCCTTGGTGGAGACCGGAGTGGTGGACGCCGACCGCTACCAGGACGCGGTGGTGCGCCTGTGCCGCGCCCACGGCGCCACCCGGTACTTCGCGCACCGTCGGGAGAGCGCGGAGAAGCTGCGCAGGCTGAGTGAGGTGACCGGCCTGGAGATCGTCCGCCCGGACCTGCCGCTGGAACTGATCGCCCGGCGCGGGCCGGTAGGCCGGACGATCGTCAGTTTCCCGTCCACCGTCGTGCACACCCTGCCGTACGCGCTCCAGGGCACGGGCGTGACGGTCGCGGTCTGCGACATCGATCCGCGGTGGCTGACCGGTTCGGCTTCTCCGCGGGCCCAGAGCTTTCTGGCCGGTGTCACCGACACGGCTCGGGATGTGCGCCGACTCGCCATCGCCGCCGGATGAGCGATGGAGTTTACCCATCGCGATGGGCGGGCATGCGCCAGGAGGTCAGATTTTCTTCCCCTAACGGGCTGAACTTTTTGAGATCGCCAGCCAGTTGACCCACCGGTGCGCATACCCTTCAACGGGTGAACCGATTGATGTCCCGCGAGTCCCATGCTGACCATCCCGGGGAACCGGTGGAACCTGCTCTCCAGGGCAGGCTTCCGGAGAGCCTGCGAGCTGAACTCATCGCGTTCCGCCGGGACTTGCACATGCATCCCGAGCTGGGCCACCAGGAGTTCCGCACCACCTCCGCGATCAAGGCCAGACTGGAGAAAGCCGGGCTACGGCCTCGCCAGCTGCCCACGGGTACCGGTCTGATCTGCGATATCGGCGAGTGGGATGGCCGACGGCCGATGCTGGCCTTCCGTGCGGACATCGACGCCCTGCCGATCCCCGATGCCAAGTCCCTCTCCCCTTACCGCTCCACCGTGCCCGACCGGGCGCACGCCTGCGGCCACGACGTCCACACGGCGGTGGTGCTGGGCGCCGGCCTGGTGCTCGCGGACCTTGAACGCCGGGGGCTGCTCCCCCGGCCCGTGCGCCTGCTCTTCCAGCCCGCCGAGGAGGTGCTGCCCGGGGGCGCCACCGACGCGGTGGCCGCGGGCGTCCTCGACGGCGTGGGGCGGATCCTCGCCGTGCACTGCGACCCCAGGGTCGACGTGGGTCGGATCGGTGTCCGGCCCGGTCCGATCACCTCGGCCTGCGATCGGCTGGAGGTGACCCTCAGCGGCGCCGGGGGGCACACCGCCCGCCCGCACCTGACCACCGACCTGGTCACCGCCGCCGCCAAGGTGGTCACGGAGGTGCCCGCGCTGCTCAGCCGCCGTATGGACGCGCGCTCCGGGCTCTCGCTGACCTGGGGGCGGATCGAGTCCGGCCACGCGCCGAACGTGATCCCCATGGAGGCGGAGCTCGCCGGCACGGTCCGCTGTCTGGAACTCGCCGCCTGGCACGAGGCGCCGGACCAGGTGCACGCGGCGATCGACGAGGTGGCGACCTTGCACGGGGCCAAGTCCGAGATCACCTACGTGCGCGGGGTGCCGCCGGTGGTCAATGACCCGGTGATGACCGAGCTGCTGCGTGACGCCATGGGGGCCCGCCGAGGCGCCCATGCGGTGGAGGACACCGAGCAGAGCCTGGGCGGCGAGGACTTCTCCTGGTACCTGGAGCACGTGCCCGGGGCCATGGCCCGCCTCGGCGTGCGCACCCCCGGTGACCCGATCAAGCGGGATCTGCACCGAGGCGATTTCGATGTGGACGAGCGCGCCATCGAAGTGGGTGTGGAGCTGTTCACCGCGGCGGCGCTGCTGGACGGGAGGGGACCGGAGGCGGTTTAGCGGCGTGACGGCTGACGGCGCGCCCCCTGAAGGCGGCCTCTTCGAAGGCTGGGGTCAAGGCGTTGAGGGGGGTACCTCCGCCAGGGCGCGCGCCCTGGCGGCCCCGCCCAGCGGTCCAGTTGGACCGTTCTGGGTTCGTTCCAGACCGTTTCAGGCCGCTTTCCGAGTGGTTTTCGGACGGTCCTCGGCGATCCCCCCGGGTTACCCCCGGGGGGATGTGTAGTACGCGTCGATCCGATAACGACTCCTGAACGGGCTCTTAACTGACATCTACGCGCGTTACGATCGCGGCGAAACCAGCGCCGGTAGTGGCGCTTCGGTCAGGTTGAAG
This sequence comes from Streptomyces sp. NPDC006879, assembly GCF_042869595.1. Classification (NCBI taxonomy): domain Bacteria; kingdom Bacillati; phylum Actinomycetota; class Actinomycetes; order Kitasatosporales; family Streptomycetaceae; genus Streptomyces; species Streptomyces sp. NPDC006879. The sequence continues at coordinate 161,513 of NZ_JBIAGC010000007.1, forward strand.
GAGCCTCCCCTTGCGCCGGGTAACCAAGCTCAGCGCCGCGTGCATCGCCACCGCGGCCCTTGCTTTCACCGCCACCGCGTGTGGTGAGTCGTCCACCGAGTCCAGCAGCTCGGACGGCACGCTGAAGATCGGCATGGCCTACGACGTAGGTGGCCGTGGCGACAACTCGTTCAATGACTCCGCGGCTCGCGGCCTCGACAAGGCCAAGGCCGAGTTCGGTGCCGAGACCAAGGAGCTCACCGCCAAGACCGGTGAGACCCCGGCCGACCGCGAGACCCGTCTCGCCGCGCTGGCCGAGAGCGGCTACAACCCCGTCATCGGTGTCGGCTTCGCCTACAAGGACGCCATCGACGCGGTCGCGAAGAAGTTCCCGAAGACGACGTTCGGCCTGGTCGACTCCATCTCCGAGGAGAAGAACGTCGACTCGATCGTCTTCACCGAGGAGCAGGGCTCCTACCTGGCGGGCAAGGCCGCGGCCCTGAAGTCCAAGACCGGCAAGGTCGGCTTCATCGGCGGCGTGGACATCCCGCTGATCAAGAAGTTCGCCGCTGGTTTCCAGCAGGGCGCCAAGGACACCAACCCGAAGGCCGAGGTGCAGATCCAGTACCTGACCACGGGTACGGACTTCTCCGGCTTCGGCTCCCCGGACAAGGGCAAGGCCGCCGCCAAGGGCATGCTCGACAAGAACACCGACGTCATCTTCGCCGCCGCGGGCGGCTCGGGTGCCGGCGCGATCGAGGCCGTCTCGGCCAAGAACGGCGCCTGGGCCATCGGTGTCGACTCCGACCAGGCCAAGGACCCGGCCCTGTCGAAGTACGCCTCCTCGATCCTGACCTCGGTCGTCAAGAACGTCGACGGCGGTGTCTACGACCTGGTCAAGTCCGTCAAGGACGGCGAGCCGCTGACCGGTGAGCAGCAGTACTCGCTGGCCAAGGACGGCGTCAGCCTGACCACCACGGGTGACCACCTCAAGGACATCCAGGCCCAGCTCGAAGAGGCCAAGCAGAAGATCGTGGACGGCACCATCAAGGTGAACACCACGCCGACCAACGGCTGATCGACTGCCGAAGCGGGGCCCGGTGGAGCGGCTCAGGCCGCCACACCGGGCCCCGATTCTCGTACCGCCTCCGGAAGTTCAACTTGTTGCCGGCGCTACGCGCGTAGCGTGCGCCCGTAGGCGGTATTTTTCGCGACCAACCCCTTCGCGAGTCTGCCTCCGCTCCTCCGCTCCTGCTTAGGAGAGTGCGTCATCAACGCGTCCAGCAGTCCCCACGCCGTAGAGCTCCGGGGCATCACCAAGCGATTTCCCGGTGTCGTGGCCAACCACGACATCGACATCAATGTGCGCCGCGGCACCGTGCACGCCCTCATGGGTGAGAACGGCGCCGGCAAGTCGACCCTGATGAAGATCCTCTACGGCATGCAGAAGCCGGACGAGGGCACCATCGCCATCGACGGCGAACAGGTCTCCTTCCACAGCCCCGCGGACGCCATCGCGCGCGGGATCGGCATGGTGCACCAGCACTTCATGCTGGCCGACTACCTCACGGTGCTCGAAAACGTCGTCCTCGGCGCAGAGAAGCTCTACGGCATCGGAGACGCGGCTCGCGCCAAGATCAAGGAGATCTCCGACGCCTACGGTCTGAACATCCGCCCCGACGTCCTCGTGGAGGACCTCGGGGTGGCCGACCGCCAGCGCGTGGAGATCCTCAAGGTCCTCTTCCGCGGTGCCCGCACGCTGATCCTCGACGAGCCGACCGCCGTGCTCGTCCCGCAGGAGGTCGACGCGCTCTTCGACAACCTGCGCGAACTCAAGGCCGAGGGCCTGACGGTCATCTTCATCTCGCACAAGCTGGGCGAGGTGCTCTCCGTCGCCGATGACATCACCGTCATCCGCCGTGGTACCACCGTGGGCACCGCCGACCCGCGCACCACCACCGCCAAGCAGCTCGCCGAGCTGATGGTCGGTAGCGAGCTGCCCTCCCCGGAGACCCGCGAGTCGACGGTGACCGACGTCCCGATGCTGACCGTCGAGGGCCTGACGCTGACCGCCACCGACCCGGACGGAGTGGTCCGTGCCGTGCTCGACGGCGTGGGCTTCACCATCCACAAGGGCGAGGTGCTGGGCATCGCCGGTGTTGAGGGCAACGGTCAGTCGGAGTTGGTCGAAGCCATCATGGGCATGCGCCACCTCGACGCCGGTGTGGTCAAGCTCGGCGACGAGGACATCTCCAAGGCCCCCACGCGCAAGCGCCGTGAGGACGGCATGGGCGTCATCCCCGAGGACCGACACCGGCACGGCCTGCTACTGGAGGCCCCGCTGTGGGAGAACCGTATCCTCGGCCACGTCACCGAACGGCCCAACTCCCGGGGGCAGCTGCTGGACATCAAGTCCGCCCGGCGGGACACCGAGCGCATCGTTCGTGAGTACGACGTGCGCACCCCCGGCATCGAGGTCACCGCGGGCTCCCTGTCCGGCGGTAACCAGCAGAAGCTGATCGTCGGTCGCGAAATGAGCCACAAGCCCCGGCTGCTGATCGCCGCCCACCCCACCCGCGGTGTGGATGTCGGCGCGCAGGCACAGATCTGGGACCAGATCCGCTCCGCCCGCCGCGAGGGCCTGGCCGTGCTGCTGATCTCCGCGGACCTGGACGAGCTGATCGGCCTGTCCGACTCCCTGCGGGTCATGTACCGAGGCCGGCTGGTCGCCGATGCCGACCCCGCCGCCATCACCCCAGAGGAGCTGGGCTCCGCCATGACCGGCGCTGCCTCCGGCCACCTCGACCACCCCCAGGACGGGGGAGAGGACCGATGAAGAAGATCGACAAGGAGAAGGTGTTCCTGGGGATCGCGGCCCCACTGCTCGCGATCGTCGCCGCCTTCGTGGTGACCGCCCTGGTGCTGCTCGCCACCGGCAAGGAGCCCTTCAGCGCCTTCGGCATCATGTTCGAGTACGGCATGAAGTCGGACAGCCAGGTCTACATCCTGAACAAGGGAACGACCTACTACCTCGCGGGTCTCGCGGTGGCCGTCGGCTTCCGGATGAACTTGTTCAACATCGGCGTGGACGGTCAGTACCGGCTCGGGGCGTTCTTCGCCGCCGCGCTCGGTGGTGCGCTGACGCTCCCGGCCTTCCTGCAGATTCCCATGATCATCATCGCCTCGATGCTCGTGGGCGCCATGTGGGCCGGCATCGCCGGTGTCCTCAAGGTCACCCGCGGCGTCAGCGAGGTCGTCTCGACGATCATGCTGAACATGATCGCGACCGCGATCATCGGCTACCTGCTCCAGCCCGGCCGCCTCGGACACCTCGATGCCGCCGGCACCAAGGTGTCCACCACCCCGCTGCCGGAGTCCGCCCACTTCTTCGAGTTCCCGACGACCCCGGAGCCCGTCTGGGGCTTCGTCGTGGTCGCGGCGCTCGCCGGTGTGTGGTTCTGGTTCACCCTCTCCCGCACCCGCTTCGGCTTCGACCTGCGCACCGTCGGCCAGTCCGGCACCGCAGCCGAGGCCAGTGGTGTGAACGTCAAGCGCATGGTCGTCACCTCGATGCTGATCTCCGGCGCCATGGCCGGCCTCATCGGAATGCCGACCCTGCTCAACGACTCCTTCGAGTACGGCGGCGACTTCCCCGTCGGCATCGGCTTCACGGGCATCGCCATCGCGCTGCTCGGCCGCAACCACCCCGTCGGCATCGCGCTCGGCGCGCTGCTGTGGGCCTTCCTGGAGCGCGGCTCCGGCAAGCTCGAATTCGAGGGCTACGACAAGGAGATCGTCGGCATCATCCAGGGCGTCATCGTCCTGTGTGTCGTGATCGCGTACGAAGTGGTCCGCCGCTTCGGTCTCAAGCGCCAGCAGCGGCAGGTTGGCGAGAAGCTCGCCGCCCAGGCCCGTGAATCGAAGCAGGAGGTGTCGCAGTGAGCGCCACGGCGACTTCCACTCCGCCGCCCGCAGCCCCCAAGGTGGCCGGCGGCAAGGGCGGCCGCAAGCGGCTCTCCCTCCCCATCGTCCTGCTGATCATCGCGGGCGGCATCGTCGCACTCTCCGCGGTGCGCGCACTGACCGGTGCGCAGGACCTCACCGGATCCGGCCAGATCGCGGCTGCGCTCTCCTTCGCCGTTCCCATCGGCATGGCCGGTCTCGGCGGTCTGTGGGCGGAGCGGGCCGGCGTGGTCAACATCGGTCTCGAAGGCATGATGATCCTCGGCACCTTCTTCGGTGCCTGGGCCGGCTGGCAGACCAATCCGTGGATCGGTGTCCTCGCCGGTGTCCTCGGCGGCATGTTCGGCGGCCTGCTGCACGCCATCGCCACCGTCAGCTTCGGTGTCGACCACATCATCTCCGGTATCGCGATCAACATCCTGGCGCTGGGTGCCACCACCTACTTCGCCAAGCTGTGGTTCAACTCCGGCGAGGCCGCGGCCAAGGGCGGAAGCCCCAAGCAGTCCCCGCCTGCCGAGTCCATCGACACGATCACCATCCCCGGACTCTCGGACTGGCTGATCGACATCGAGAAGCACCACTGGTTCCTCGTTTCCGACCTGGCGGGCATCTTCGGCGGGCTGGTCACCAACCTGTCCTACCTGACGGTCGTCGCCGCGCTGCTCTTCGTCGCCACCTTCCTGGTGCTCTGGAAGACCTCCTTCGGACTGCGCCTGCGTTCCTGTGGCGAGAACCCGATCGCCGCCGAGTCCCTCGGCGTCAACGTGTACTACTACAAGTACGTCGCGGTACTCGTCTCCGGTGGTCTGGCCGGTCTCGGCGGTGCCTTCCTGTCCCTGGTGACCTCGCACATCTACAACGAGGGCCAGACCGGCGGGCGCGGCTACATCGGTCTCGCTGCGATGATCTTCGGTAACTGGCGTCCGGGCGGTACCGCCCTCGGCGCCGGCCTGTTCGGCTTCACCGACGCGCTCCAGCTCCGCAACGGCGGCAAGTCCGTGCACGCGCTGCTCTTGCTGCTCGTCATCCTGCTCATCGCTCTGGCGCTGTGGAAGGCCTACAAGAAGTCCTGGCTCCAGGCTTCCGCCAGTGCAGTCCTGGCCGTGGTGGCGCTGGTCTGGTACCTGGCCACCGAGTCGGTCTCGATCGAGTTCGTCTCCGCCACTCCGTACGTGGTCACCCTGCTGGTCCTCGCGCTCTCCGCGCAGCGGCTACGCATGCCCAAGGCGGACGGTATGCGCTACCGCAAGGGCCAGGGCAAGTGACGACGGCCGACACCGCGCCGGTGGTCGACTGGGAGGCCCTGCGGGTCGCGGCCCGGGACGCGATGTCCCGTGCCTACGCCCCGTACTCCGGCTTCCCGGTCGGCGTGGCGGCGCGAGTGGACGACGGGCGCACCGTCACCGGTTGCAACGTGGAGAACGCGAGCTACGGACTGGGGCTGTGCGCCGAGTGCGGCCTGGTCTCCCAGCTCCAGCTCACCGGCGGTGGACGGCTGACCCACTTCGTCTGCGTGGACGGCCGGGGCGCTCCCCTGGTCCCGTGCGGTCGTTGTCGGCAGTTGCTCTTCGAGTTCGGCGGGCCGGACCTGTTGCTGGAGACCCCCGAGGGAATCCTGCCGCTCTCGGCGATGCTCCCGCAGGCCTTCGGGCCGGACCACCTCAGATAGTCGAAGGACGGCCCCTGTGCACCCCAGTGGTGTGGAGGGGCCGTCCCCCTTCACTCTCTCTATGCGCGTAGAGTCGCGCACACGCACGACATACGGCACCGCCGGAAGGAAGTTCAGATGGACGTCATCTCCGTCATCCGCACCAAGCGCGACCGCGGTGAGCTGAGCCCCGAACAGATCGACTGGGTCATCGACGCCTACACCCGTGGTGTGGTGGCCGACGAGCAGATGTCCGCCCTCGCCATGGCGATCCTGCTCAACGGCATGAACCGTGCCGAGATCGCCCGCTGGACCGCCGCGATGATCGCCTCGGGCGAGCGCATGGACTTCTCCTCGCTGTCGCGACCCACTGCCGACAAGCACTCCACCGGCGGCGTCGGAGACAAGATCACCCTGCCGCTCGCCCCGCTGGTCGCCGCTTGCGGTGCCGCCGTGCCGCAGCTCTCCGGCCGCGGCCTGGGCCACACCGGCGGCACCCTGGACAAGCTGGAGTCCGTTCCCGGCTGGCGTGCCCTGTTGTCCAACGAGGAGATGCTGAACGTCCTCGACACCACCGGCGCGGTCATCTGCGCGGCCGGCGACGGACTGGCACCCGCCGACAAGAAGCTCTACGCGCTGCGCGACGTGACCGGCACCGTCGAGGCCATTCCGCTCATCGCCTCCTCGATCATGTCGAAGAAGATCGCTGAGGGCACCGGCTCACTGGTCCTGGACGTCAAGGTCGGCTCCGGGGCCTTCATGAAGAACATCGAGGACGCCCGGGAGCTCGCCTCCACCATGGTGGGCCTGGGCACCGACCACGGGGTCAAGACCGTCGCCCTGCTCACCGACATGTCCACCCCGCTCGGACTGACCGCCGGCAACGCCCTTGAGGTCCGCGAGTCCGTGGAGGTGCTGGCCGGAGGCGGTCCCGCCGACGTGGTGGAGCTGACCATCGCCCTGGCCCGCGAAATGCTCGAAGCGGCCGGAGTACGGGACGCCGACCCGGCCAAGGCGCTGGCCGACGGCTCCGCGATGGACGTCTGGCGCCGCATGATCGCTGCCCAGGGCGGCGACCCGGACGCGACCCTCCCGGTCGCCCGGGAGGAGCACGTGATCACCGCCACGGAATCGGGCGTGCTGACCCGGCTGGACGCCTACGGCGTCGGCGTCGCGGCGTGGCGCCTGGGCGCCGGGCGGGCCCGCAAGGAGGACCCGGTGCAGTTCGGCGCGGGCGTCGAGCTGCACGCCAAGCCCGGTGAGAGCGTCACCGCCGGACAGCCCCTGATGACCCTGCACACCGACACCCCCGAGAAGTTCGGCTACGCCATGGAGGCCCTGGACGGGGCCTGGGACATCGCACCCGCCGGTACGGACTTCAAGGCCGCCCCGATCGTCCTCGACCGCATCGCATGATCTCCCGGCGCCCCGTGCGTCGATGAGTTTCCGTGGTCCGGCCGGTCTATCCCCCCGTGATGAACACCGAACGGGGACCGGCCTCCTTGCCACTCCCCGGGCCTACCGTCGGGCCCGGGGATGTGGGACCGCTCTGTGCGCGGCTCGCGCAGTTGTACGGGGCGGGAGCGATCGCGGTGGTGTGCGACGCCACCGCGGTCACCGCCCCCACCCTCGCCGCCGCGGAGGCCCTGGCCCGCCTCACCCTCACGGCCCGGCAACACGGTGACCGTCTCAGCGTGCGGGGTGCGCCCCCCGCGCTGCGTTCACTGCTCGACCTGACCGGACTGGGCTTCCTGGTGGACCCCGCCGCTGCCCCCGGGCCCGTCGAGGTGCTCGGGCAGACCGAAGAGCGGGAACCAGCGGTCGGTGTCCAGGAAGGCGTTCAGCCCGACGATCCTTCCGGCTGAGATCTCGATGACCTGGAGGGCCCATGGGTCGTGTCCCGTGCCGGTCGCGCTCGGTCGGTACTGCGCGAAGGCCGGCAGTCCGTTCGCCCGGGTCGGCACGAGACGCGAGCCGCGGCAGCCGATCCCCTGGTTCAGGTGCCAGGCCGCGATCTCGGCGGGTCCCTGCAACCACACGTCGAACGGCGGCATCGACAGCACCGCGTCCTCGTGCAGCAAGGTCGTGAGCTGCTCGATGTCGTACCCCTCGAAAGCGGCCACGTAGCGTTCGAGCAGCTTGCTCTGCTCCTCGTCCAGTGGGTCGGCCGCCTCGCTCGCGCGGATCTCCCGCGCCGCCAGAGTGGCCCTCGCCCGCTGGAGGGCGCTGTTGACCGAGGCCACCGAGGTGTCGAGGAGCTGAGCCACCTCGTCGGCCTTCCAGGCCAGCACCTCCCGCAGGATCAGTACCGCCCGCTGCTTGGCCGGCAGGTACTGCAGGGCGGCGACGAAGGCCAACCGCACCGATTCCTTGGCCATGGCCAGCTCTGCCGGGTCGGCGGTCTGTGTCAGCACCCGACCGTCCGGTACCGGCTCCAGCCAGGTCACTTCGGGCCGCTCGCTGAGTACGGCCGAGGCCTGGGTCTGAGGGTCAGTGAGGTCCATCGGGCGGGCCCGGCGGTTTCCGGCGCGCAGCAGGTCCAGGCAGACGTTGGTGGCGATCCGGTACAGCCAGGAGCGCACCGAGGAGCGGCCCTCGAAAGTGGCGTAACTGCGCCAGGCGCGCACGAGGGTGTCCTGCACCGCGTCCTCGGCGTCGAAGGCCGAGCCCAGCATCCGGTAGCAGTACCCGGTGAGCTCCTGCCGGTACTGCTCCATGGCGGCGTCGAGGTCGGGTGGTGCGGCGAGCTCGCTCATTCTTCATCCCCCTGTGCGCAACGGTCGAAGGGCGGGCGCCCCACGGCGCCCGCCCTTTGGAACCTACCTCAGGCCTCGGACAGTGGCGGCGGCCCAAGGTCTGGCCGCCAAGGGCCCGTTCAGGTGCCGGGCTTGCGTCCGTAGACGAACACGTCGTCACCGTTCCTGAGGAGGTTCCAGTACGCCTTGGCGTCCTTGTCGGTCATGTTGACGCAGCCGCCGGAGCCGGGCGGGTTCCACATGCTCTTGGTGACCGAGTGGAAGGCCTGGCCGCCGTCGAAGAACTGGGTGTACGGCATCCACACGTGGTAGATGGTCGACCAGTGGCGCAGCGTCCGCTGGTAGATCTTCTTCGATCCGGTGCGGGTCTCCGTGCCGTCCTTGCCGGTGCGTACGGCCACCGGGCCGTACGTGAGCCGGGAGCCGTCCTGGATCCAGCTCAGTTGCCGGGTGAGGTCCACGCAGGCGATCCGCCCCTTGTTGGTCGGGCAGCGACCTGCCTTGTTGGGGTTCTTCCCCGCGGCCTTCTGCGCGTTCATGATGCTCATGACCTGCCAGGTCAGCGGTCCGGCGTAGCCGCGCGTGGGGGTGATCCCGTGCTTGGCCTGGAAGGCCTTGATGGCCGCGCAGTCGGCGGCTGACTGGCGGCCGTCGACGGTCCGTCCCAGGAACTTCTCCACCTGACGTTGGTAGGGCCCCGTGGTCACGTTGCAGGAGGCAGCCTGGGCCGTCCCGCCCAGCGCCACCGTCAGCGGTGCGACCATCCCCACCACCGCGCCCACGACCGCGGCGCGCTTGCGTATGCCCGTCATCCGACGGACCTCCCGTTCCCTTGTGCCTGCGACTTCCTCTGGGTGACGCGCACCGGAAGGGAGCCGGTTGCGGACTGCGCTCTCGCACTTCCTCGGTGGCGCTCGCTCCGTATGAAAGCAGCGCGGGCCGCTCGTCGGTAAGGGGGTCAGCGCAGGGCGACGGTCGCCGGAACGCGACGTTCCAGGTGGGCGACCCGGGACCCGTAGAGCGTGATCGACACCACGCCGAGGACGGCGACCAGCCCCAACAGCACCGTGGCCGGCCAGCCGGCGCTGTGGAAGGCGACGGCGCCGAGCGTGCCGCCCGCACTGCTCCCCAGGTAGTAGGCCGACTGGTAGAGGGCCGAGGCCTGCGCCCGCCCGGTCTTGGCGGTGCGGCTGACCGAGGAGGAGGCGACCGCGTGCCCGGCGAAGAAGCCGGCGGTGATCAGCACCAGGCCGGCCAACACCACGGCCAGCGAGGTGGACAGCGACAACAGCAGCCCGGCGGCGGTCGTGGTCACCGCGAGGTAGAGCGCACCCCGCCGCCCCAGCCGGGCCACCAGTCCCCCGGCCGCCGCGGAGGAAGCGGTGCCGACCAGGTAGACCAGGAACACCGAGCCGACCACGCCCTGCGGTAGCGAGAACTCCTCCACCAAGCGGTAACCGATCACGGTGTAGACCGCGCCGAAGACCGTCATGAACAGGGCGCCGATGCCGTACAACCGCAGCATGAGCGGGTCCCGCAGGTGCCCGGACACCGCGGCGCCGAGCGCCCGCGGGTTCAGCGAAGCCGGGGAGAAGAAGCGTGCCTTCGGCAGCAGCAGGCGGAAGATCACGGCGCAGACCAGCGCCAGGACGCCCACCGCCGCGAGTCCGGCCCGCCAGCCTCCCCACTGTGCCGCCCAGCCGGTGACCAGACGTCCGCTCATGCCGCCGATCGAGTTCCCGGCCACGAACAGGCCGATGGCGCCCACGAGTGCCTTGGGGCGGACCTCCTCCGCGAGGTAGGCCATCGCAGAGGCGGGGACGCCGGCGATCGCCGCACCCTGGACCGCCCGCAGGGCCACCAGCCAGTTCAGATCGGGGGCGAAGGGCACCAAGAGCCCGACCGCGACCGCGACGGCCAAGGACCACGTCATCAGCCTGGTCCGCCCGAAACGCTCCGAGAGCGCGCTCAGCGGCAGTACGCACAGCGCCAGCGCGCCGGTGGCCGCCGAGACCGTCCAACTTGCCTGGCCCGCGGTCACCCGGAAGCCGGCGGAGACGGCCGGGAGCAGCGCCTGGGTGGAGTACAGCAGGGCGAAGGTGGCCAGTCCGGCGGCGAACAGCGCCAGGCTCATGCGGCGGTAGCCGGCTCCGCCGGGTGACAGCGGCTCAGCGGCGGGGGTGGGGAACGACGAGGCAGAGGCACCCGCGATGACGGGCGCCCCGGTATGAGCGGGAGGCATACCTCGAAACTAGGCCTCGCCGATTCATGCGTCCAATGCACAAAAACGCAATAATCGATCCACATGCGCATCAGCGAAGGTCAGGAGGGTGACTGTCAATGAGTCGTTACGAAGAAGACATGGCCGTGACAGCAACGCTGGCACCCCGCCTCGCCTGGTTCGCCGCCGTGGCCCGCCACGAGCACGTCACCCGGGCCGCCCAGGAACTCGGCATCCCCCAATCAACCCTGTCCCGAGCGGTCGTTCGACTGGAAGAAGACCTGGGCGTGGTCCTGTTCGCCCGTAAGGGCCGGACCGTCACCCTCACTCCCTCCGGGCGGACCTTCCTCGCCTCCACCGACCGCGCCCTTGCCGAGGTCGGTCGGGCCGCCGAATCGGTGCGCGCCGATGCCGACCCCGCCACCGGGAAGGTCGCCTTCGGATTCCTGCACACCATGGGCTCGGAAACCGTCCCCGCGTTGATCCGGGCCTTCCGGGTGGACCACCCCGGAGTGCGCTTCTCCCTCGTACAGAACTACGGCGAGGCGATGATCGAGCGGCTCCGGGCCGGCGATCTCGACCTGTGCCTCACCTCGCCCATCCCCGACGCGCCCGACCTGGTCGCCCGCCGCTTGGACGAACAGCGGCTGCGCCTGGTCGTCCCTGACGACCACCGGCTCGCCGTCCGCAAACGGATCCGCCTCGCCGAGGCCGCGGAGGAGACCTTCGTGACCCTGGAGCCCGGCTACGGGCTGCGCCGCATCACCGACGCCCTGTGCGCCGAGGCAGGATTCCGCCCGAGGGTCGCCTTCGAGGGAGAGGAGGCCGAGACCCTGCGCGGCCTGGTCGCCGCGGGACTCGGGGTGGCGTTGCTGCCCCCGCCCGCCGTCCCCCGCCCGGGAGTGGTGGAACTGACCGTGACCGCACCCCGTGCCGCCCGGGAGATCGGCGTGGCCTGGCTCGACGGCCACCCCGACACCCCGCCGGTCGCCGCGTTCAAGCGATTCCTGATCTCCCGTCGGGGCCGGCTGCTGCCGGAATGAGGCTGGCCCTGAGGGCTTCGGCGGATCGGCCCGCGGGTCAGGAGGACCACGGTGGTGGGGGAGGCCCCCGCCCGGTGGTCATCGGGTGATCCGGCGGTACGGCCAGGTGCGGCCCCGCAGCGTCGCATCCCTGTCGGGCGGCGGTACGGCCCTGCGCGCCCCCCGGAACCGCCGACGCCGACCGGGCGTCTTGACGGGCGTGCAGCGGCAAGAAGAGGGCGGCAGGGCCGTCATGTGGTTCCGCGCGGTGGGAGTCCTGGTGCTCCTCGCCCACCTGGCGGCCGTCGGCTGGTTCGCTCTGAGGCCCCTGGACGTGCCCTGGGCAGCCGCGTCCAACCACACCCCCCTGGCGGGGATCCGGGCCGATCTGTCCTACGGCCCCCTGGGGGCTGCCAGGCGGATCGGCGCGGCCCTGTTGCTCTTCGCTCCGCTCGGGGTGCTGCTGCCGGTGGCCGGCGGCCGGCTGGAGGGCTCCGCGGTGGTCTCCCTGGCCCGGACGGTCGCCGCCGGCGCACTGCTGTCGTTGCTGGTCGAGCTGGTACGGACGGCAGTGCCCGGGCAGGTCGCGGATGTGGACTCGGTCCTGCTCGGGGGTGTGGGCATCGCCCTGGCACACCTCGCGCTGGTACCGCCGGCGCGGGCGCTGCTACGGCGCTGCAGGGGTGTGGGCCGGGGTGGGCCAGGACCGGTGGGTCGCGGCGAGGACCGGTTCCAGGACGCCGGTCGGTCGCGGACGTCGGCCGCCCCTTCGAGCTGGTCGGTCCCTCAGGGGGCCACCCCGAGGATTCCCAGGGTCCGGATCGCTCCCTAGGGCGAGGCCGTTGGCGGGGTGCCCGAGGCAGGATGGAGGCATCGGGGGCCCAAGGAGCGGCCCCCGCGAAGTCCGCGGGCGGCGAGTCACGCGGACCCAGAAGGAGTCACCATGAGCGCCCTTGTCCGCCCCCGCAACGGTCGAATGATCGCCGGTGTGTGCGCCGGTCTGGCGCGTCGGTTCGGCATCTCCGCCAAGATGATGCGAGTGATCTTCGTGATCTCGTGCCTGCTGCCGGGGCCGCAGTTCCTCGTCTACATTGCCCTGTGGATCCTGATGCCCGACGAGAACAGCGCCCGGGCCACCGCGGCCAAGAACGCCTGGTAACGCTCGGGCCACCCGGAACGGTGGGGCGGGCCCTACCCCAGGACCCGCGCGAGCTTCTCCAGCTGTTTGTCGGTGATCTCGTGGGGGACCTCGGCCGTGCGCTGCTGCGCCGCGACGTTGAGAGCCATGAACCGGGCGATGGTGTCGCCGGTGCGGACCACCACGATGTGCACCGGCGCGGAGACGCCCTCAGCCGCTGCCGTGGTGGTCCAGCTGACGCTGTCGTCACCGCCGGCCTCGTAGGGAAGTTCCTTGATGTCCCGGTAGCTTCCCGTCTGCTTGCCGACCCGGGCGGAGAACCCCTCGGAGCAGGCCGCGACGGCCGACCGGACCTGTTCGACCAGGCGCTTGGCGTCCTTCGTCGAGTAGGAGCTGAGGGAGGCGGAGATGGCCAGTCCCAGCTGTTTCTGGGAGCCGATGCCCCGGTTGACCGTCTCGCGCGCCGCCGGATCGGGCTTGTCGCCCATGATGTCGGCGAGAGGCTGGCACCTGCGCTCGTCGGCCTGTGGCTGTCCGGCCGGAGCGGAGGGGTCCTTGCTCTGTGCGGAGATCTGGTAGCCGGTGAGATCGGCCGGAGCGAGCGCGGCCTGTTGGAGTTTGGTCCGGGCGGGCTCGGAGCCCGCGGACCTCGCGCTCTTGTCCTCACCCCGGTCGTTTCGGCCGTCACCGCCGCTGCATCCCGCGCCGCACAGCAGGAGGGCCGGTACGGTCACGAGCGCCGCGGCCCGGCGGGCGTGCAGGTGCACCCGGGTCAGCCTGGTCGCCATGTGCCTGGTCACCACTTCTCACCCCGGGGGGAGTCGTCGAACGGAGGGGAGCGTCGCGGACCGGGCCGCACCCCTCGTGGCGAGGCGCGCGCCCGGACACGACCTGGTTCCGGCCCGTGGATGCCCCACCTCGCCGAAAGCGACTGCGAACAGCGGTGCGTGGGCGCTCGGCAGCCGGGCACCCGGCGCGTGCCGACGCACGGCGCCGGACGCGACGGGCCCTTGCGGAGCGGGGCTGGAGTGGGGGGGCTCAGCCCCCGAGGGGCAGGCCGCCGGTCGGCAGGCCGCCGCCCGCAGTCAGGCCGCCGAGCAGCCCTGTGGCCGGGGCGAGCGGGTCGGAGCTGTCGCTCTGCATGCCCTGCTCGGTGTGGTTGGTGAGCTGCCCCACCGTGTCGGCGGCCGGGATCGCCTGGGCGAGGCCGGTCACGGTGCCCAGCGGGCCGCCCGCACCCAGCTCGGGCAGTGCGGCGGCGGAGGCGGTGCCGGCGGCGGCTGCGGCGAAGGCGACACCGAGGGCGGCGGCACCGAGGGATTTGGCAGCTGACTGCTTCATGAGATCTCGTCCTTGTGACGGGGAATTGGGCGGCTCCGCAAACTAGTCATGCGCTGCCCCGACTCGCAAACATCTGTAAGTACGAGAAAGCGCCCGGGGGGTATGGCCCCCCGGGCGCTTCACTTGCGCTACTTTCGCCGCTAGGCGGAGACGGAACCGCTGGTCGAAGCCGTCTGGCGGAAGAGCCACTCGGACTTCAACTCCGCATAACCGGGCTTGATGACGTCATTGATCATCGCCAGTCGTTCATCAAAAGGAATGAATGCAGATTTCATCGCATTGACGGTGAACCACTGCATGTCATCGAGCGAATATCCGAAGGTGTCCACCAGGTGCTCGAATTCGCGACTCATGCTGGTGCCGCTCATCAGCCGGTTGTCGGTGTTCACCGTCAGGCGGAAGTGCAGCTTGCGCAGCAGGCCGATCGGGTGGTCTGCGTAGGAACTGGCCGCGCCGGTCTGCAGGTTCGAGGTGGGGCACATCTCCAGCGGGATGCGCTTGTCCCGTACGTAGGAGGCGAGTCGGCCCAGCTTCACCCCGCCGTCCTCGGCCACCTCGATGTCATCGATGATCTTCACGCCGTGGCCGAGTCGATCCGCGCCGCACCACTGAAGTGCCTGCCAGATCGACGGAAGCCCGAAGGCCTCGCCGGCGTGGATGGTGAAGTGGTTGTTCTCCCGCTTGAGGTACTCGAAGGCGTCGAGGTGCCGGGTGGGGGGGAAGCCCGCCTCGGCGCCCGCGATGTCGAAGCCGACGACGCCGTTGTCCCGGTAGCGGTTGGCGAGTTCGGCGATCTCCAGGGCACGAGCGGCGTGCCGCATCGCCGTGAGCAGCGCACCGACGCGGATGCGGTGGCCATTGGCCCTCGCGCGGCGCTCGCCCTCTCGGAACCCCTCGTTCACGGCCTCGACCACCTCTTCGAGGGTCAGGCCGGCCTCAAGGTGCTGTTCGGGGGCGTAGCGGATCTCGGCGTAGACCACACCGTCCTCGGCGAGGTCCTCGGCGCATTCCGCCGCGACGCGGACCAGTGCCTCGCGGGTCTGCATGACGGCGCAGGTGTGCGCGAAGGTCTCCAGGTAGCGCGGCAGCGAACCGGAGTCAGCGGCCTCGCGGAACCAGATGCCGAGCTTGTCGGCGTCCGTCTCCGGAAGGTTCTCGTAGCCGACCTCCCGGGCCAGCTCGATGATCGTGCCGGGGCGCAGTCCTCCGTCGAGGTGGTCGTGCAGGAGCACCTTCGGGGACCGGCGGATCTGATCCGGCGTGGGCAGGTTGGGGGTCTCGCTCGTCATCTGCGCACTCTACTCCTACGCGCGTAGAGCAGTTCCCTCGGCGGCTCCGTCGATACGTAACAGTGACCCCGCGGACGGGTGGAGTACACCCGCACTTCTGAGACTGTTCTGTCATGGCACAGGATGCGCCCCCGGCGCGTGGTGCCCGCCTGGGGCGGGTGGTCAGCGCGCACGGCAACGGATTCGGCACGGCGAACGGCAACGTCAACTCCTATCCAGACGGCTCGGCCGTCAGCGGTGTGGTCCTTCTCCTCCCGTCCGGAGCCCCACATTCCACCCGCCGCCCCTCCCTCCTATCCCACGTCTACCTGCGCCCGCTCGCGCGCGCCCTTGCCCGAGCCGGAGCCAGCGAGGGCCTGGTCGCACACACCGTCCGCTACCGCAGCAGGGGATGGAACGGGCCACCCGGCCACCTTGCCGAGGACGCCACCTGGGCCGTCGAGGAAGTGGTCCGCCGGTACGGGGACGTGCCGGTGTGCCTGGCCGGCTACGACATGGGTGCTCGTGCGGCGCTGCACGCGGCCGGCCATCCGGCCGTCAACTCGGTTCTGGCCCTGGCTCCTTGGGTTCCCGAGTCGAGCCCCGGCGCTCCCCTGGAGCCGGTGCGGCAGCTCGCCGGCCGGCAGGTCCTGATCGTGCACGGCACCAACGACGCCCGGACCGATCCGGAGCTGTCCTTCCGTCTCGCCGAGCGGGCGAAGAAGGTCAACCGGTCCACCTGCCGCTTCGAAGTGCACTCCGACGGCCATGCGTTGTCCCAGCACCGGGCTGAAGTCATCGCTCTGGCAACGGACTTCGTGCTGGGAGCGGTTTTCTCCCGTGGTTACTCCCGCCCGGTGACCGATGCGTTCGCCGCCCCGCCGCCCCTGGGGCTGCGGATGCCACTGGCCGCCGGCTTCGGTCGCTCGCTGCGCGGCTGATCCCGGCTAACGAGTGGCGAGCGCTGGCCGGAGCAGGTCCACGGCCTGGTCCAAGGCCCGGTTCAGCTCGGTTTCGCTGGCCGCCGCGGCCAGCACGTAGCCGTGGTGGAAGGAACCGCTGGGCAGCCGTCGCACCGTCGTTCCCGGCGGCACGGAAAGCCGGACGCTCACCACCCCGGGCAGCGACCGTACCTCCGACAGGCGCGGGACCCGGCCCGCATGACCGGGCGGGAGATCGAGGTAGCGCAGCCCCGCATACGGTGCGCGCGGGCTGCGCAGCGGCTCGGGCAGGCCGAGCACGGAGGCGACGGCCAGCGCCAACACGTCCGTGCCGTAGGCCAGTCGCAGCAGCTGCGCCACCTCGCCGCGGCACGGACGGGGTTGGGACTCCACCAGCCGCGGCCCGCGCTCGGTGAGGACCAGTTCCGTGTGCGAAGGGCCGTCCCGGTGGCCGGTGCGGTCCAGCACGGCCGCCACCAGCTGCCGCACCGCGGTTACCGTCCGCGGGTCCAGAGGGACGGGCAGTTGGTGCCCCACGGCCGTCAGGCCCGGATCGCCGCCGGGCAGTCTGCGGGTGCAGCCGAGTACATGGTGGCGACCGCCCCGGGAAAGCGCCTCCACCGTCAGCTCCGGCCCCTCCAGGTACTCCTCCACCAGGAGGTCGGTGATCTCCGGGTACGCCGCCACGGCGGCGGCGGCCTCTTGTGGGCCGCGGATCAGTCGTACCCCTTCGCCGTCGGAGCCGGCCCGGGGTTTGACCACGCACGGATAGCCGATCAGCTCGGCCAGGAAGGGCAGGAGCGAGGCGTGCCCGCAGCGCACGTAGGAGACCGGCGGGCCCGCGCAGCCGCCGAGCCGGCCCCGCAGGGCGGCCTTGTCCATCAGGGTGCTCACGGCGTCCGGGGGAGTGCCCGCGAGGCCGAGCGCCTCGTTGGCGCGGGCCGCCGCGAGGGCGTTCGCCGCCGTGAAGCCGAAGACCGAGACGGGACCGGCGTGTGGACTCCGGCGGACACAGTCCAGCCGGGCCAGCGCGGACACCAGCCGGTGGTGGTCTCGCCAGTCCACCCGTACCTGCCGCTCCGCCCCCTCTCGGTCGGTAGGCACGGGTGGTCCCGGCGAGACCACCACCGGCTGGGCGCCGGCGAGGCGGGCCGCAGCCACGGCGGACGGGCGGGGGCTGAGTAATAACGCCACGGGTCTCGTGGATGCCATCGCGCCCTCCCTCGTACCACCGGGACCGTCTGCCCCGGCGAGCGCCGCGCGTCCCACTCTGCCCGCGCGGCGCTGCCCTCAGAACCGTGTTCCACCTCTTGTTCTGTATTGGCGGAAACTGGAGGGGTTTATAAAACAGGGCAAAGCGGGACGCATATGCATATGCCAGGGGATCGTCTGAGTCCAGCCGCGCTTCGCCTCTACGCCTACGCGGCTGAACGGCACTCCTTCACGCCAAAGGAGGCCACATCTGAGCCCGCCCTCGGTGGAGCCGAGTCCGTCGAAGCCGCCCTCGACGAGCTCACCGCCCTCCACCTGCTCCAGCGAACCCCAGGCACCACCGACCGCGTCAGCGCCGTACCGCCGCGCTCCGCGGCGGCCCGCGCACTGGCCCCGCTTGAGCACGAACTGCGTCGCGGTCAGGAGCGGATGGACCTGCTGAAGGGGCAGCTGGAGGAGTTGGTGCCGCTCTACCAGAGCGGCACCAAGAGACGTGAACGGGACTGTTCGGGAGCGCTGGAGCTGATCACCGACCTCGGCGCGGTCCGCACCACGATCGCCGGACTCGCCCAGGACTGCCGTGGCGAGATCCTCACCGCCCAGCCCGGCGGGGGTCGTCCGCGTGACGCACTGGAAGAAGCCATCGGACGTGACGAGACGATGCTGGGCAGGGGCGTGCGGATGCGCACGCTCTACCAGCACACCGCACGCTACGACCGGCCGACCGCCGCCTACGTGGAGCGGGTCACGGCCCTCGGTGCCCAGGTCCGCACCCTCAGCGACGCCCCCGTGCGGATGCTGATCTTCGACCGCACCACCGGGCTGATGGCCGTACCGGAGGAGGACCTGCCGGGCGCGGCGCTCGTGGTGCGCGATCCCAATGTCGTGCACTTCATGGCGGAGGCCTTCGAAAGGTGCTGGCTGACCGCGGAGCCGTATCCGGCGGCCCCCTTCGGCCCCGAACAGGCCAAGGCCCTCTCCGAGGACCTTCGGCGCACCATCGTCCAACTGCTCTCCGAAGGAGTGGAGGACAAGGTCATCGCCCGCCGCCTCGGCATGTCGGACCGCACCTGCCAACGTCACATCGCCGAGATCATGCGCGCGATCGGCGCTCGCAACCGCTTCCAGGCCGGCTACCTGATCCGGGAGGCCAACGGTGTCCGCACAGGAAGCTCGAAGCGGCCCGCCGGGCCCGCTCCGGATGATCCTCGCGGGCCCGCCAGGGGGGAATCCGAACACCGGCGACCCTACTAGCGGTCCGACTCCGGGAGCGAGCCCGCGGCAACCACCGGGGTGGCCCTCAGCCCCCCCGGGAGGCCGATGCGGTAGGTCGGACGATCTCCCCGAGCGTCGGAACCGCCTCCGGGCGGGCCCGTACCGCGTCGGTGCACTCCCACGCCCGCGGCGGGTCGGAGTCCGGGCCCCCGAGGACGACCGGGCCCTTGGCGTCGGTGATGCCGTTGCCGGCGAAGGTGCAGACGATCTGCGCCAGCGCCAGGGCCGGCAGGTCCTCCGGCTTCCGGCTCAGACGGACAGTGCCTTCCGGGTCACCGGATCGGCCCGGCGTGACGTACAGACCGGTCGGCACACCGGTGGAGAAGCCGGCTTCGAGCTCCCTGCCCGCGGGCACCTGTTCCAGCTCGGCCAACAACGCCTGGGCCAGCCGCAGCCGGTCGCGCCCGGCCCGGCCCTCGTCCGTCACCACCCTGACGACCTGGACCAGCTGAGCCCCGCACACCAGTTGCACGCCGACCCTGAAGCCCTCCGCCGACTGTGCGCCACCACCCGACGGCATGTCGCAGGACACCCGAGAAGGCGCCGGCCCCACGTCGATCGGGACGGTCGTGGCGCGGATTCCGCAGGCGCCGGCGAAGGCGCCGACCATCAACAACGCACCGATGCGCAGCGCGGTACGGGCGCAAAGGGCGCGCGGGGGCGCGACGGTGATCAACGGGCACCGCCTTCCGCAGTGCCCTCGGGGCGGGGCAGCAGGGGGGAGGCGTCCACCGGCAGGCGCAGGACGAAGACCGCGCCGCCTTCGGGCGCGTTCGACGCGCTCAGGGTGCCGCCGTGGATGTGTGCGTTCTCCCGCGCGATGGACAGGCCCAGACCACTGCCCTCCGAACGCGGGCGGGAGGCACTGGCCTTGTAGAAGCGGTCGAAGACGTGCGGCAGCACCTCTTCCGGGATCCCTGGGCCGTTGTCCTTGACCTCGATGACCAGCTCCGCCCCGCCCAGGTCGGTGGCGGCCTCCTCCGTGCGCACGGAGACCCGCACCGGAGACCCGCCGTGCTTGAGCGCGTTGCCGATCAGATTGGCCAGGATGACGTCGAGGCGGCGTGGGTCGAGGCGGGCCATCAGGCCGCGCTCCGCGTCCAGCTCCACCGCGTCGAGCCAGGCGCGGGCGTCGATGCAAGCGGTGACCTGGTCAGCGACGTCCACATCGTCGAGGACGAGCCGGGCGGTGCCGGCGTCGAAGCGGGTCACCTCCATCAGGTTCTCCACCAGGGTGTTCAGCCGCCGGGTCTCGCTGACGACCAGGGTCACCGCCGGTGCGATCATCGGGTCGAGGTGGTCGACCTCTTCTTCCAGTACCTCCGTCACCGCTGTCAACGCGGTCAGCGGTGTGCGCAGTTCGTGCGACATGTCGGCGACGAAACGGCGACTGGACTCCTCCCGGGCGCTCATGTCGGCGACCTTCTTCTCCAGCGCCTCGGCCGCCTTGTTGAACGTGTGGGACAGGTCGGCGAGTTCATCGGTGCCCGACACGTCCAGCCGGGTGTCCAGCTCGCCCTCGCCCAGGCGGCGGGCCGCGTCGCCCAGACGCTGGACGGGCCTCAGCACGGTGGTGGCCGCTGCCTGCGCGAGCAGGGCGGAGCCGAGCAGAGCCAGCGCGGTGGCGATGCCGAGCGACCAGGCCAGCGAGTTGAGGTCGTCGCGCTCCTGGGCGAGGGACTTGAACATGTAGCCGGTGGGGCCGCCGCCCACCACGCGGGTGCCGCCGATGAGGTAGGGGTTTCCCGCGGGCTTCGTGCGCTGCCAGTACATGTGGTACTCGGCGTCGTTGGCCTGGGTGACCTTCTGCGGGTCGTTGACCGCGTGGCGCAACGAGCCAGGCACGTCTGCCAGTGTGAAGGACTGCGGTCCGGCCGCCCCGAAGAGGACCCGGCCATCCGGCTTCTCGTCGATGAGCAGCACGCTGTAGCCGGGGACGCCGCCGGCCATGAGTTCGGCGGTGCGTTGGAGTTCCTCGGGCGTCGGGTCGGCCGGCAGGGCAGCTGCCCGGTTCTGCATCTCCTGGCGGAAGTCGCCGAGGGCCGTGTCCTGGGTGCGGGTGAGGACGGCTTCCCGGTTGAGCCAGTAGGCGATGCCGGAGGCGGATACGGCGGCGGTGAGCGCCACCAGACCGAAGACGACGATCAGCCGCAGCCGCAGGCTGGTCCAGCGGCGGCCGGTGAGCAGTGCTTTCTTCACAGAGCGCCGCTCACGCAGGGGAGTCGAGGCGGTAACCGACACCACGGACCGTGCGGATCAGCGTCGGCGAGGACGGTACGTCCTCGACCTTGGCCCGCAACCGCTGCACACATGCGTCCACCAGCCGGGAATCCCCCAGGTAGTCGTGCTCCCACACCAACCGCAGCAACTGCTGTCGCGACAGCGCCTGTCCGGGCCGCCGGCTCAGTTCCAGCAGCAGCCGCAGCTCGGTGGGCGTCAGCTGGAGATCCTCACCGTTCTTGGTGACCGTCATCGCCGCCCGGTCGATCACCAGCGAACCGAAGGCCGCCGCATCGTTCGCCTCCCGCTCCCCGCGCCGCAGCACCGCCCGGATGCGGGCGTCCAGCACCCGGCCCTGCACGGGCTTGACAACGTAGTCGTCGGCGCCGGACTCCAGCCCCACCACCACGTCGATGTCGTCGCTGCGCGCGGTCAACAAGATGATCGGCAACTGGTCGGTGCGACGAATCCGCCGGCACACCTCGAAGCCGTCGATCCCCGGCAGCATCACGTCCAGCACGATCAGGTCGGGCCGCTGCTCGCGCAGCAGCTTGAGCCCGTCCTCGCCCGTCGCCGCGGTGGCCACACGGTGGCCCTGGCGGGACAGGGAGAGTTCGAGCGCCGTGCGGATGGCGTCGTCGTCCTCGATCAGCAACAGGAAAGGCACGGGCTCATTCTGTCCCATGCCCCAGTCGGGTTTCGACCGGCCGGACGCGGTGCCGTCACGCCCCGCCGACCGCACGGGCCCTGTGACAGGCCTGTGACAGTCGGCGGACACCGCCATGAACTGGCGGGGGCAGGCTGTTGGCACACGGAACGAAGCAGCATCACTCCACGACGGGGGGCGCACGGTGAACACGCTGAAGAGCTTCAGCAACAGCGCGGTCGTCACGCGTCTCCACGACGTGAACCGCACCGCCGAGAAGAGCACGGCCGGCATCGGTCGCGTCTGCGCCCCGCGCGCCGCGGTCCGTCAACACCAGGCGCCGCAGCACCAGCCGCTAGCGGCGCTGCCGGCACCGGACCCGGCACCGGCGCACGAGCCGAGCCAGAGCGCCGAGGCCGCGTTCACCGCCTACGTCCGGGAACGTCGATCGGCCCTCTACGCCACCGCCTTCCACCTCACCGGTGACCGGCACGAGGCCGAGGACCTGCTTCAGAGCGCACTGTTCTCCACGTACCGGGCCTGGGACCGGATCAGCGACAAGGCGGCCGTCGGCGGCTACCTGCGTCGCACCATGACGAACCTGCACATCAGTGCCTGGCGACGGCGCAAGCTCAACGAGTACCCGACCGAGGAACTCCCGGAGACCGTCTCCGACACCGACGCGATGCGCGGCACCGAACTGCGCGCGGTGCTCTGGCAGGCGTTGGCGCGCCTTCCCGAGACCCAGCGCACGATGCTGGTCCTTCGCTACTACGAGGGGCGCACCGACCCGGAGATCGCCGAGATCCTGGACATCAGCGTGGGCACCGTCAAGTCGAGCATCTGGCGTTCGCTGCGCCGGCTGCGCGAGGACCAGGCGCTCGGGCAGGGCCGGGACGAGGCGGACTGCTTCGGCGAGTTGGTCGCCTGAGGGCGCACCGGCCGGGTGCGGCGGTTGGGGCCGCCGTGGTGCCGGGCCGGAACCGCACTTCCCACGGACACGGGGGACGTGGGAGCCCGTCTCGCGGGGGTGGGACGGGTGAGTGGGGGAGGAGGAGCGGGGTTCGGCGGTCGGGGGTCCGCCGGATCCCGCTCCTTCATGTCCGCCAGGGGCCGTCCCGCGATGCGGGCCTCAGGACGTGGGCGTTCCGGCCGGGCGCCGACGGTCACCGGCCGCAGCCGCGAGCCGGCCGAGCGCCTCGTCCCGCCCGCACGGATGAGCGCCCAGGGCGGTGTGCCGGGCCACGGTGGCGCGTTCGGCCCGCATCAGGCGCCAGCCGCGGCGCAGCAGGAACGGGACGGACTTGCGCCCCTCCCGCAGGTCGCGCAGCAGTCGGCGGCGGAAAGTGGTGGACGGCCGTCCGTGGAGGCAGATCGCGTCGGCCAGCAGACCCAGTTCGTGGCAGCGTTCGATGATGTCCGCAGCGAAGATGCCCTCCGCGATGAACACCGGAGTGCGGGAGATGTCGAGATCCTCCCAGCCCACCCGGGAGCTGGTGGAGATGTCGTACGTGGGTATCCGGGTACGGCCCCCCTCACACAGTTCCGAGACGGCGCGGATCGCGGCGTCCGAGTCCCAGGAGAGCGGGGAGTCCCAGTCGATGTCCGAACTACCTTCGACCAGGGGGAGGGAGGGGTCGTCGCCCTCCTTGTAGAAGTCGTCGAGACGCAGAACCGGCAGGCCCGAACGGGCAGCGAGCGAGGACTTTCCAGAACCGGAAGGCCCCGCGAGCAGTACGACACGCATCGGCACAGGGGAGAAGCTCACGGGACACCAGTGTGAACCATTGACCCGGGTAGGGGATCCCCCAGGTGGCCGGTTGGTATCGAGCATCACATCTCCACTACGCTGCGTGCGTATTTGATCACTGTTGAGTGAGGTGGACTTCCATGGCACGGCACGCGGTACCCGGGGGCTCTCGGCGCACCCTGCTCAACGCAGGTCTGACGGTTTCGATGGCCGGTGCGGCGCTCGGCATCGGGGTGCCGGCGGCCCAGGCCGGTGAGGTGTCCGTACCGCACGCCCTCGCTGGTGCGCTGGGGCCGGTGAAGAACCTTCAGGTGGACCCGCTGGCCAACACCGGGGTGGACCCGTTGGACAACGGCGTGGGGACCCAGGTGGCGGACTTCCAGCCGATCAGCACCACCACGGTCACCGACACGGTGACCAAGGGCGCCAAGGTCGGCGAGCTCCCGGGCGTTGCACTGCTGGGTGGGCTGCTGCCCGGCTGAGCCGGAGGCGGGCGGAGGCACCCCGCCCAGGGCGGGGTGCCTCCACGAGCGGGCCGCCGCGAGGCGGCCCGCAGCCTCAGTAGGAGGAGCCCGAGGCGCCCAGCGACCCCGTGGGGTGCCAGACGGTCTTGGTCTCCAGGAAGGCGACGAGGCGCTTGGTGCCCGGGTCCGCCGACCAGTCGGCGGACCGCGGACGCAACACCCGCTTGAGGTTGTCCGCCGCGGCTACCTCCAGCTCGTGCGCCAGGTCTGCGCCGGCCCCGGTGAGGTCGATCGCGTTGACGTCCTGGTGCGCTGCCAGGTGCGGACCCATCTCCGCGGCCCTGCCGGAGAGGATGTTCACCACGCCGCCCAGCAGGTCGGAGGTGGCCAGCACCTCGCCGAGGGAGAGGGCGGGCAGCGGGGACTTCTCGCTGGCGATCACGACCGCGGTGTTGCCACCCGCGATCACCGGGGCGATCACCGACACCAGGCCCAGCAAGGAGGACTCCTGCGGGGCGAGGACCGTGACCACTCCGGTCGGTTCCGGGGTGGAGAGGTTGAAGAACGGGCCGGCGACCGGGTTGGCTCCGCCCACCACCTGTCCGATCTTGTCGGTCCAGCCCGCGTACCAGACCCAGCGGTCGATGGCGGCGTCCACCTGGGCAGCCGCCTTCGACTTCGACAGTCCCTCGGCTTCGGCGACCTCCTGGACGAACTGCTCCCGGCGGCCCTCCAGCATCTCCGCGACGCGGTAGAGGATCTGTCCGCGCAGGTAGGCGGTGGCGCCCGACCAGCCGGCGAAGGCCTTGCGGGCGGCGACCACCGCATCCCGCGCGTCCTTGCGGGAGGAGAGTGGAGCGTTGGCCAACCACTTGCCCTTGGAGTCCGTCACTTCGTACACCCGGCCGCTCTCGGAACGGGGGAACTTGCCCCCGACGTACAGCTTGTAGGTCTTGAAGACGCTGAGACGTGCATCAGACATCGAGGTAAGCCTCCAGGCCGTGGCGACCGCCCTCGCGGCCGAAGCCCGACTCCTTGTAGCCGCCGAAGGGCGAGGTCGGGTCGAACTTGTTGAACGTGTTGGCCCAGACGACGCCCGCACGGAGCTTGTTGGCCACCGCGAGGATGCGGGAGCCCTTCTCCGTCCAGATGCCGGCGGACAGACCGTACTGGCTGTTGTTGGCCTTCGCGACGGCCTCGTCGGGGGTGCGGAAGGACAGCACCGACAGCACCGGGCCGAAGATCTCGTCCCGGGCGATGGTGTGTGCCTGGGTGACGTTGGTGAACAGCGTCGGAGCGAACCAGTAACCGGCGGTGGGGATTTCGCAGGCGGGGGACCAGCGCTCGGCGCCTTCTGCCTCGCCCTGGTCGGCGAGCGCGGTGATCCGCGCCAGCTGTTCGGCGGAGTTGATCGCACCGATGTCGGTGTTCTTGTCCAGCGGGTCGCCCAGGCGCAGCGTGGACAGGCGCCGCTTGAGGGAGTCCAACAGCTCGTCCTGGATCGACTCCTGGACCAGCAGGCGGGAGCCGGCGCAGCAGACCTGTCCCTGGTTGAAGAAGATGCCGCCCACGATGCCCTCGACGGCCTGGTCGATGGGGGCGTCGTCGAAGACGATGTTCGCGCCCTTGCCGCCCAGCTCCAGGGTGACCTTCTTCTGGGTGCCGGCGACCTGCCGGGCGATGGCCTTGCCGACCGCGGTGGAGCCGGTGAAGGCGACCTTGTTGACGTCGGGGTGCTCCACCAGGGCCGCGCCCGCGTCACCGTATCCGGGCAGGATGTTGACCACGCCCTTGGGCAGGCCCGCCTGGCGGCAGATGTCCGCGAAGAAGAGGGCCGTGAGCGGGGTGGTCTCCGCCGGCTTGAGCACGACCGTGTTGCCGGTGGCCAGGGCCGGGGCGATCTTCCACGCCAGCATCAGCAGCGGGAAGTTCCACGGGATGACCTGGCCGGCGACGCCCAGCGGACGCGGATTGGCGCCGTAGCCGGCGTGGTCGAGCTTGTCGGCCCAGCCGGCGTAGTAGAAGAAGTGCGCCGCGACCAGGGGGAGGTCGGCATCGCGGGTCTCCTTGATCGGCTTGCCGTTGTCCAGGGTTTCGAGCACGGCCAGCTCACGGCTGCGCTCCTGGATGATCCGGGCGATCCGGAAGAGGTACTTGGCGCGCTCCGAGCCGGGCAGCGCGGACCACTTCTCAAAGGCCTTGCGGGCGGCCCTGACGGCCCGGTCCACGTCCGCCGCGCCGGCCTGGGCCACCTCGGAGAGAACCTCCTCGGAGGACGGCGAGACGGTCTTGAAGACCTTGCCGTCGGCGGCGTCGGTGAACTCCCCGTCGATGAAGAGTCCGTAGGACGGGGCGATGTCGACCACCGAGCGGGACTCGGGAGCCGGTGCGTACTCGAATACGGAAGTCCGCGTTTCCATGGTCATGGGCTCAGTCCACCGTCACGTAGTCAGGGCCGGAGTAGCGGCCGGTGCTCAGCTTCTGGCGCTGCATGAGCAGGTCGTTCAGCAGGCTGGAGGCGCCGAAGCGGAACCATTCGTTGGTCAGCCAGTCGGTGCCCGCGGTCTCGTTGACCAGGACGAGGAACTTGATCGCGTCCTTGGTCGTCCGGATGCCACCGGCCGGCTTCACGCCCACCTGGATACCAGTCTGCGCCCTGAAGTCGCGGACGGCTTCGAGCATCAGCAGGGTGTTGGCGGGCGTGGCGTTCACCCCCACCTTGCCGGTGGAGGTCTTGATGAAGTCGGCGCCCGCGAGCATGCCGATCCAGGAGGCGCGGCGGATGTTGTCGTAGGTGGACAGTTCGCCGGTCTCGAAGATGACCTTCAGGCGTGCGGCGCTGCCGTCCTCGCGGACGCAGGCCTCCTTCACGGCCCTGATCAGCTCGTAGGTCTCCAGGTAGCGGCCGGCGAGGAAGGCGCCACGGTCGATGACCATGTCGATCTCGTCGGCTCCGGCGGCTACCGCGTCCCGGGTGTCGGCCAGCTTGACCGGCAGGGCCGCTCGGCCAGCAGGGAAGGCGGTGGCGACGGAGGCCACCTTGACGTCCGCGCCGTTCAGTCCGGCTTTGGCGGTGGCCACCATGTCGGGGTAGACGCACACGGCTGCGGTCATCGGGGTCGTACGGTCGGTGGGATCGGGATGGACGGCCTTGGCGGCGAGCGCCCGGACCTTGCCCGGGGTGTCCGCGCCTTCAAGCGTCGTCAGGTCGATCATCGAGATGGCCAGGTCGATGGCGTACGCCTTGGCCGTCGTCTTGATCGAACGGGTGCCGAGGGCGGCTGCGCGCGCTTCCAGGCCGACGGCGTCTACGCCGGGCAGGCCGTGCAGGAAGCGGCGCAGCGCACTGTCGGACGTCGTCACGTCGGCGAATGCGGTGAGGGTGGTGGGCATGGTCACCAGATGAGCATATCTACGCGCGTAGCAACCTGTCACCCCCCTGTCCGGGAACCAGACGCCGCGGTGAGGCACAATCTGCGGCATGACCAGTGAGCAGCAGCCCCAGCCCCCGAAGGAGCCGGTCGGCCCGGTGTACGCGGACCGGGTCTACCGCTCCCCCATGTCCCTGGCGGGTGGCGTGGCGCTCCTGGCCCTCGCCGCCTGGATCGGGATCGACGCCGTCGTCCGCGGGACCGGCTCCACCCCCTGGTTCGCCCTGGCCGGACTCCTCCTCACGGTGCCCCTGGTGGTGGCCTTCACCCTGCGGCCCGCCGTGTTCGCCAACGAGGACCGGATGCGGGTGCGCAACCCCTTCCGCACCATCGAGCTTCCGTGGGGCTCGGTCGACGCGGTCCGGGCCTCCTATTCCACCGAGGTGCTCGCCGACGGTGCCAAGTACCAGCTCTGGTCGGTGCCGGTCTCGCTTCGTGAACGCAAACGTGCCTCCCGGCAGCAGGCCCGGGCGGCCACCGACGACCCCTACGGGCGGACGAAGGTCAATGCCGACGTCGCGGACGCCGGGGTGCGGCGGGCCACCGCCGACCGGATCGTCGACGAGCTGAACGAACTCGCCGAGCGAGGGGCGGCGCGCCCCACCGCCAAGGGTGCGCCCGCGGTCCGCTGGGCCTTCGAGATCATCGTGCCGGCGGTGGGTGGTGCGGCGCTGCTGGCGGCGCTGTTCGCGACCCGTTGAGCGACCCGTGCGCGGCGCCCCGGAAGCACTGCTCCGACGCGCCCCGCACGGACAGCCCATGGCGCAGGGCCGGTGCGCACCCGTGGCCCGGCGCCGGGCGACCTGGATCTGGTCGCCCAGGTCGGCCCCTCCCGAGCAGCTCGTACCTGTGCGCGGTGGCTCGGGTCCACCGCGCACACGTCGAAGCCCACGCCCGGGCCGATCCGGCCGGGCGTGGGCTTCGACGTGTGCGGCGCCGGGGGGTCAGATGCCCGCGGCGGCTGCCAGGTCCTTCTTGACGGCGTCCAGGATCTCCTGGCCGCGCGCCCGGGCGGGGGCCAGGTCGCTGGCCTCGCCGACCGGGACGACCACCTCCAGGTAGCACTTGAGCTTGGGCTCGGTGCCGCTCGGGCGGACGATCACCCGGGCCCGGTAGTCGCCTTCGAGGTAGTAGCGCAGCCCGTCGGTGGGCGGCAGGCTCGCGGTGCCCTCGTTCAGGTCCTCGGCGGTGACGACCCGCAGCCCAGCGAGGGAGGCCGGCGGTGCCTGCCGCAGGCTGCGCATCGCGTTGGCGATGATCGACAGGTCCTGCACCCGCACCGAGAGCTGGTCGGTGGCGTGCAGGCCGTGCTCCATCGCCAGGTCGTCCAGCAGGTCGGTCAGCGTCCGGCCCTGCTCCTTGAGTTCCGAGGCAAGTTCGGCCACCAGCAGGGCGGCGGTGATGCCGTCCTTGTCCCGGACGCCTTCGGGGTCCACGCAGTAGCCGAGGGCCTCCTCGTATCCGAAGCGCAGCCCCTCCACCCGGGAGATCCACTTGAAACCGGTCAGCGTCTCCTCGTAGGGCAGGCCGGCGGCCTCGGCGATCCGGCCGAGCAGCGAGGAGGAGACGATGGACTCCGCGAAGGTGCCGCGGGCGCCCTTGTGGACCAGGTGCTCGGCGAGCAGCGCGCCCACCTCGTCACCGCGCAGCATCCGCCAGCCGCCTTCGACCTGCTCGTCTGGGACGGCCACGGCGCAGCGGTCGGCGTCGGGGTCGTTGGCGATCACGATGTCCGGGCCGACCGCCCGGGCCGCCTCGAACGCCAGGTCCATGGCGCCGGGCTCCTCCGGGTTGGGGAAGGCCACCGTCGGGAAGGCCGGGTCGGGCTCGGCCTGTTCGGCCACCAGGGCCGGCGCCGGGAACCCGGCCCGCTCGAAGGCGGCCGTCAGGACGTCCTTGCCGACGCCGTGCATGGCCGTGTAGACCACCCGCGCCGAGCGGGGGGAACCGTCGGTGAGCACCGCGTCGGTGCGCTCCAGGTAGGCCTGGAGGACCTCCTCGCCGAGGGAGTCCCAGCCGTCCTCGGGCCGTGGCACTTCCGCCAGCGCGCCCACCGCGGCGATGTGTGCGGCGATCTCGGCGTCGGCGGGCGAGACGATCTGTGAGCCGTCGCCCAGGTAGACCTTGTAGCCGTTGTCCCGGGGCGGGTTGTGGCTGGCGGTCACCTCGACGCCGGCCACGGCGCCCAGGTGCCTTATCGCGAAGGCCAGTACGGGCGTCGGCAGGGGACGGGGCAGGACCGCGGCGCGCAGACCGGCGCCGGTCATCACGGCCGCGGTGTCGCGTGCGAAGTCCACCGACTTGTAGCGGGCGTCGTAGCCGACGACGACCAGACCGTCGGTGTGGCCCCGGTCCTTCAGGTACGAAGCCAGCCCGGCTGCCGCGCGGATCACCACGCTGCGGTTCATCCGCATCGGGCCGGCGCCGATCTCACCACGCAGTCCGGCGGTGCCGAACTGCAGGGTGCCGGCGAAGCGGTCCGCCAGTTCGGTACGGGCGTCGGACTCGATGAGAGCAGCGAGCTCCTCCCGGGTCTGCGGGTCCGGGTCCTCGGCCAGCCAGGCCTGGGCCCGGGCGATCAGGTCGTCACCGTGTACGTCCTGCGCGTCCTGCACTGCTTCCGCCTCTCGTACGGCTTTTTCCGGCTTCTTCGTTGAGGGCCCGGCGGTCTGCCGACCCGCGGCCCTGTGGCGGGCTCAGATGCGGGCCAGCACCTGGGTGAGCAGCTCGCCCATGCGTGCGGCGGAGTCCCGGCCGGCCTGCAGGACCTCTTCGTGGTTGAGGGGTTCGCCGGACAGGCCGGCGGCCAGGTTGGTGACCAGGGAGATGCCGAGCACCTCGGCACCGGCCTCGCGGGCGGCGATGGCCTCCAGCACCGTGGACATACCGACCAGGTCGGCGCCCATGACGCGGATCATGTTGATCTCGGCCGGGGTCTCGTAGTGCGGGCCGGGGAACTGCACGTAGACGCCCTCTTCGAGAGAGGGGTCGATCTCCTTGCACATGGCGCGCAGGCGCGGCGAGTACAGGTCGGTGAGGTCCACGAAGTTGGCGCCGACGATCGGCGAGGCGGCCGTCAGGTTGAGGTGATCGCTGATCAGGACGGGCTGGCCGGGGCGCATGCCCTCGCGAAGGCCACCACAGCCGTTGGTCAGCACGATGGTCTTGCAGCCGGCGGCGACGGCCGTGCGGACACCGTGGGCGACGGCGGCCACGCCGCGGCCCTCGTAGAAGTGGGTCCGGCCCAGGAAGAGCAGCGCACGCTTGTCGCCGATCTTGTACGAGCGGACCTTTCCGCCGTGGCCCTCGACGGCGGGGGGCGGGAAGCCGGGCAGTTCGGTGACCGGGAACTCGGCCTCGGGGGCGCCGAGGGCCTCGGCGGCGGGGGCCCATCCGGAGCCCATCACGAGGGCGACGTCGTGGGTCTCGGCGCCGGTCAGCTCGCGCAGGCGGGCTGCGGCGGCGTCGGCGGCGGCGTAGGGATCGGTAGCAGAAGCGTTCACGCCGATGAGGGTAGCCGCTCAATCCCTACGCGCGTAGATGACGCAGCTCACGGTGTTCGGATCGTTGCCTTGTCGTTTCCGACGAATTGCCCGGAGCGGGTCCTGGGACACGGGGCAGGGGCGCCGCCGGGGCAAGGGCGATAGCCCTTCCGGCGCCGCCTCGATCGCAGGGTCGAAGACGCGCGGGGCAGTGGATACCCCGTGTCGCACGACACGGGATCGCACCCGTGCCGGGCGTACTCGCGCGCCCGGGGTGAACGGCGAGGTGGCGCGGCTGCCGTGCCGCACCGCTGGGGGGGGGCTCCCCGACTCTCAACAGGGCCGCTTGCGTAGCTCCATCACGTAGTCGTGCGGGGCGCCCGCGGACTCGGCCGCGTCCGCCAGCTCGCCGAGGTAGCGGGCCGAGGGCAGGCCACCCTCGTAGCCGTTGAGCACGTAGCACCAGGCGGCTTCCTCGCCGTCCAGGGTGTGCACCCGCACCCTCATCCGGCGGTAGATGTCCAGGCCGACACCCTCCCAACGGTCCATGGAGTCCTCGTCCAACGGGGCGATGTCGTACAGCGCGACGAAGACCTGTGAACGCGGCGCTTCGACGATCGTCGCGAGCGCGCCTTCCCAGCCCATCTGCTCGCCACCGAAGGTGAGCCGCCAGTCGTTGATCCAGCCCGTGCCACGCAGCGGGGAGTGCGGGGCGCGGCGCGTCATCAGCCGCGCGTCGAGGTTGCCGGCGTACGCGGCGTAGAGCGACATGGGATCGAGGGTACGGGAGGGGCGCCGCTCGCTGCTTTTCGGACTGTCACGCGACTGACTCCCGACTTGCGCAGCCGCCGGACCAACCACCTGATTACGGGGTCGGGGACGACGCACCTTGAAGCGTGCGGGACAATGGCATACGTACTGCATCCCCCGGGGAGACCCCCCGGACCACCGGCCGGGGCGGCAGCCGGCCGGGTAGACGTGAGGCGGACTTGTGACCCGGATCGTGATCATCGGCGGCGGCCCCGGCGGATATGAGGCGGCGCTGGTGGGCGCCCAGCTCGGCGCGGAGGTGACCGTCGTCGACTGCGACGGTCTGGGCGGGGCGTCGGTTCTGACCGACTGCGTGCCGTCGAAGACCCTGATCGCCACCGCTGAGGTGATGACCACCTTCGACTCCTCCTACGAGGAACTGGGCATCATCGTCGCCGACGACACCCCTCCGCTGGAGCAGTCCGCGAAGGTCGTGGGCGTGGACCTCGGCAAGGTCAACCGTCGTGTCAAACGGCTGGCGCTGGCCCAGTCGCACGACATCACCGCCTCGGTCACCCGGGCGGGCGCACGGGTGATGCGCGGTCGTGGTCGGCTGGCCGGCCCGCAGGGCATCGACGGCACCCGGGACGTGATCGTCACGGCCGCCGACGGCACCGAGACCCTGTTGACGGCCGACGCGGTACTGATCGCCACCGGTGGGCACCCCCGGGAGATCCCGGACGCCCAGCCGGACGGCGAGCGGATCTTGAACTGGACCCAGGTGTACGACCTCGACGAGCTCCCCGAGGAGCTCATCGTCGTCGGCTCCGGTGTGACCGGCGCCGAGTTCGCGGGCGCCTACCAGGCCCTCGGCTCCCGGGTGACGCTGGTGTCCTCCAGGGACCGCGTGCTGCCGGGCGAGGACCCGGATGCCGCGGCCGTCCTGGAGGACGTCTTCCGTCGGCGGGGCATGAACGTGATGGCCCGCTCGCGCGCCGAGTCCGCCAAGCGGGTCGGCGACCGGGTCGAGGTCACCCTGTCCGACGGTCGGGTCATCTCCGGCACCCACTGCCTGATGGCGGTCGGCGCCATCCCGAACACCGCGGACATGGGTCTGGAGGAGTCCGGGGTGCGGCTGAAAGAGTCGGGTCACATCTGGACCGACAGGGTCTCGCGCACCTCGGCCCCGGGCGTGTACGCCGCCGGGGACGTCACCGGCGTCTTCGCCCTCGCTTCGGTCGCCGCCATGCAGGGGCGCATCGCCATGTACCACTTCCTCGGTGACGCGGTGACACCGTTGAACCTCAAGACGGTCTCCTCGAACGTGTTCACCGACCCGGAGATCGCCACCGTCGGCTACACCCAGGCCGATGTGGATGCCGGAAAGATCGACGCCCGGATGGTGAAACTGCCGCTGCTGCGCAACCCGCGCGCCAAGATGCAGGGCATCCGGGACGGGTTCGTGAAGCTCTTCTCTCGGCCCGGCACCGGCATCGTGGTCGGTGGTGTGGTCGTCGCGCCGCGGGCGAGCGAGCTCATTCATCCCATCTCGATCGCAGTCGACAACAATTTGACGGTGGAACAGATCGCAAACGCGTTCACCGTGTACCCCTCCCTTTCGGGTTCGGTCGCCGAGGTGGCCCGTCAACTGCACACCCGCAAGACGGCGGGCGAGGGCTAACCTGCCGCACGCGTACGAGGTTTGAGCGGAGAGCGGCGCGTTCGATCGGCGGCATGCCCAAGGTGCCCGCACATACCACTGTTCGCTCTCCGCTGCGAACAACTTCTGCTATCCGGCGCAAAGTGCTGAAAGCAGACGGTCGTTGGGGTTACTGTCAGTTCCGTGTTCGCTGCAGAACGTCGTCAACTGATCCTCGAAATGGTGCGCGCCAACGGAGCGGTATCGCTCCGGGAGCTCGCTCGCGTCGTCCAGACCTCCGAAGTGACCGTACGGCGGGACGTGCGGGCACTGGAGGCCGAAGGACTCCTCGACCGCCGGCACGGCGGTGCGGTATTGCCGGGTGGTTTCACGCGGGAGTCCGGCTTTCCGCAAAAGTCTCATCTCGCCACCGCAGAGAAGACCGCCATCGCCGATGCCGCCGCCAGCCTCGTCGAAGAGGGTGAGGCCGTGGTCGTCGGTGCCGGCACGACCACCCAGGAGCTGGCCCGCAGGCTGGCCCGGGTGCCCGGTCTGACCGTCGTCACCAACTCCCTCCTCGTGGCACAGGCCCTGGCCCACGCCAACCGCGTGGAGGTCGTCATGACCGGCGGCACTCTGCGCGGGTCCAACTACGCTCTCGTCGGCAGTGGGGCCGAGCAGTCCCTCCAGGGGCTCCGGGTCTCCCGCGCCTTCCTGTCCGGGAGCGGGCTGACCGCCGAGCGCGGGCTGTCCACCTCCAACATGCTCTCCGCCAGTGTGGACCGGGCGCTGGTCCAGGCCGCCGCCGAGGTGGTGGTCCTGGCCGACCACACCAAGCTCGGCACGGACACGATGTTCCAGACCGTGCCGACGGACCTCATCACCCGCCTGGTGACGGACGAGCCACCGGCGCACGACGACCGGGCGGCCACCGAGCTCCAGGCCCTCGCGGACCAGGGCGTGCAGGTCACCGTAGCCGGTGGGGGCATCGGGGGCGCGGGTGGCGAGGGGCTGCCTCCGGGCCGTCGTCCGCGCCGTGATTCGCCCCTACCCGTCCAACGCCGTACCGGTCCTCCACAGCTGCGGGCCACGGCCGCGTTGGCCGCCGAGCAGTCGGGGGAGCGGGCCCGCGTGGCGGACCTGCGCCGGCGCTGAGGGCTCCGCCGGCCCCGGACCGAAGGCGAGGGCCGCCCGGATCGATCCGGGCGGCCCTCGCTCAGCCGGGTGCGTCTTCTGCGGAGATCAGTCCTTGATCTCACAGATCGTGGCGCCCGAGGTGATGGAAGCACCGACCTCGGCGGACAGGCCCACGACCGTACCGGAGCGGTGCGCGTTCAGCGGCTGCTCCATCTTCATCGCCTCCAGAACGACCACCAGGTCGCCCTCCTTCACCTCTTGGCCCTCCTCGACCGCGATCTTCACGATCGTGCCCTGCATCGGAGAGGCGAGGGTGTCGCCGGAAGCTGCCGGTCCGGACTTCTTCGCCGCCCGGCGCTTGGGCTTGGCGCCGCCGGCGGCAGCGGTCCGGGCCAGCGTCATGCCCAGTGAGGAAGGCAGGGAGACCTCCAGGCGCTTTCCACCGACCTCCACGACCACGGTCTCGCGGCCGGGCTCCTCGTCCGTCTCCTCGCCCATGGGCGTGGTGAAGGCCGGGATCTCGTTGACGAACTCGGTCTCGATCCAACGGGTGTGGACCTTGAACGGGCCCTCGGCCGGGGCGAATGCCGCATCGGCAACGACGGCGCGGTGGAACGGAATGGCCGTGGCCATGCCCTCCACGTTGAACTCGGCCAGGGCGCGCGCAGCGCGCTGGAGCGCCTGCTCGCGAGTGGCGCCCGTGACGATCAGCTTGGCCAGCAGGGAGTCCCAGGCCGGGCCGATGACGCTGCCGGACTCAACACCGGCGTCCAGACGGACACCCGGTCCCGACGGGGGCGCGAAGACGGTCACGGTGCCGGGTGCGGGCAGGAAGTTGCGGCCCGGGTCCTCGCCGTTGATGCGGAACTCGAAGGAGTGGCCGCGCATCTGCGGGTCGCCGTAGCCGAGCTCCTCCCCGTCGGCGATGCGGAACATCTCGCGCACCAGGTCGATGCCGGTGACCTCCTCGGTGACCGGGTGCTCCACCTGGAGTCGGGTGTTCACTTCGAGGAAGGAGATCGTGCCGTCCATGCCCACGAGGAACTCGACGGTGCCCGCGCCGACGTAGCCGGCTTCCTTCAGGATCGCCTTGGAGGCCGCGTAGAGCTCGGCGTTCTGCTCCTCGGAGAGGAACGGGGCCGGAGCCTCCTCCACCAGCTTCTGGTGGCGTCGCTGGAGCGAGCAGTCACGGGTGGAGACGACCACCACGTTGCCGTGCTGGTCTGCCAGGCACTGGGTTTCCACGTGGCGGGGCTTGTCGAGGTAGCGCTCGACGAAGCATTCGCCGCGACCGAAGGCGGCGACGGCCTCACGGACCGCCGAGTCGTACAGCTCCGGAACCTCTTCGAGGGTGCGGGCGACCTTGAGGCCACGGCCACCGCCGCCGAAGGCGGCCTTGATGGCGATCGGCAGTCCGTGCTCCTTGGCGAAGGCCACGACCTCCTCGGAGCCGGACACCGGGTCCGGGGTGCCGGCGACGAGCGGGGCCCCGGCACGCTGGGCGATGTGACGGGCCGCCACCTTGTCGCCGAGGTCGCGGATGGCCTGCGGGGGCGGGCCGATCCAGGTAAGCCCCGCGTCGAGGACGGCCTGAGCGAACTCGGCGTTCTCGGAGAGGAATCCGTAGCCAGGGTGAATGGCGTCGGCCCCTGAATCCGCTGCGGCCTGGAGCACCTTGGCCATGTCCAGGTAGCTGGCGGCCGGGGTGTCACCGCCCAGCGCGAACGCCTCGTCAGCCGCGCGGACATGCAGAGCATCCCGGTCCGGGTCGGCGTAGACGGCTACGCTCGCGATCCCGGCGTCCCGACAGGCCCGGGCAACGCGGACAGCGATTTCGCCACGGTTGGCGATGAGCACCTTGCGCACGATGTCTCCCTCCTTGAAACAAGCTGAGTTTAGGGACAGCCGACACGGCCTTTCGACCCGTTCCCAAAGGTGAGCTTGCCCACACAGAGTGTGATTCCGGCTCGCTCGGATCGAGAAAACCCTTGTGCTGCCGCAGCCCGAGGGAGTCCCCGACTGAACAGTAACGCTGTCCTGTGGCCAAGGTCTCTGTGTGCACGCTCTCCGGCCGGTCGTGATTCTTTGTTGGTTCCCTACGAACGGGCGAATATTTTCCTGCTCCGCTCGTGGATCGGTCGACCGGGCGTACACCAGGGACCGCCCCCTCCCTCCGGCGGGAGCCGATCCGCCGGTATGACGAGCGACCTCGACTCTTGTCCGAACGTTTACTCGTTAGTAGCCTCCTGGCGACAGTCGTGCTCAGGATTGGCCCGATGGTGTGGCCGGCCCGATCCGGCCCCGGTGGTTGGTGGCCCGTCGGCACGGACCGAAGCCGGCGGGACCGGTGTCGAGATCGGCGCTCAGGCGAGGGGTGGCGCAGTGGTCGGTGTCGTGGCGCGGAAGGGTACGGCACTGCTGGCCGCCACCTTCCTGCTCATCGAGGCGGTGGGCGTGGTCTTCGTCCATCTGGTGCTGGGCAGGTCGGTGCAGAGTCAGTCGATGTCCCTGGCGGGCATCGATACGGATGTCATGGCCACGACTACGTATGTTCTCGGCGGCACCCTGGGCCTGTTCCTCACCGCAGCCGCTGCGCTGCTGGTCCTGGCCGCCGCCAGGGACCGGGCCCCGGCGGGCGCCGCCCGGCTGGTGCTGATCGGCTGCGCGATCACCCAGACCGTCCTCGGCGCACTCGTGGTGGGCCCGGTGGGCTGGGGGGTCTTCGCCTTCCTGATGGCGGCGTTCAGCCTGCTGGTCCTCGCCCTGACGGTCTATCGCGTCCGCCCGGACGGCCCCCCGGACCAGGGTCGACCCGCGGACCCCGGCGCGGCGCCGGACGCCGGATCAGACCCACAGGTCGGTGATGGACACCCCGAGCTCGCCGAGCAGTGAGCGCAGGAGCGGCAACGACAGCCCGATCACGTTCCCGTGGTCCCCGTTGATGCTGTCGATGAACGGCGCCGACAGCCCGTCCAGCGTGAACGCCCCCGCCACGTGCAGCGGTTCCCCGCTCGCCACGTAGGCGGCGACCTCCGCGTCCGAAGGCTCCCCGAAGTGCACGGTCGTCGACGCGGTCGCCGACACCTGCCGGCCCGAGTCCGTATCGACCACGCTGTGACCGGTCCGCAGCACACCCGAACGGCCGCGCATCGACATCCAACGGGCCGTCGCCTCCGCGGCGTCCGCCGGCTTGCCCAGCGCCTCGCCGTCCAGCTCCAGCACCGAGTCGCAGCCGATGACCAGTGCGCCCTTCGCTTCCGGTAGCCCGGCCACCACGGAAGCCTTCGCTTCGGCCAGGACCAGAGCCAACTCGGCGGGCGTGTCGGCGCTCAGGGCGTCCTCGTCGACCCCGCTGACGATGACATGCGGAGAGAGCCCCGCCTGCCGCAGCAGTTCCAGCCGGGCGGGTGAAGCGGAGGCGAGCACCAAGGAGCGTCGTTCAGTCATGCGGGCAGCCTAAGCGCTGCCCCTCCTCGCAGGCGGCCCTTGGGCGGTCCGCGATCAGGGCAGGCCCGCCACGAACATCGCCAGCACCATCGCGAGGGCCAACACCAACCCCAGACGGCGCAGCATGGCCTGCGCCTCGCGCATCTGCTCGGGCGGCTCTTCTTCGGGGTCGGACCACAGCATGCTCCGATCCTGGCGCCGATCGCGCCCGGTGCGCCTGAGTACCCGTACTCAAGCGCACCGGCCGTGGACGGGGCCTACCCGGGCCAGTAGGTGCGGCTCCAGGTCCGCGGGCCCGGCTGCGGCAGTCGGGTGCGGGCCACCCGGGACGGGTCCGACCAGGAATCGGCGATCCGGGGCGCGCCGGCCGGCACCTGGGCGAGCGCCGCGGCGCGCGCTTGGACCACCGCCAGTGCGGCGGCCAACTCCTCGGGCGTCGGATTGCCCTTGACGACCTTGATCATGCGGAGCGCCCTTCCTTACAGGGGGATGTTGCCGTGCTTCTTCGGGGGCAGGGAGGCCCGCTTGGTGCGCAACTGGCGCAACCCGCGCACGATGTGCGCCCGGGTTTCGGAGGGCATGATCACGGCGTCCACATAGCCGCGCTCGGCCGCGATGTACGGGTTGAGCAGGGTGTCCTCGTAGTCCGTGATCAGCTTGGCCCGGGTCGCCTCCATGGTCTCGGCGTCCGGTGCGGCGGCGATGGTCCGCCGGTGCAGGATGTTCACCGCACCCTGCGCGCCCATCACGGCGATCTGGGCGGTCGGCCACGCCACGTTGAGGTCCGCGCCCAGGTGCTTGGAGCCCATGACGTCATAGGCGCCGCCGAAGGCCTTGCGGGTGATGACGGTGATCAACGGGACGGTGGCCTCGGCGTAGGCGTAGATCAGCTTGGCGCCGCGCCGGATGATGCCGTTGTACTCCTGGTCGGTGCCCGGCAGGAAGCCCGGGACGTCCACGAAGGTGAGGACCGGGATGTTGAAGGCGTCGCAGGTGCGGACGAAGCGGGCGGCCTTCTCGGAGGCGTTGATGTCCAGGCAGCCGGCGAACTGCATCGGCTGGTTGGCGACGATCCCCACCGGGTGGCCCTCCACCCGCCCGAAGCCGGTGAGGATGTTCGGCGCGAACAGCGCCTGGACTTCGAGGAACTCGCCCTCGTCC
The DNA here is from genome assembly GCF_042869595.1 of Streptomyces sp. NPDC006879. NCBI lineage: Bacteria > Bacillati > Actinomycetota > Actinomycetes > Kitasatosporales > Streptomycetaceae > Streptomyces > Streptomyces sp. NPDC006879. Next base: position 200,404 of record NZ_JBIAGC010000007.1, read on the forward strand.
AGCACGTGCTCGATGGCGGTGTGCATGTCGTACGGCTGGTTGGCGCTGTCCGGGATCAGGGTGTCCAGCTCGCGGTCCGCCTCGGATACGTCCAGTTCCGCCTCCTCCGGGAAGGCGGGCGGCTCCGAGAGGTTGTTCGAGGGCAGGTAGGACAGGAGGGACTTGACGTACTCGATCGCGTCCTTCTCGTCCCCGGCCATGTGGTGCGCCACGCCCGAAGTGGTGTTGTGGGTACGGGCGCCGCCGAGTTCCTCGAAACCCACGTCCTCGCCGGTCACGGTCTTGATGACATCCGGTCCGGTGATGAACATGTGCGAGGTCTTGTCGACCATGACGGTGAAGTCGGTGATCGCGGGGGAGTAGACCGCGCCGCCCGCACACGGACCGACGATCAGGCTGATCTGCGGAATCACGCCCGATGCGTGCACGTTGCGGCGGAAGATCTCGGCGAACAGTCCGAGCGCCACCACGCCTTCCTGGATGCGCGCGCCGCCGCCGTCGTTGATGCCGATGACCGGGCAGCCCGTCTTCAGGGCGAAGTCCATCACCTTGACGATCTTCTCGCCGTACACCTCGCCGAGCGAGCCGCCGAAGATGGTGAAGTCCTGCGAATAGACGCAGACGGGCCGGCCGTCGACCGTCCCGTAGCCGGTCACGACACCGTCCCCGTAGGGGCGGTTCTTCTCGATGCCGAAATTGGTCGAGCGGTGTCGGGCGAACTCGTCGAGTTCGACGAAGGAGCCCTCGTCCAGCAGCAGCTCCACGCGCTCACGGGCCGTCAACTTGCCCTTGGCGTGCTGCTTCTCCACGGCCCGCGCGGAACCCGCGTGCGTCGCCTCGTCGATGCGGCGCTGCAAGTCCGCGATCTTGCCGGCGGTGGTGTGGACGTCGATCTGCGAGTCGATCGACGAGTCACTCTGTGAGGGGTGGGACGGCTCGGACATCGGGATGCGGCTCCCTGCACTGGTCTGCTGTCTGTTGATCGCTACTGACACGTAGCGTATCGGCGCGCATGCCGCGCGGCACTGCGGTGTTTCCCACACCTAGTGTGGCTTGCATGACGCCTTCAGATGACTCATCGCCCGTTCCCCGGAGCGGCTCCGACCCGTCCGCCGGCCGCTGGTCCAATCTGGAGCGCCCGCCGCTCTCGGCCTCCGCGCTGCGCCGGGCGCTGGTCACCGACGGTGGCCTGTGGACCTCCGCCGAGCTGGTCAGCAGCACCGGGTCCACCAATTCCGATCTGGCGGCACGCGCCGCCGAACTGCCCGAAGGCGCGGTCCTGGTAGCTGAGGAGCAGACCGCCGGCCGAGGCCGGTTGGACCGCACCTGGACCGCACCCGCACGCTCCGGCCTGTTCTTCTCCGTCCTGCTCAAACCGGGTGAGCACCAGGTCCCCACCGAACGCTGGCACTGGCTCACCCTGCTGGCCGGCGTGGCCACCGCCACCGCGGTCTCGCGTACGGCGGGCGTGGACACCGCCCTGAAGTGGCCCAACGACCTGCTGGTGGCGGTCGAGGGCGAGGAGCGCAAGGCCGGCGGCATCCTGGCCGAGCGCGCCGGCGACAGCGTGGTCATCGGCATCGGGCTCAATGTGACGCTGAGTGCCGCGGAGCTGCCGGTGCCGCTCGCGGGTTCGCTGACCCTCGCCAAGGCCGCCGTCACCGACCGCGACCCGCTGCTGCGGGCGGTACTGCGCTCCCTGGCGGACTGGTACGGCCGCTGGTGCGCCGCCGGCGGCGACCCCGGAGCGAGCGGACTCCAGGAGACCTACGCGGCCGGCTGCTCGACCCTGGGGCGTACCGTGCGGGCCGAGCTGCCCGGCGGGCGGACGCTCAGCGGCGAGGCGGTGGCGGTGGACGGGGAAGGGCGTCTGGTGGTCCGAACTGGTGACGGGGCCGAGGAGGCCGTGGGGGCGGGAGACGTGGTCCATCTGCGCAACGGTTGAGGAAGGCCGCCACGGGAGGGGACCGGAGCCACGTAGTTGAAGGGTTGGAGTGGGAGTGAGCTACGGCACACCTGCCGTATGGTTTAGGCGATCCCGATCGCCTGGCGACCAGGCGAGACCGGCAGGCCAGGCAGTGTGTACGGAACGGACAGGAGGCGGCGCGTGACCGTCGACGACACTCATTCCGGCGGCACTCCCCAGCCGATCGGGCCGGTGGGCCGCGATCAGCACACCCCGCTCCACGAGGTCGACCACACGGCTGAACCCACCGCCGATCCGCTCGCGATCCGCCTCGAACAGCTGATCTTGGGCGCCGAGCGCCGGTACACGCCCTTCCAGGCGGCGCGCAGCGCCGGGGTTTCGATGGAGCTCGCGTCCCGGTTCTGGCGGGCCATGGGCTTCGCCGACATCGGCCAGGCCAAGGCGCTCACCGAGGCGGACGTCCTCGCGCTGCGACGGCTGGCCGGCCTGGTGGAGGCCGGGCTGCTCAGCGAGCCGATGGCGGTGCAGGTGGCCCGTTCCACCGGGCAGACGACGGCCCGGCTGGCCGAATGGCAGATCGACTCCTTCCTGGAGGGCTTGACCGAGCCGCCGGAGCCGGGGATGACCCGTACCGAGGTCACGTATCCGCTGGTGGAGCTGCTGCTCCCGGAGCTGGAGGAGTTCCTCGTCTACGTCTGGCGACGACAGCTCGCCGCGGCCACCGGCCGGGTCGTGCAGGCGGCCGACGACGAGGAGATGGTGGACCGCAGGCTGGCCGTCGGCTTCGCCGACCTGGTCGGCTTCACCCGGTTGACCAGGCGTCTGGAAGAGGAAGAGCTCGGCGAACTCGTCGAGGCCTTCGAGACCACGGCGGCCGATCTGGTGGCCGCGCACGGGGGCCGGCTCATCAAGACCCTGGGCGACGAGGTCCTCTACGCGGCCGACGACGCGGGCACGGCGGCGGAGATCGCGCTGCGGCTCATCGATGCCATGGAGGGCGACGAGACGATGCCGGAGCTGCGGGTCGGTATCGCCTTCGGCACCGTGACGACCCGCATGGGCGATGTGTTCGGGACGACGGTGAACCTCGCCAGTCGGCTCACCTCGATAGCTCCGAAGAACGCGGTCCTGGTGGATCCCGCGCTGGCCGAGGAACTGGGGCGCACCGGTGATGCGCCCACGTCGGAGGCGGAGGCGGCGGCTGCCCTGGAGCTGGCCCAGCAGGGCGGGGCGGCGGCGCCCTCGTACCGTTTCGCGCTCCAGCCGATGTGGCAGCGGCCGGTGCGCGGGCTCGGCGTGGTGGAGCCCTGGCTGCTGACGCGGCGGGCGCCTAAGATCCCCGGGTAACGCTCGTTAACCGGGAGGGGCTGGGATGTCGTCGGCGAAGTCGGCAGGGTCGGCAGAAGTAGCGGAACAGCGTTTCGGCGAGTTCGTGGCGGTGCGGCGGCACGGCGAGGGAGGTCACGTCGCCGAACTGGTGCTGGACCGCCCGAAGGCGATGAACGCGGTCTCCACGGAGATGGCCCGCTCGATCGGCGCGGCCTGCGCCGCACTCGCGGCCGACGCCTCGGTGCGGGTGGTCGCCCTGACCTCCACCCATGAGCGCGCCTTCTGCGTCGGCGCCGACCTGAAGGAGCGCAATTCCTTCACCGACGCCGAGTTGGTGCGCCAGCGCCCGCTCGCCCGTGGTGCGTACACCGGCGTCCTGGAACTGCCCGTGCCCACCATCGCGGCCGTCCACGGTTTCGCACTCGGTGGCGGTTTCGAACTCGCCCTGTCCTGCGATGTGATCGTCGCCGACACCACTGCCCTGGTGGGCCTGCCGGAGGTATCCGTCGGGGTCATCCCCGGCGGTGGTGGTACGCAGTTGCTGCCGCGCCGGGTCGGGGCGGCCCGGGCGGCCGAGCTGATCTTCACGGCCCGTCGGGTCGAGGGCCCCGAGGCCCTGGCGATCGGGTTGGTCGACGAGCTGGTCGAGGCCGGCCGGAACGGAGCCCGGGCCCTGGAGCTGGCGGCGGCGATGGCGGTCAACTCCCCGGTGGGTCTGCGAGCCGCGAAGCGGGCGCTGCGCCTCGGTCACGGCCTGGACCTGCGCGCCGGCCTGGAGGTCGAGGACGCGGCGTGGCGGTCGGTGGCCTTCTCCGGGGACCGGGCTGAAGGCGTGGCGGCGTTCAACGAAAAGCGACGCCCGGTGTGGCCGGGGGAGTAGCGTCGAGCACGGAACGTAGTCGCCCTGCGTTTTTCGGTCACCCGGCCAGCCCCGCATGACGCCCTCAATCGCCGCTAAATCGGACATAGGTCCGTAACCTGGAGTGATGGGTGTCGACGGGCGGCTGCGGGCCGTTGTGGGTCTTGCGCAGGCCATGGCCGCCGCATCGGACGCACGGGAGTGCGTGCGGGCGGCGGCCCGGGGGGCTCGACTGGCCATGGACGGCTCCTTCGCCGCCGTCTCGGCCTGGGAGCGAGACCGCGGGCGGCTGCGGGTGCTGGTCAACGAGGGCGACCGGAGGGCGGACGAGCGGGAGTTCCCCTCGGACGAGTCCTATCCGGTGCACGACTTCCCCGAGATCACCGAGTTCCTGCACGAGCGGTGGGCCGGTGGCGGCGGACCGCACGCCTGGGTGGAGACCGCCTACGGGCAGCAGCGGGGGCGCCGTGGAGCCGGACTGCGCAGGCGGGGGCGGGGCAGCTGTGTGGTCGCCCCGATCGTGTTGGACGGTCGTGCCTGGGGTGAGCTGTATGTGGCGCGCAACGTCGCGGAGGTGGAGTTCGGCGCCGAGGACGCGGAGTTCGCCACCGTCCTGGCGGCGGTGATCGCGGCCGGACTGGTGCAGACCGAGCGGCTGGAGGAGGCGCGCAGGCTTGCCTTCACCGATCCGCTCACGGGCCTGGCCAACCGTAGGGCGGTGGACATGCGCCTGGACGCGGCCCTGACCTCGCACCGTAGTCGGAACGTGGTGGTCAGCCTGGTGGTCTGCGATCTCAACGGGCTCAAGGCGGTGAACGACTCCCTCGGCCATGCGATGGGCGATCGGCTGCTGGAACGATTCGGCTCCGTGCTCTCGCTCTGCGGGGCCAAGCTGCCCGGCGCTCTCGCGGCTCGGTTGGGCGGGGACGAGTTCTGCCTGGTCAGTGAGGGACCCACGGCCGACGAGGTGGTTGTGGTCGCCGAGGAGCTGTGCACCCGGGCGGCCGATCTGGAGCTCGGTGAGGGGGTCGCCTGCGGGGTCGCCTCCACCGGGGACCCGATCGGACCGGTGAAGTCCTCCAGGCGGCTGTTCCGGTTGGCGGACGCCGCCCAGTACCGGGCGAAGGCGGTGCGGTCCGCGCGGCCCGTCGTGGCGGGCCGGGATAACGCCGTGGTCCGGCTGGCCGACGCCCCGCCCTCGACCAGCGCCGAGCGGCGGCGCTTCCGAGGTCGAGACGGCGGGTAGGTCCCTGCCGCGCAGAGCCGTCGAGGAGCGGCTTCGCCGCTGGTCGGCGGCTGGGTGACCGCAGGTTCTGGGGGTGGGGTTGCGATCGAGTCGGCCCCCGGGTCCTCGACTCTCCGCGCGGGGCGCCCCTGACGGTCGGTCGGCGCGGTCCGGGCCGGATTCCGGTGGGCCCGCAGGGTGGCTGCCGAGGGTGTCCGCTGCTGGGGCGATCCGGCCGGTACCGTCCCGGTCACGGGACTAGTGACAGTTCGGGATTCAGTCCGTAGGGTGCTGAATATGGATATGCACACTGTCGTGGTGGGGACGTCCGGTACCACCGCCGAAGACGTCATCGCCGTAGCCCGGGGCAACGCCCGGGTCGAGCTGTCCGCCGAGGCCCTCGAAGCGCTGGCCCGGGCGCGCGAGGTCGTGGAAGCCCTGGCCGCCAAGCCCGAGCCGGTGTACGGAGTGTCGACGGGCTTCGGGGCCCTCGCCACCCGCCACATCAACCACGACCTGCGCGCCCAACTCCAGCGCAACATCGTCCGTTCGCACGCCGCGGGCATGGGGCCGCGGGTGGAGCGGGAGGTCGTCCGCGCGCTCATGTTCCTGCGCCTGAAGACCGTGGCCTCCGGCCACACCGGCGTCCGTCCGCACGTCGCCCAGACCATGGCCGACGTACTCAACGCCGGGATCACCCCGGTGGTCCACGAGTACGGCTCGCTCGGCTGCTCCGGCGACCTCGCCCCGCTCTCGCACTGTGCGCTGGCGCTGATGGGCGAAGGTGACGCAGAAGGCCCCGACGGGGCCGTGAGGCCGGCCGGTGAACTCCTCGCCGAGCACGGCATCGCCCCCGTAGAACTACGGGAGAAGGAGGGCCTGGCCCTCCTGAACGGCACCGACGGCATGCTCGGCATGCTGGTGATGGCCCTCGCCGACCTGCACACCCTCTACACCTCCGCCGACATCACCGCCGCGCTCTCCCTCGAAGCGCTCCTGGGCACCGAGAAGGTCCTCGCCCCCGAACTGCATGCCATTCGCCCCCACCCCGGGCAGGGGGCCTCCGCCGCCAACATGCGCGCGGTACTGAAGGGCAGCGAGCTCACCGGGCACCACCAGGACGATGCGCCGCGCGTCCAGGACGCCTACTCGGTGCGCTGTGCTCCGCAGGTCGCCGGCGCCGGCCGTGACACCCTCGCGCATGCCGCCCTCGTCGCCGACCGGGAGCTCGCCTCCGCGGTGGACAACCCGGTGGTCCTGTCGGACGGTCGGGTGGAGTCCAACGGGAACTTCCACGGCGCGCCCGTCGCCTACGTCCTGGACTTCCTTGCCATCGCGGCGGCCGACCTCGGCTCCATCGCCGAGCGGCGCACCGACCGGCTCCTGGACAAGCACCGTTCGCACGGCCTGCCGCCGTTCCTCGCGGACGACGCCGGCGTGGACTCCGGACTGATGATCGCCCAGTACACGCAGGCCGCCCTGGTCAGCGAGATGAAGCGGCTGGCCGTGCCGGCCTCCGCCGATTCCATCCCGTCCTCCGCGATGCAGGAGGACCACGTCTCCATGGGATGGTCGGCGGCCCGCAAGCTGCGCACCGCCATCGACAACCTGACCCGGATCGTGGCGATCGAACTGTACGCGGCGGCCCGCGCCGTCGAGTTGCGCACCGGGCTGGCTCCGGCACCCGCGAGCAGGGCGGCCATCGAGGCCCTGCGCGCCGCCGGCGCCCAAGGGCCGGGTCCGGACCGCTTCCTCGCGCCGGACCTCGCCGCCGCCGACGCCTTCGTCCGTTCCGGGGCACTGGTGGGGGCCGTGGAGCCGGTGACCGGCCCACTGGCCTAAGGGCTGTCGCCGTGCGCCCGCCGGGGATTACGGGACAGCCCTTAGACCCGCTCGGTCACGTAGGAGCGCGGCGGCACGGACCCCGCCCGTCCTTACAGCCCAGGCCCGCCCCGCACGGGGGCGGGCCTGGGCCGTGTCGGTCCACCGAGGATCGAGCGGGTCGGGGCGCGGTCAGCGGGCCCGACCGCGCCGGACCGAGAAGGCGACGAATCCGGCACCCAGGCTCAGGAAGGCGGTTCCGCCGATCAGGTAGGGGACGGTCTCCATGCTCCCGGTGGCGGCGAGGTGGAGTGACGGACCGTCACCCGCCCCGGTGCTACTGCCAGAAATCGAAGCGGAATCGGTGGTGGGGCCGGAAGCGGAAGGCGAAGTGGAACGCGAATCGGCGGTACGGGCCGGGATCGCCTGCAGGGTCGCTGACGGAGTGGCCGCCGTGGGGTGCTCAGCGGTGGCATTGGCTGAGGGCATCAGCCAGGCGGCGCAGAGGAGGGTTCCCGCTGCAGTGGCGGTCAGCAGCGGTCGTCGTGCGGACACGGGTCGATCCCCCTTGCAGCAGCAGTGAATTGGCCGTGTGGGCCGATGCTAATGAAAGCAGCGGGTCGCGGGAAAGCCAGGGGGTGCCCGGGCTTAGTCTCCGACGTATGACCTCTCCTGAGACATCCCGCTATGTACGCCTTCGTGTGGATTTGGTGTTGGAGGTGGACGACGCCGATGCGTTGACCGACGCCGCCCTGGAACGGATCGTCGACGATGAGTTCATGCCGGAGGAGGAGCGGAACCACGCCCAAAGTGCCGTGCAGGCCGATGCTGCGGAGGCGCTGGCCTACCTCGTCGACCCCTTTGACCTGGTTGGAGAGGTCCCGGGGGTGGAGTTGGCGCAGGCTTCCTGGAGCACGGAACCCGTGGAACACGACCCCGAGTCCTTGGAGTGGGACCTCGACGAGGAAGATGGGTACCTCGACGACGCTGCGGACACCCCCGAGAACTACTCCAGGGATGACCGGGACGGCCAGGAAGCCCTGGACCACGACCCGGAGGACCCCCTGGAGGACCGCCGGGACCACCCGCAGGACGAGGTGGACCGCCGCGCCCGCGAGGGCGATTCGGGCCCTGCCTCGCACGGCCGCTACCGCGCGTAGCGCCCGCCGCCGCACGCGGACAGGCCGCCCTCGCCGTCGGTGGGTTTTCCCACAGTCGGTCCGGGAGTGGAACCGATCAGGTGCGGGAACGCGTTGTCGAAGCGAGCGGGATTTCTCTGCCCCCGGGCTTCGGAGGTCTCGCTCGGGGATTTCTCCCGGGGGGATACCCGGGACTCGGGGCTCGGCAACGATGGAGAAGCGTGTGAGGACGGACAGCAAGCGGCGGCGCAGAGGTCTGATGGCCGCGTCCGCGCTGCTCGGTGGCGTACTGGTGCTCTCGGCGTGCAGCGACAAGGACACCAAGGACACTTCAAGCAGCGGTGAGGTCACGAAGGAATCCCAGGCGGAGGTCGACGCGGCTGCCGCCAAGGAGACCTCGAAGGCCCGAATAGCCATCACGCCCAAGGACGGCGCGACCAACGTCGGGATCAACAGCTCGACCAAGGTCACCGTCACCGAGGGCAAGCTCACCGAGGTGGCCCTGAAGACCTCGGAGGGCACCGAGGTGGCGGGCGAGATCGCCGCCGACGGCATGAGCTGGAAGCCCGAGGGCAAGCTCAAGCGCGCCACGAAGTACGTGATGTCCGTCACGGCCGAGGACTCCGAGGGTCGGGAGGCCCACGAGAACGGCTCGTTCACCACCGTTTCGCCGGACAACAGCTTCATCGGCACCTTCACCCCCGAGGACGGCAGCACCGTCGGCGTCGGTATGCCCGTCTCGATCCGCTTCGACAAGCCGATCAAGGACAAGAAGGCCGTCCAGTCCGCGATCGAGGTGAACTCCAGCAGCGGCCAGGAGGTCGTCGGCCACTGGTTCAGCTCCCAGCGCCTCGACTTCCGCCCCGAGACCTACTGGAAGGCCAACTCCAGCGTCACCCTGAAGATGGCGCTGGACGGGGTCGAGGGCGCCCCCGGCGTCTATGGAGTGCAGGAGCGCACCGCGACCTTCCAGATCGGCCGCAGCCAGGTCTCCATCGTGGACGCCAAGAAGAAGACCATGACCGTGAACCGGGACGGGCAGGTCATCAAGACCATCCCGATCTCCGCCGGCTCCCCGGCGAACCCGACCTACAACGGTCAGATGGTGATCTCCGAGAAGTTCAAGGAGACCCGGATGAACGGCGCCACAGTCGGCTTCAAGAACGAGGACGGCAAGGGCGAGTACGACATCAAGGACGTGCCGCACGCGATGCGCCTGTCCACGTCGGGCACCTTCATCCACGGCAACTACTGGGGACCGGACTCGATCTTCGGCAGCGCCAACACCAGCCACGGCTGCGTCGGTCTCAACGACGTCCAGGGCGCGAACGACCCGTCCCAGCCGGCGGCCTGGTTCTACGACAAGTCCCTCATCGGTGACGTGGTGACCGTCATCAACTCTCCCGACCGCACCATCCAGCCGGAGAACGGCCTGAACGGGTGGAACATGAGCTGGGCCGACTGGAAGGCCGGATCGGCCGTCTGAGCCACCCGCCGCCCCGTACGACGGCGGAGGGGACCCGCAGCGGGCCCCCTCCGCCATCGGCGTATCCGGTGTAGGCGGCGCCCCTCGGGGGCAAGGCCGGGCTCAACTGTCAGAGCCCCGTCAGGGTCACGAAAAACCCTGCCGCGGTCCGAGACCGTGATGCATAGAGTCGAGTGCATGACCATTGCCTCGCTCCCCTTGGAGCCGTCCGACGCCGCCGTGGACGCGTGGGCGGCCGTGCTGCACGCCGCCCACACCCACGACCTGCCGCCGTCCGTGCCGCCCCCGGGCCGGGTGGAGGCCGCCGGTCGGCTCCGGGTGCCTCCGGCCCGTGGACGCCACGTTCACCTCGTGGCGGCCTCAGAGGGCGACGCGACGCACGGCCCTTACGACGGAGTGGCCTCGGTCCTGCTGTTCACCGACCCGGGCAACGCACACGCCGCCCACCTGGACACCCTGACGGTCACTCCGCGGGCTCGCCGGCAGGGCGTCGGCACGGCGCTGTGGGAGCGGGTGCGTGGTGAACTCCTGGCCGACCACCGCACCTCGGTCAGCGTGGAACTCGCCCTAGGTGGCCCCGGGGAGGACTTCGCCACCTCCCTGGGCTTCACCCCCGTACTGCCGATGGCCTGGTACGTGCAGGAGGTGCCCGGCGCGACCGGACCGAGCCGGCTCCCCGACCCCTACCGTCTGGTGAGTTGGCCCGGCATCGTCCCGGACGAGTACGCCACCGCTGCCGCCGTCGCCCACGCCGCCATGGACGACGCGCCCACCGGCGACCTCGACGAACGCCCTCCCACCTGGGACGCCGAACGGCTGCGCTCCGCTGAACGACTGATCCTGGCCCGCGGTGGAAGGATGCTCACCGTCGCGGCCCTGGACCCCGCAGGAGAAGTCGCCGCCTACACGGAGCTCGTGCTACCCGACCCGCAGGGCCCGCGCGCCCTCCAGTACGACACCGTGGTCGTCCCGGCGCACCGCGGACGCGGTCTCGGGCGCGCGGTCAAGGAGCGGGCCCGGGCGGAACTCGCCGCCCACCACCCGACCGTTCAGGAGATCGCGACCACGGTCGCCGACGAGAACCAGCCGATGCGCGCGGTCAATGAGGCGCTCGGCTACCGGTGGGAGCGCCCGGCGGCGGTCTTCCAGGTCAAGCTCTAGCCCGCGGTTTGGTTCCCGGTTCGGGGGCGGGCCGCCAGCGGTAGCGGACATCCGGCTCGCCCTCCTCGTTCCGCGCACCCTCGGTTCGTTCCACGACGCTGAAACCGTGACGTTCGTAGAACCGGTGCGTCGACGTGTTCACCTGGAACGTCCACAGCTCCAACCCCTTCGGGCTCAGTTGCTTCGCCAGCGCGATGAACTCATCACCCAGGCCCCGCCCCCGGCACTCCGGAGCCAGGTACAACTGCTCCACCACGCCCGCCTCCAGCACCATCACGCCGACGATCTCGGCCGAGCCCGGAGGGCGGGCCACCCAGGTGCCGCCCGCCGGTACCACCACCTGCCGGAACCAGGCCCGCACCTCCTCGTCGGAGTGGGCCCGGCGAACATCCGGCAGCGAAGCGTCGTATGAGCGGAGCCAGACCTCGGCGACCGCGTCGGCGTCCTGGTCTGAGGCGCGCGTGAGCTCGTACATCTAGACGAGTCATTCCGATGTGATCAGTGGTCGTAGGCGATCAGGGATCGCATGACCGGTTGTTTGGTCTTGTGGTTGTGCCAGATCGCCGCGGCCAGCGCGAGGACGCGCTGGGCGACGCGGACGGCGACGCCCTCGAAGGTCCGGCCGCCGTGCTGTTCCAGGTCCAGCTGGCCCTTGAGGGTGTCGTTCACCGACTCGATCAGTTGCCGTACCGATTTCAGCAGGGACTCGCCCTTGCGGCGTTTCTCCCGCTTGAACGAGGGCCGCAGTAGTTCTGTCCCTCGCAGGGCCAGAACGGTCTCGAACTCCTTGGAGGCGAAGCCTTTGTCCGTGATCAGCAGCAGGCCGGGCCGGTCGGTGACCGTGTCCGGCTCGCGGTCCAGCATCGCCGTCAGCACCTCGCGCTCGTCCAGCTTCGGGTTCGCAAGCGCCCACAGGATCGGCATGCCCGCCGGGGTGCACACCAGGTACAGCCGCAGGCCCCAGAAGAACCGGGAGTGGCTGGCGCA